>NZ_JABUYD010000008.1:0-161079 GCF_014897515.1 Brevibacterium sp. FME17
TCATCGCCAGCCTCGTCCTCCGCCTCAGGTGACACTTACAGGACACGCGCTAGGCGCGGCCTTGTCGGTCCGCAGACCAGAAGCGACCGTGCGCAGACAGTGCACGGCGTCGATGAAAGGAATCATGTCCATGACGACTAACCACCGGATTCTCCTGAACTCCCGCCCAGTAGGTTCGCCCACGGCCGAGAACTACCAGCTCGACGAAGTGGAGCTGGCGACGCCGCAGGATGGTGAAGTTCTGCTTCGGACCCTGTACCTCTCGCTCGACCCTTATATGCGCGGTCGGATGTCGGATGCGAAGTCCTATGCGAAGCCGGTCGAGGTCGGCGATGTCATGGTCGGCGCCACGGTCTCCGAGGTCGTCGAGTCGAATTCGTCTGACTTCTCCACTGGTGACACCGTCCTCGGCTACGGCGGATGGCAGGAGTACTCCGTCGAGAAGGCCGCACACTTGCGCCGTCTCGACCCTGAGGTCGCTCCGGTCAGCACCGCTCTCGGTGTGTTGGGCATGCCTGGCTTCACCGCATACGCAGGTCTCCTGGAGATCGGCCGCCCGCAGCCCGGTGAGACCGTGGCCGTCGCTGCCGCCACCGGTCCCGTCGGCTCGGTGGTAGGTCAGATCGCGAAGATCAAGGGTGCGAAGGCCGTCGGCATCGCTGGTGGACCCGACAAGGTCGCCCACCTGAACGAGCTCGGTTTCGATGTGGCGCTTGACCACCGGACGGGCAACCTCAAGAACGAACTCAAAGAATCGGTGCCACAGGGCATCGACGTCTACTTCGAGAACGTCGGCGGAGACGTGTTCAAGGCAGTCCTGCCACGTCTGAACACCTACGCACGAGTGCCCGTCTGCGGGCTCGTCGCCAACTACAACCTGACAGAGCTGCCCGAAGGACCGGACCGTTCGGGTGCGCTCATGGGCAACATCCTCACGAAGTCACTCAACGTCCGCGGCTTCATCCAGACAGAGTTCGTCGAGAAGCACCATGATGCTTTCCTGGCCGAGATGAGCGGCTGGGTCAAGGAAGGACAGGTCCGTTACCGCGAGGACATCCGTCCGGGTCTGGACAAGGCTCCCGAGTACTTCAACGATCTGCTCAACGGTCGCAACTTCGGCAAGATGGTCGTGGCAGTCGGTGCCGAGAGCTGAGACAGCCTGCGGCGGTTAGCCTTCGGCGCTGACACAGGCGCAGGTTGAAGCTGCAGATTTCCCTAGCAGCCTGCGGAACACACCAACGGCCTGCAGATATCACAAACAGTCGGTAAGTTATGGTCGAATTTCTCAAGTTTTTCGACCGGAACTTACCGACTGTTTGGTGTCACGGTGATGAGGGGCGCGGTCGGTCGACGAAGGCGGTCTGAAGTTGCTGCTCCCTGTGAACTCCGGGAGGCAGCACTTACGCGAACGCCGCGAACACCTCGGCGGGGTCAAGTCCCAGGCTCAGAGCCAAGGTCAGAACGATGCGGGCCTTGCGGGCGTCGAGAATCCCCGCGGGAATGAGGCCGGAGGTGAGCAGTCCGATCTCACCGCCGGGGTAGCCGTAGGTATTCGTCAAGCTCGCACCCGATCCCGGCCGTGACGCCAGGATCACGGGCATGGCCTCGCCGAGGCGGGTCACCGTCGGCACCAGATGTTCGGGTACGTGTCCGCCGCCGACACCGGCGAGGACGGCACCGGAGAAGTCGGAGTCGATGAGCTGGGTCAGCGTCTCCTCGGGTTCGCCCATCCCCACCTCGGTGAGGGCGACCTTGGCCAGCGTCTTCGGATGGGGGAGGCCCGCGAACGGCGAGACGCTTGCAGCAGCAGGCGCGTGGGGGAGGCGGACGGTGTCTTCGCTGATCCACCCGATCGCACCGAGGACGGGGCCGGAGGAGAACGCCGCGGTCAAGGTCACGTGGGACTTGCGGACGAAACGCGGATCGTGGATCTCATCGTTGAAGACCAGACTGGCGGGCAGGTTCTTCGTCAGTGGCGACAGCGCGGTCAGCGCAGCGGAGCGCACGTTGGCCGGTCCGTCGGCGCCGGGCAGGGTCGGATTGCGCATGGCTCCGGTGGCGGCGATGTGGGTGGCCGAGTCGTTGAGCAGCCAGAGCGCGAAGGCGCTCTCCTCAAGTGTGTCGGTGCCCTGCGTGAGGACTATGCCGTCGACCTCGCTGGTGCGGGCCAACTTCCGGACCTCGAAGAGCATGTCGAGGGTGACATTGGCGCTCGAGACCTGTGACACCTGGGTGAAATCGGCTTGCAGGTCCGGCCAGATCTGGTCGAGGCCGGCAGCCGCGGCAATCTCCGCGCCGCTCAGCGCGGGGGCCACGCCACCAGACTGGTTCGAAGTCGATGCGATGGTTCCGCCGAGGGCGGCGACAAGGAGTCGCGGAGCGTTTTCTGACATGGGCACGAGTCTATCGGGCGCTGCTCTGGTGGGTCGACGGTAATCAGCGGACCCCGTGTCATGGCCGTTTGCTAGCATCCGAGCATGGATCCAGACACCGTCCTCACCCTGGCTCATGATCAGGCGATTCAGTATCCGTCTGTGGAGATCGAGCAACCGTTCGGGCCGGAGTACGACGTGTTCAAGGTGCGCGGGAAGATGTTCATGATGCACTTCGACCTACGCGGTGTATCCAGCATCAACCTCAAGATCGACCCGCTCGACGGCGAGGTGCTTTGCGATGCCTATGAGGAGATCACTCCCGGATATCACATGAATAAGAAGCACTGGGTCACCGTGGCTGGTGCTGGCACCGACGATGACGAAAGTGTCGGCATCGGCACTGGCGATAGAGGCGGCGATTCTGGGAACCTACTCGACTCTGAACTTCTACACGATCTGGTCCTCGAGTCCTACTGCCTCGTCGTCGCGAAACTGCCGAAGAAGGACCGGCCAGTCGACCCGAAGACCTTCGGCGGGAGGGATGGAGGCTGATCGGGCCCTGGCCTCGGCGCCGATCCTCGGCACTCAGGCGGTTTCGGCGTGAGCCCGTTCCCCAGCAGGATCAGCAGCCCGGAGTCCATCACGCGGCGTCGCCGATTGGCGTCTGTTTCCGGTGACCCATGCGCCCAGGGACACTGCGGCCCAGCCGATGCCCATGCCCGCGATGTCATCGATGACGTAGTGCCACCCGAAGTAGAGGGTAGCCAGCACTGTGAGTCCGAAGAACACCCATGTCAGAACCTGCGTCAGCCGACGCTGCCGGGTGTGCATCATGAAGAGAGCAGCGGCGAAGGTCACGGAGACATGCAGAGAGGCGAAGGCGGCCACGCCTTGGATCACCCCGCTGCCGGACGGGTCGGAGAGGAAGTCGAGGCGAGTGGTGATCAGTGACTGCTGAAGGTCGCTGACCTCTGTCTGGGCAAGTCCGCTGTAGAGATCAGGACGGGTGAACGCCGGTCCAAGAGCAGGCATGAGGTAGTAGCTGATTGTGCCCAGAACCCAGTTGAGACAGAGCATCGTCGCATACCAGGCGCCGATGGCGAGATTGCGGTTGAGGATGAGTACGATGCCGAGGCTGATGGGGATGAGCGGAAGGTAGGCGAGGTAGACGAGGGAGAGCACCTGGGCCATGACCCCGGTGCCGAACACATCGTGCAGGACGACCGCGGGGTCAATCCCTCCTCCGAACCAGAGGTCGAATCGCAGAAGCTGCTGGTCGTAGAGGACCCCGTGGCGGAAGATCGGAAGGTTGCTTTTGAGGTTCCGATAGCTGAGGTAGCAGATGTAGAAGCTCATCATGCCGGTGGTGATGCACAGCACTCGGCGGAGGTTCCACTCGTTCTGCACGACTTTGATCATCGCCCTCGGCAGCTGTCTCCATCCGTTGGTTCGCAGCGCGTCGACGAAGATTCCTATGCCGAAGATCAGCAGCGCCAGCAACGGCATCCGAACATAGGCGGGGCCGAGGAAGCCGTCTGGATCTTTGAGTGGCTGCCCGAGGTAGATCGAGGAGGAGAGGGCGACCACTGCGACAGCGAGGGAGAGCAGTATGGCGAACGTGTAGGGCCATCGTCGTATCCGAACCATCGGGACACTCTATAACGATTCGGCAACGAGGTGGCGAATTCTGTGTGACCTGTCACTGGCTGAAAAATACTGTGCCGTTGCCTGCGAAAACCATGAATCCCGACGTCCTTGAAATTGGCAACAGGCCTCATCGGCGCAGACAATAGAGGACATGTCTGCCCTCAGCTCAGCACTCGCCTACCGGCGTCTGCTCGACTCCAATGCCACACTGCGCATGCTGCGGGCCGACCATCTCCCCGTCATGGCCGCGACGTTGGGTACTCACCTGGGCAAGCCCGGCACCCGAATCTCCACCGAAGACCTCCACGAGTCCATCGACTCGGACTTCGAAGAACTCCGCGACCACTTCGACTTGTCCACACGGACGGCCAAGGCCTACTGCGACGACTGGCGAAGGGCAGAGATCCTCGTCCGGCGGCCGGCCACAGCGGCGAGAGGTGAGACCTACGAACTCTCGGCGGCGGGATTCGATGCCATCCGCATGCTCGAACAGCTGCGCACCCCGCCCCAGACCGCGACCGAATCACGGCTGGTCAGCCTCGCCCAATCGGTCCGACAGCTGGCCATCGACACCGACCCGGACAGCTCCCGCCGACTGGCATCCCTGCACGCAGAACGCGACCGCATCGACGCTGAGATCGCCCGGGTCCGCCGCGATGACCCACGCTCGATCGTCCTCGACCGGCGCCGCGCGAATGAACGCGTCGGTGACATCCTCCAACAAGCTGAGGGTCTGCCCGCCGATTTCGCCCGCGTCCGCGCCCGCTTCGAAGAGCTTAACCAGGAGCTGAGGATCTCGATCCTCGCCGCCGAGGACTCTCAATCCCAGGTCCTCGACGAGGTCTTTCGCGGCGTCGACCTCATCGAATCCTCCGATGAGGGCAGAACGTTCTCCGCCTTCTCCGCGCTAGTCCGCGATCCCGAACAAGCCTCGGCCTTCGACGAGGACATCGCTTCCATCCTCGATCGTGACTTCTCGGCCACGCTCTCGGCTGAGACTCGCCGATCACTGCGCACCCTCATGCGGCAGATGAAGGACGGCTCCCGCGAAGTCTCCGACATTCTCTCCGAATTCGCCCGCGGGCTGCGGCGCTATGTCCACTCCCACGAATTCCAACGCGACCGCGTCATGCGCAACCTGATCCAGGACGCCCTGGCAGCGGCGGCACCTGTCTCACAGGTGCGCAAACCTTACGACAACCTCGGCGTGGATCTCGAGCTCTCGAGCGTGGCATTGGGCAGCCTCGGGGAGGTCATCCTCCATGACCCCACCGAATTCGATGCCGGTGCCGAACTGGGTGAGGCGACCGAGACAGAAGTCGACTTCGCTGAACTCATCGCCGTCGCCCGGGAATCCGAGATCGACTTCTCCGAGCTGTCTGACAACGTCAACCGGGCCATCGATGGAGTCGAGCAGGTCTCCGTCGCCGAGGTGCTCGACCATTTCCCAGCCTCACAGGGCCTGGCGAGCGTCGTCGGTCTCCTATCCCTGGCCAGCACCTATGGACATGTCGACCCCGAGTCGCGGGACCGACTTGAATGGGCCGGGGTCGACGGAATTGTCCGCAGCGCCACGATCCGCCGTCACTACTTCACCGAAGGCGTCACACTATGAGCAACTCCGCAGGCATCCCCACCGACGGCGCGGCACACGAATCTGCGGCGCACGACTCCGGAACTGAAGCATTCACGCGCAATCCGAGTGCACTCTGGTTCGACGACACGGGCACCCTGGGTGAGCGCACGCGTCGGGTTCTCCTCGAACTGCTCAAGGGCCCCTACGTCTCCGGTGCGCAGAGCCCGCAGCTGTGGTCGGCACTGGTCGCCGATGAAGGAATCGTGCGATCACGGCTGCACGACCTGTTCCTTGAACTCGTCATCGACAAGATCGACGAATTCGCCTTCACCCGCAAGGTCGTCACCGAGGAGGTCGACGTGCCTGCGGCCGTGCGCAGCGAACGGCTGACCTTCCTCGACACCGCCATGCTCCTCGTCCTGCGCCAACTGCTTCTGGCAGCACCAGGTGAGCGCCGGGTGATCGTCGATCGCGAAGAGGTCTACGAACGCCTGGCGATCTATCGCACCGGCGACGAGTCCACGTTCCAACGCAACCTCAACGGTGCGTGGAACCGGATGAGCAACCGTCTGCGTGTCCTCCACAAGGCAGGTGAGGACCGCTTCGAAGTCTCGCCGATGGTGAAGTTCCTCATCGACGAGGACCAGGTGCGCGAGCTCATCGAGGTCTACGAACGCATCGCCGCAGGAGAGGCCAAAGGCTCCGTCGCCGAGGCAGCGTTCAGTTCACACGACACCGACGACAACGACGATTCCGAGACTGACGAACCCGAGACTGAGGAGGAAGAAGCATGACCGAGGCTCTCTTCCCGCTCGATGCCGCACTCATCGCGGATCAGGCCCGCGCCCGCAGCGTCGATCGTCCCGATGTCGGCAGCCAGTGGCGGCTGTCCGAGATTCAGATCGCGAACTGGGGCACCTTCGACGCCGACATCCACCGCATCCCCGTCTCCCACAAGGGCCACCTCATCACCGGACCTTCAGGCTCCGGCAAGTCCTCACTGCTCGACGGCATCGCCGCGGTGCTCACCCCGGACAAGTGGCTGCGCTTCAATGTCGCCGCCCAAACCGCCGGCAGCCGGGTCGACCAGCGCAGCCTCGTCAGCTATGTTCGCGGTGCATGGACCCGCACAGCGGATTCCGACGAGGACCGTGTCGTCAGCAAGTACCTGCGCCCACGCGCCACCTGGAGCGGCATCATTCTCCGCTACGACAATGGCACCGACCGTCCGCTGTCGCTGGCCAGGCTCTTCTTCATCAAGGGTTCGGGCACGAAGATGACCGATCTCTCCGACGTCTGCATTCTCGAACGGGCAGGCCTCGACCTCGCAGACCTGCAGCAGTATGCACGAACCGGCCTCGAGACCAGGAAACTGAAAACCGAGCATCCCGAAGCGCTCATCACGTCCAACGGCTCCCATGCCAGGTTCTACGCCCGGATGCGCAAGGTCTTCGGCATGGCCAGCGAATCGGCGCTGCAGCTGCTGCATAAGACTCAGTCAGCCAAGAGCCTCGACAGTCTGGACCGGCTCTTCCGCGACCACATGCTCGAACCGCCGGTCACCTTCGACCTGGCCGAGACCGCGGTCAACCAGTTCGGAGACCTCAAAGACGCTCACGATCATGTCGTCGAACTGCGCCGCCAACGCGACCACCTCCTTCAATTGCGTGAGGCCTCGAACCGCTACGATTCCGCCCATGAGTCCGCGGCGAAGTCGATTGCGCTCAACGATGCCCTGCTGCCGTTCCAGAAACGCCGCGAGCTCGACCTCATGCGCTCGGACCTCTCGGCGCTGCGCCGCGAGCTCGTCGAAATCGAAGTCGCGGCCGACAGGTCCAAGAAGGACTATGACGCCGCGGTCGACGAATACGACCTCGCCCGCCGTGCCACCCTCGACCTCGGCGGTTCGGAGGCCGAACACCTGCAGCAGCGCATCGACACGGCCGAGACCGAACGTCGTGCCATCGCCGATCGGTGGGCCAGTCTTGAGCGACAGCTGAAGCAAGCAGACATCGAACAGGTGCCCACCTCGGCGGCGGAATTCGCCGAACTCCAGACTCAGATCGCGTCCACCCTCGACGAGGAGACTCAGGCCTCAGGGCCCAGCCACGCCGATCACGACCGTTTCTCCAAGGCCCGCGCACAGGTCAGAGAGCTCGAAGCTGAGATCGACTCCCTGCGCCGTTCGGGTTCGACCGTGCCGGGAAATCTGCTCCAGATCCGAGAGGAGCTGGCCGAGGGCACGGGACTCAGTGCGAAGGCACTGCCCTTCGCCGCAGAACTCATCGACGTCGATCCCGACCACGCTGCCTGGACTGGGGCGATCGAACGCGTGCTGCGCCCACTGGCACTCACCGTCCTCGTGCGCAGCGAGAATCTCGGCGCGGTCCGCTCGTGGGTCGACTCCCACCGCATCAAGGGCCGACTCGTGTTCGAAGAGATTCCCGCCCAAGTGACGAAACCACGACCCGCCAATAGCGCGAAGTCCCTGGTCAACAAGGTCACTATCGCCGAAACTGGGTTCGGGGAGTGGGTGCAGTCCACTCTGTCCGAACGCTTCGACTTCGCCTGCGTCGACAGCCCTGACGAACTCGACGACCACCCCCGTGCCGTCACCATCAAGGGACAGATCAAGACCTCGAGGACTCGCTATGAGAAGGATGACCGGCGGCGCATCGATGACCGCAGCCAATGGGTCCTCGGCGACCGAGAGAACAAGCTCGAAGCCCTCATCTCCGCATTGAAGGAAGCTCAGGCGGAGCTGGCCGAGGCGCAGGCCATCGTCGAAGCCGCGAACGCACAGACCGCACAAGCCCACCGCAGGAAGGGCATCCTCGCCGGTATCCGCGAGCAGTCCTGGCGCGATGTTGACCTGGCCGGGGCGAAGGAGAAGATCGCGGCCCTCGAGAAGGCCCTGCGCGAACTCGAAGACGCCGACGGTGACCTGCAGCAGGCGATCGGAGCCGAACGCGAAGCCCGTGCGGCGAAGGAAACCGCCGAAGCCGCCACCCGTGACAGCGACTACGCCCTGCGTCGGGCGAATGAAGACATCACCAGCCTGCGGACCAGTCTCAACGGTCTCGAAGATGACGTCACTGCCGGGCGCATCCCCGAGGTGGATCCGACGATCGCCGAGCAGCTCGAGGCCCGGTTTAAGCGAATCCAGCGCAGCATTCGACGCGAATCTCTGTCGGAGATCGGACAGCAGGTCTCCCAGACTCTGCAGTCGGAGAAGGACAAGGCCCAAGCCTCGGCGAGCGAAGCCGGTCAGTCCGTGACCAGGTTGGCCGCCGAGTTCAAAGCCGCCTGGTCTTCGGTCGCCTCCGATCTCACCGCCGATGTCGCCGACAGGCACGACTACCTGGCGATGCTCGACGAGATCCTGGCCCATGGCCTACCCGATCATGAGAACAGATTCCGGGACCTGCTGCGCCAGCGCTCCCGCGATCTCATCGGCGAACTCCTCAACGAGATCCACGCCGCCCCACGTGAGATCGAAGACCGGGTCGCACCGATCAACTCATCCCTGCTGCGGTCCCAATTCGACGAGGGCCGCTACCTGCGGCTGAAGGTCAAGACCCGACGCAGTGAGACCGTCAACGCCTTCATCGCCGACCTCCGCAAGGTCGCCGGCGGCACCTGGGGCGAGGAGGACATGGCCACAGCGGAGGACAAGTACGACACCCTCGCCGAGGTGATGCGCCGTTTCTCCTCGAGCGAGCACGTCGACAAGGTGTGGAAGAACCAATGCCTCGACACTCGCCTGCACGTGAGCTTCCTGGCCGAAGAGATCGACGACCACGGCCGTGCCCACGCCACCTACGATTCCGGTGCGGCGATGTCCGGCGGTCAGCAGCAGAAGCTCGTAATCTTCTGCCTTGCAGCAGCACTGCGCTACCAGTTGGCCGATCCGGACGAGGCGATCTCGAAGTACGGCACGATCATCCTGGATGAGGCGTTCGACAAGGCCGACACCAGGTACACGCGCATGGCGCTCAATATCTTCATCGAGTTCGGATTCCACATGGTCCTGGCCACCCCACAGAAGCTGCTGCAGACCATCGAACCCTATGTCGGTGCGGCGACCTCGATCGAGAACCCGAGTCGACAGAAGACCCTCGCAGCGACCATGGTCTGGGAGACCGAGAACAGCGAAGAGCCGAGCGGTGAAGCCCAGGCGGACGAGGCGGCTGCCGTCGCTGACGAAGCGGCTGCCGGCGCTGACGAGGCGGCTGCCGTCGCTGACGAAGCGGCTGCCGGCGATGAGGTAGGCGCAGGTGAACCCGACGATGAGAGGTGAACCCGACGATGAGAGCTGACCGGGGGAGGCGACGATGACCATGCTCACCGTCGCCGAGGCGCGGGCGAAAGCGCGTACCCGCCTGCGCTCGTCGATGTCGACCTGGGCCACCCAGACGGACTCGAACTGTGTGAGTCCAGACGGCGGCGCAGAGACTGGCCTCGACGTCAGCGTTCCTACCTTCGCAACTGTCGAGATTGCTCTGCATCCGCCCACGGAGAAGCACGTGCTCGAGGATCAGCAGGCCGCAATGGAATGGGCTGCAAGCTGGCGGAAGATCGCTGCACCCGGTGTCAGTGACTCGAGGTTGGAGAACCTCAGCAGTCCGGTCATCGACTGGGCCGAACGCTCCTGGGTGCGGGTCGGGCGCCAACGGATCCCGCTGCGTCTGCGGTTGCGTACACCGGATGCTGTGGCAGACTTCGTCGGTGGCGACGAGGCCAGCCAGTGGCGTCGGCTGCGGGATCGGACCGCGACGATCAGGTCACGATTCGACGATCAGCACAGTGCCGCCTCGGCGATCAAAGCTCATGCGAAACGGATCCTCGGACTTGAACACACCGAGTTCGACACGCTCCTTGACGTCGTCGCCTGGTTGCGCCATCACCCCGTGGGAACCCTGCGGCCCCGACAATTGCCGATCCGCGGGGTCGACTCAAAATGGTTCGAAACACACCGCTCACTGGTCACGGCACTGCTGGAGGCAACTGGGAGACCCGATGCGGTCGACGTTCTCGACGCTGAACCTCGGATTCGGATGCGCATCCTCGACCCGGAACTCGCACCGTCAGGACTCAGCGACATCAGCACGCCAGTAACTCAGCTCAGCGATCTGGCGATCGCGCCGCGGCTCGTCTTCGTCTTCGAGAATCTCGAATCGGTGCTCGCGATGCCCGAATGGGCCGATGCTGTGGCTGTGCACGGATCGGGTTACGCGGTGGACAACGTTGCCCGTCTGGCCTGGGTGCACGGAGCGCGAGTCATCTACTGGGGTGACCTTGACTCGCATGGGTTCGCGATCCTCTCTCGGCTGCGCAAACACCTGCCGCACGTGGACTCGACGCTCATGGACGAGGCCACTCTCACCGACCACAAGGATCTGTGGGTCCAGGAGCCGAAACCCCACACAGGAGTGTTCCCGGAGCTGACTGGGACGGAAGCGCGGGCGCTGAACCGCCTGCGTGCCGAGGGCGACGTTCGACTCGAGCAGGAGCGCATCCCGTGGGCCACCGCGCTCGCCGCACTGAAAGCAAAGGCCGCCTCGGCGGGGGAGTCTGCAGACGCGTCGAATAAGTCTTCGGCCTCGCCAGGGGAGCCGACAACCTCGGCGAGTGAACTCGATGCCCCGCGAGGGGCACAGGGATGACCGACCGGCCTCGCGGAGGGCTGGTTGCCCTCTGCATTGCCGAATTGGCCAGCTGGGGTCTGCTCTATTACTCGCTGCCAGTGGCGGTGACTCCGATCTCTGCCGATATGGGCTGGAGCCACACCACTGTGACTGCGGCACTGACCCTCGGGCTCATCGTCTCCGCGCTCGCCGGCGTCCGCGTCGGAAAGCTGCTCGACGCGCACGGGCCCAGAACGCTCATGAGCGTCGGCACGCTCATCGGCATCCTCGCGCTGCTGCTCGTGGCAGCGGCACCGAATCTCTTCGTCTTCTTCCTCGCGTGGGTGCTGGCTGGATTCGCCCAGGCCGCCACCCTCTATCCGCCGGCCTTCGCTGTCGTCACCCGCTGGTACGGAGCCGAGCGAACCAAGCCACTGACAACGCTCACGCTGGTCGGCGGCCTCGCCTCGACGGTGTTCGCCCCGATCATCGCTTGGCTCATCGACTCGTGGGGCTGGCGACCGGCCTATGTCATCCTTTCCGGGATCCTGGCCGTGACAGCTTTGCCGATGCACTGGTTCTTCCTCAACCGCGGGTGGACCGATGAGATGTCGCGGAATTCGACGGTGCCGTCGCGCGCGGAGATCCGCAGCATCACCCGATCCCCGACGTTCGTCATCCTCCAGATCGCCGTCGCGCTGGCGACCTTCACCCTCTTCGCCGTCACGATCAACATCATTCCTCTTATCATCGAGCGTGGAGCCGGGTACTCGCTCGCCGCGATTGCTCTGGCACTCGTCGGCTTCGGGCAGGTTTCCGGACGGTTCTTCTATCCGGCGTTTGCACGGCGCACGAGTTCACGGGCGCGAACGGTGCTGCTGCTCGGCGCTGGAGCTATCGGACTGTGGCTGCTCGCCTTCGTGCCCGGACCTATCTGGCTGCTCATCGGCATTGCGATGATCGCCGGTGGTGTCCGTGGATGCATCACGCTGCTGCAGGCGACTGCCGTGGCCGACCGGTGGGGGACCGCAAACTTCGGGGCGATCAATGGCGTCTTCGTCGCTCCCATCACCGCCGGCACCGCTCTGGCGCCGGTGGCAGGTCCGGCTCTCACCGGAGTCGTCGGCGGCTATCCGATGATGGTGATCGTCATGGCCGCCCTCCTGACCGGGGCGACGGTGCTGTCGGCAAGGACGTGAATTCGGCACCGGCACCGGAACGGGCCGTGGAACAGCATCCGAAAGATGCGGTGCACGAATTACCACAATACCGAAACGTGTAAAGAATTCGTCGATTTCCTTACACGTTTCAAGAACGTAGCAAATTACTTGTCATGTCTTCTGTCAGCTCGCGACTTCAGCCGACGGAGGATGTTTACGGAAGCGGACCATCAGCTATTCTGGACGTGTGCCTGAAGCGTTGTTTTCAGACCCCCGGCTAGCTGGAGTCTACGATCCGCTTGACCCGGACCGGAGCGACCTCGACATGTATGTCGACGTCGTCAAAAGGTTCGGGGCCAGTAAAGTTCTTGACGTTGGCTCTGGAACAGGAACATTGGCCTCCCTTCTGGCTGAATTGGAGATTTCCGTTCTGGGCCTCGATCCCGCGTCGGCATCTATCGACATCGCACAGTCGAAGGTGGTTTCTGACTTCGCTGAGTTCATCGTCGCCGAGGCTCCTGACATTGCTGACGATCCTGCTCGGCACCGCGGCTTTGACCTGGCAACTATGACCGCGAATGTTGCGCAAGTCTTTCTCGACGATGATGAATGGCTGGCCACCCTTCGGGCAATACACTCTTGTCTTCGCCCGGCGGGACGCCTGGTTTTCGAAGCCAGACGACCCTCCGATCGTGCCTGGATCCGCTGGACCAAAGAACTGACCTGGCGAGTAGTCGACGTCGATGGCGAGGGACCGGTCGAGACGTGGGTGCAGGTCACCGAGGTCAATGGCGAGTATGTCTCCTTTGACTCACCGACGATCTTCCACAGTGATGGTGAACGAATCAATTCCACGTCGACCTTGCGCTTCCGAACCGAAGACGCGGTGAAAGGCTCACTGACAGACGCTGGCTTCGGCACCATCGACGTCCACGACCTTCCCTATGCTCCCGGGCGTGGATGGCTGTTCATCGCTTCTGCCTGAGTCGCGCTGGATAACTTGAGTCGGCTTGGACAGATTCTGCCCTTCTTCGCTGTCGATCAAGGGCTCGTCTTAGACTGATTGCCATGTCGATGCCCGAGGTGAAGCCAATGCGAGGTCACCGACCTCCGTTGCGCCGACACCAACGCGAGGCACTTGACGCACTCACGAGTTCAGTCAGCGCCGACTCTCGCCGATCTTGGATCGTCCTGCCGCCGGGTGCAGGGAAGACCCGGGTCGGGCTCGAGCATGCGCGGCATCTGCTCACCAACGGACATGTCTCGAAGATTGTGGCCTTCGGCCCCAACACCGCCATCCAGACTCAGTGGGCGAACGCCTGGAACAGCCACAGTTCCGATCGCCTCGGCGAAGGTGCCGACAACGCCGCTGACGAGCCCGCCGCCGGAGGCACCGACCGCGCCGGACTCGACCGGAGACTCACCACCCAATTCACCGCTCTGACCTACCAATCGCTCGCTGTCTTCGATGACGACCGCGGAAGCACGAAGAACCTCCTCGACGAACTCGCCCCTGGAGGGCGGGAACTCGTCGACCGCCTTCGCGATGTTGGACCTCTGCTGCTCATCCTCGACGAATGCCACCACCTGCTCGACGTGTGGGGCAGCCTGCTGACCGAACTCCTTGACCTGCTCCCTGAAGTCTGGGTGCTCGGACTCACAGCCACTCCTCCCGGAACAATGACGACAGCACAGTCAGAGCTGGTGACCGGACTGTTCTCCGACATTCGCTACTCCGCTTCGATCCCTGCAGTCGTCAGAGAAGGCGATCTGGCTCCATTCGCGGACCTCGTGTGGGTGACGACCCCGACGAACGAGGAGAACAGCTGGCTATCGGGGCAAGCTGTGCGATTCACCGAACTCATCACCGACATCCTCGACCCCACTCAGGGCTCGGTGCCGTTCCTCGAATGGGTCGACAGGCGGTTCCTGGGCACCCGAGAGCACGTTGTCAGTTGGGCGGCCATGAGCCGCTCGACACCGGAACTGTGCTCGGCTGCGCTGCGGCTGCACCACGCGGATCTGCTCCGTTTGCCTCCCGGTGCCAGACCCGCCGAACAGCATCGCCGCAATCCCGATGCCGAGGACTGGGCGCTGCTCGTCGACGATTGGATGCGCCACCACCTGATGGTCTCCGAGGAGGCAGAAGACATCGAACTCGCCGAGGTGATCCGTCGTGACCTGCCCGCAATCGGGTACCGCTGGACCCGGAACGGCATACGGGCGGGACGATCACCCGTCGACCGCGTGATCGCCTACTCGGCGTCGAAGCCACAGGCGACGAGCGAGATCATCTGCGCCGAGGCGGCCAACCTTCAAGAACGCATGCGGATGCTGGTCCTCTGCGACTTCGAATCGCTGACAGCGACGCTGCCGGCCGACGTCAGCGGGGTGATCAGCGAACGCTCCGGTTCGGCCCTGCTCGTTCTCGAAACACTCGTCTCCGATGCCCGCACCTCCGGCCTCCGACCACTGCTCGTCTCCGGCAAGACCGTGGCTGGAGCTCCGGAGGTGCTCGGCGAGCTGCGTGCTCGGATTGCCGTATCCGACGAATCCCTGGCTTCTCGTTTGCAGGTGAGCGAACCGGTATCTGGAATCAGCCGACTCGAGGGTCCGTGGACCAGCCGGACGTGGGTTCCCTATGTGACCGACTTCTTCACCACGGGCAGGACTCAGGTGCTCATCGGCACCCGTGCCCTCCTCGGCGAAGGTTGGGATGCACCGGCCATCACCGGATTGATCGACTTGAGCACCGCGACCACACCGACGGCGGTGACGCAGACCCGCGGTCGTGCGTTGCGGCGAGACCCTGACCAGGCACACAAGGTCGGGCTCAACTGGACCGTCGTCTGCGTCAGCCCCGATCACCCACGCGGTAACCAGGACTGGGGGCGTCTCGTGCGCAAACACGACGGCTTCTTCGGCACGGATTCTGAGGGTGAGGTCGTCGACGGAGTGGCTCATATCGATTCCGCGTTCTCGCCCTACGAGCCTCCCCTGCCCGATATGGCAGACGAGATCAACGCGCGGATGATCGCCCGCTCCCAAGACCGCGGGGAGATCGCCCAGCGGTGGCAGGTCGGCAGTGACTATCAAGACGAGGAGATGCGCTCGGTGCGAATCCTTCAGCGCACCGGCCATCGACGCACCGAACAGTCGAGCCTCACCTCAGCCGACCCCGTTCGCAACGGCGATGTCAGCGTTTTGCCGCGCCACCTCGGCGGGGATCCGGGGCACATCCTGCCATTCCGGGTGAGGACTGCCACTGTCGTGCCCTGGACGGGATTTGGACTGATTCTCCTGCTGCTGGGTGTGGCGATCGACGATGTGGGCGGCCTGGTCCTCACGGTGCTCGGGCTTGTCCTTTGGCTGAGCTTGCCGGTGGTGCTGTCCGTAGCCGGAAAACGACGAACTCGGCTCTATGCTAAGCCGCCGACGGTGGGCCAACTTGCCGGTGCCGTCGCCGATGCCCTGCACAGTGCGGGGTTGAGCAAGACAGGATCGGACTCGGTGCGTGTACGCGTCGACGCGAGTGGGGATCTGCGGTGTCATCTCGATGCGGAAGCCCAGTCCGCGGAGGTCTTCGCGCTCGCCCTCGACGAGGCGGTGTCCCCGATCGCCGACCCGAGGTATCTGGTTCCTCGCTGGTCTCTGCCGCAGTCATCGATTGGAGCGCGCGGACTGTGGGAACGTCTGAAGGTCGGGTGGTCGAATGCGCAGCAGAGCGATCCGGTCTGGCACGCGGTGCCTTCAGCTCTCGGCACGAGAAGAGAATCGGCAATAGCGTATTCGCGAGCGTGGAACCGGTGGATCGGCGGCGGTGAAGCGGTCTACACGAGGAACCCGGAAGGCGCAGGCGTCCTCACCGCATATCGCGGAACGAATCCGATGCAGATGACTTCTGTGCTGCGGA
Source organism: Brevibacterium sp. FME17 (assembly GCF_014897515.1). Lineage (NCBI taxonomy): Bacteria > Bacillati > Actinomycetota > Actinomycetes > Micrococcales > Brevibacteriaceae > Brevibacterium > Brevibacterium sp. FME17. Next base: position 16,299 of record NZ_JABUYD010000008.1, read on the forward strand.
CATCCTGGCACTGAGCTTCGGGCCGTGTGCATCGGACATTGTCGTATGGTCCGGCGGTGCTGTCTCTGACTTCACATGCCCGACCGCTGACCTCGGGGCTAGACTGAAACCGCGGTACCAGCCTGCGTCGGTACTCTGACTGGTTTGCTGACGGGGTCCACCCAGGAGCTGAGAGAGCTCCACGTGTTTCAACGGAAGGAATCCTATGCCCACCGTCGCCAGAAACATCGTCGATACGCTTGTGGCCAGCGGAGTCAAGCGCGTCTACGGCATCCCAGGAGATTCGCTCAACGGCTTCACCGATGCCCTGCGTGTCAACCCACAGCTCGAATGGGTCCACGTCCGTCACGAAGAGGCCGCCTCGTTCGCCGCCAGCGGTGAAGCCGCACTGACCGGTGAACTCGCCGTGTGTGCAGGCAGCTGCGGACCTGGAAACCTCCACCTCATCAACGGACTCTACGACGCCCAGCGCTCCCGGGTTCCCGTGCTCGCGATCGCCGCACAGATTCCCAGCGACGAGGTCGGCTCGAACTATTTCCAGGAGACCCACCCGACCGAACTGTTCCGCGAATGCAGCGTCTACGTCGAAAACGTCGCCACCAAGGAGCAGATGCCGCGCCTGCTGCGCATCGCCATGCGTGAGGCCATCGAGAAGCGCGGTGTCGCCGTCCTCGTCATCCCCGGTGACATCGGTCTGTCAGAAATCGATGCCGCCGCTGAGGTGGTCCGGTCCTATGCCCCGCATGTGATCCCCGCAGAATCCCAGATCGAGGCCGCGGCGAAGGCTCTCAACAAGAGCAAGAAGACCACGATTCTCGCCGGTGCCGGCACCGAAGGCGCCCACGACCAGCTTCTGGCCATCGCCGAAAAGCTGCAGGCTCCCATCGTCCATTCGCTGCGCGGCAAGGAATTCGTCGAATACGACAACCCCTACGACGTGGGCATGACCGGTCTGCTCGGCTTCTCCTCCGGCTATGCAGCGCTGAAGGACTGCGACACCCTGCTCATGCTCGGCACCGACCTGCCCTACCAGCAGTTCTACCCCGAAGGTGCGACGGTCATCCAAGTCGATGTGCGCGGCTCCCAAATCGGGCGACGCACGCAGGTCGACATTCCGCTCGTCGGTACGGTTGCCGATACCGTCGGCGCACTCCTGCCACAGATCAAGGCCAACCGCAGCAGCACGCACCTGAAGGCCCTGACGAAGCATTATGCGAAGACCCGCAAGGATCTCGACGAGCTGGCTACGCCCTCGAAGAGGACGATCCACCCCCAGTACCTCACGCGGCTCATCGATGAGATGGCCGATGATGACGCGGTCTTCGTCCCCGATGTCGGATCACCGGTCGTGTGGGCAGCACGCTACCTGTCGATGAACGGCAAACGTCGGCTCATCGGTTCATTCAGCCACGGCTCCATGGCCAATGCCCTATCCCAGAGCGTGGGTGTGCAGTCGGCCTTCGAAGATCGACAGACCATCGCCCTGGCCGGCGACGGCGGGCTGGCTATGCTGCTGGGCGAGCTCATCACGCTGACCCAGAACAAGCTGCCCGTCAAGACCGTCGTGTACAACAACTCTTCGCTCAACTTCGTGGAGCTGGAGATGAAGGCGGCGGGCTTCGTCACCTTCGGCACGGAACTGAACAACCCGGATTTCTCCACCATCGCCGAGGCGGTCGGGATCAAGGGGTTCCGAGTCGAGAAGTCCAAGGACCTGCCAAAGGTCGTCAAGGAGTTCCTCGCCTATCCCGGTGCCGCGATTCTCGACGTCGTCACCGAACGCCAGGAGCTGTCCATGCCGCCGACGATCACTGCCGAGCAGGCTAAGGGCTTCGCGCTCTACGCCGTCCGCACGGTGCTCTCGGGCAAGGGCGATGAACTCATCGACCTGGCCCGGACGAACCTCCGCCAGCTGTTCTGAGGTTGCGCGTTCGCGGCAGGCGGCGCACCTGAACCTGAGAGCAGCCGCCCTCGCGGGAGGGCAGCCGCGGTCGGGCAGCCGCGAACGAGGTAGAACCGCTCTACGGCCAAACGGTTGGTAAGTTCGTCTTGATCCTTGCTTCGGGATCGAGACGAACTTACCAACCGTTTGCTGTTTCGCGAGCTGTAGGTTGCAGAGTCTGCTGTCGCTGGTTGCCGGTTCAGACTGGGTTGTTCAGGTGAGCGGCGAGGAGTTTCCCGAATGTGTTCATATCTGTTCTCTTCGTGACTCGGAGGATGGTCCATCCCTCAGCTTCCAGAAGTTGTTGCCGTTCGATGTCAGTGTTGAACTGACCTGCTGACGACCGATGGTGGTCTCCCTCATATTCGATCGCCAGCTTCAACTCCGGGTACCCCAAATCGGGTTGCAGGATCACATTCTTGAGGTGGCAGCGAACTTGTGGGTGAACAACCGGTTCGGGGAAGCCGTTGCCGATGAGCCACAGCCGCAGCCAGGTCTCTCGAGGCGAGTCAACGGTGAGGCGGATGAGTGAGAACGCCTTTGCTATCTTTCGACGGCTGCGGACCTGTCGCCGAGTGGCGAGTTCTGTCTGGAGCGACGCGAGAGTGGTCTTCGGACCTCCGAATCGCTTCGACACCGCTGCATCGCCGAATTGCACGAGCTCGAGCAGACTGAGGTGAGAGCCGAGTTCGAGGAGAAGGAGTGGAACCGTGACCAATTGCAGGTCGAAGAAGTCGATCTGCTTGAGCTGACGATGTCGATGAAGAATGACCTGCCGCATATTGACTCGGGTGCAGGCCGTGTCTCCGGCAACGTGTAGATCCTGGTCCCGGATTCGATTCGGCACCGGCAAGCCATAGAGGCGAGCCGCGGTCCAGAATGTGCCGGCCACGTCGGGGCGTCGCAGACGAAAGCCTCGTAGCTGCGTCGCAACTCTCTGCCACTCGGCTCCTGCCCAAACCGGTGTGGGAGCCATGATGTCCTCGGTTCTGTCGATCCAAACGCCATGGACCATCTGGATATAGCGCGGATCATGCTGCAGCGCATACGAAGTGATCTTCCGAGCGGCCAGATCGGCGCGGGTGAATGGGGTCGGCATCTGCCTGAACGTCATCGGTTTCGAGTGCCAATACGACATGCTGATCAGTATCGGGCGGCCAGCGGCACACTTTCCAAGTGACTCGGGAGCGTTGGGGATAGCGACCCGACATCCCCAGGGGAATTACGTCCAAGTCAGGTCCAGCTGTGGACAGATTCGCACTCGGCTCGAGCGGCGATTTCCGCTGACCCTGAACGGTATTCCCGTGATCGTTTTTGTTGTTCGCGGCCCCAGCGCGAATTTCTTAGTCTCAGAATGTTCCGAAGCTCGGGGCCATCCACACTGCAAAGCGCATGAGTCGACTTTCGCAGGTCCGGCGAAGCGGAATCCCGACATATCTGCGGACTCTTGCTGAAACGGTTGGTAAGTTCGTCGCGATCCCGAGCTTAGGATCGCGACGAACTTACCAACCGTTGGCGCAGGAAGCCCCTGTCACGCCTACTGCGGTCTGACTAGCCGCGCTCACGTTCGCCGTGGCGATCGGCCGCTTCATTGCTCACACGATCGGAAACTCCGCGAGGGCCTGCGCCGTGACCAGGGCGGCGGTCATGGCTTCGTGGCCTTTGTCTTCCTGAGAGCCTTCGAGTCCGGCACGGTCGAGTCCCTGCTGCTCGGTGTCGCAGGTCAGCACTCCGAATCCGACCGGTTTGCGGGTGTCGATGGCCACGCGATTGAGGCCATCGGTGGCGGCCTGGCAGACATAGTCGAAGTGCGGGGTGCCGCCACGGACGACGACGCCAAGGGCGACGACCGCGTCGAAGTGCGGAGCCAGGCGTGCTGCGGCGATGGGCAGTTCGAAGCTTCCCGGGACTCGAATCAGAGTGGCCTGGGCTCCGGCTTCGGTGGCTGCCCGCTGGGCTCCGTCGACCAGACCGTCCATGATCTGTGTGTGCCAGGATGCTGCGATGATGGCGACTCGAGTATCGGCCGCAGAGACGGTGAGCTCGGGTGCTCCGGAATGTGCCATGGGTGGGTCCTTTCGTAGCGGCCGTGATGGCCGGAGTAGTCAGTGCTGATGAGTGCGAATCAGTTGAAGTGCCTGATCAGCAGTGGTGCTTCTCAGCGATGGTCGCCGAGGCTGTGGCGCTGCCGACCACCGAGGGCAGGGTCAGCGTGTGGTGCATGCGCTCGCGCTTGGTGTTCAGGTAGTTCGAGTTCTCCGGCCGCGCTGGGATCTCAAGCGGATCGACGGCCTCGATCGTGATTCCCAGTGCTTCGAGCGCCCGGGTCTTGTCCGGGTTGTTCGTCAGCAGACGGATGCGAGTCAGGCCGATCGAGGCCAGGATCTCCGCGGCCGCACGGTAGTCACGGTCATCGTCGTGGAAGCCGAGTTCACGGTTCGCATCGACCGTGTCCAGTCCCTGATCCTGCAGGGCGTAGGCACGGAGTTTGTTGCTCAGTCCGATACCGCGGCCCTCGTGGCCGGTCAGGTAGATCACGGCGCCACCTTCGTCGGAGATCCGGCGCATCGCCAGATCCAGCTGTTCTCCGCAGTCGCAGCGGTGAGACCCGAAGACGTCCCCGGTCAGGCACTCCGAATGCACTCGTACCAGAGGCGCTGGCCCACGCAGTGAAGCCTCCCGACCCACTGACTCAGGAGCAATGGCGGCAGAGTCGACACTGGAGAACACGCCGAGGTGGTCGTGTCCGTCGATCGTGAATGCGCGGGCTCTGAAGCTCCCGTGCTTCGTCGGCAGCGGCACCTCCGCCGAGACTTCGATCGCTCGCGGGTTCGCATCCGCCTCATGCGTCGAACCGTGAACCGTTGATTCGGTCTCGGATCCGAGGTTCACATCTGCTTCGTTCAGGTAGTCGATGAGACCTTCGATCGAGACCATCACGAGCTGATGTGCATCGGCGAACTCGCGGAGGGAGTCGAAGCGCATCATCGAACCGTCGTCGTGGACGACCTCGCCGATCATGGCCACAGGAGTGGCACCGGCGAGGCGAGCGAACTCGACTCCGGCCTCCGTGTGCCCGGGGCGCTCGCGGACTCCACCAGACTTAGCGATGAGCGGGAACACGTGTCCAGGGCGCGTGATCGAGGCCGGGTCGGGAACCGCTGCGGCGAGGTGGCGCCCGGTCAGGGCACGTTCGGCGGCACTGATGCCCGTCGTCACGCCGACCGCATCGCAGCTGATTGTGTACGCGGTGCCCTTTGGGTCTTCGTTGGTGGAGACCATGGGCGGCAGCTCGAGCGCGGCGGCACGCTCGGCCTCCATGGGGGCACAGATGACTCCGGAGGTGTAGCGGACGAAGAAGCCCATGGTCGCAGCCTCGGCGAACTCGGCGGCCATGATGAGGTCGCCTTCGTTTTCGCGGTCTTCGTCATCGACGACGACGATGGGTTGGCCCGCAGCGAATGCCGCAATCGCGTCCTCGATCGGATCGAGCCGCGCACTTGCTGCAGTTGAGTCGGAACCGGCAATCGCCTCAGTCGAGTCGAGCCGTGGATCGGTGGGGTTGGTCTCAGGCATTGTCGGCTCCTTGTCGAGTGCTGCTGTCGGTTGAGTTGAAGAGCGTGGTCGTCTCCGCGGAGGTGGCAGGCTCCGCAGCGGTGGTCTCCGCAGGGAAGGAGAGTAGACGGGCGGTGTACTTCGCGAGCACGTCCACCTCGACGTTGACTGGATCGCCGGTGGCCAGCTTGCCGAACGTGGTGTGGCTCAGGGTGGCCGGGATGAGCCCGACCTCGACCCAGGCGCTGGTCTCGGAGGGTTCGGACACAGCGGTCAGCGTCAGGGAAACGCCGTTGAGGGCGATGGAACCCTTGCTGGCGGTGTAGGGGGCCAGCGGATTCGGGATGCCGATGCGCAGGGTCGACCACTGGTCATAGTCGTCTCGGCTCAGCAGTTCACCGCAGCCGTCAACGTGTCCCTGCACCACATGACCATCGAAGCGCCCCGAGGCGGGCGTGCACCGTTCCAGGTTGACCCGGTCCCCGGTGCGCAAGGCTCCCAATCCGGTCAGACGCAGGGTCTCACCCATCACTTCGGCGGTGAAGGGGCCTTGCACCTCGGCGGTGGGGGCGCCCGGCGGCGAGGAGGATTCGTCCCTGACCGAAGTCAGGCACACGCCGTTGACTGCAAGCGATCCGCCGAGACCGAGGTCGTGGACGAGGCCCTTGGCGTCGATGGTGATGACGGCCGAGTCGTCCAAATGGTCGATGGCTGCGACAGTGCCGAGCTCTTCGATGATGCCGGTGAACATATGCCCTCCGAGTGGGTATTCGATGGTAAATAGGAGACGAGTCAGATCGTGTAGTTGTCAGTGGGGCCCGAACGTGAACCCGAGCCGGAACTGGGGCCCGAGCCTGTGACGAAGTGCAACAGCACGTCGGGCCCCAGCTGTGTCACGGCGGGTTCGGCAGTTTCGTCAGGAATCAGGCCGACTGCCTCGCTCAGCGTGGACGTGCTCAAGCCCGAGAGACTGGACTTCCCCGGCCCAATCAGCAAGGGGGCCTGATAGCAGAAGATTTCGTCAACCGCTCCTGCGGCGAAGAAGGCGCCGAGCACGCTGGGCCCACCCTCGACGAGGATGTGGCGCATGCCGCGGGCATACAGTTCGCCTAGCGCTGCAGTGATGTCGCGAGTGCGCAGGTGAATGGTGTCGGGGTTGAGTGCGAGGAAGGATTCCGGCGGCAGGGAGGTCATCCCGAGCACGATGGGCACCGGCTGTGACTCCAAGGGTTCACCACCGGGGCCTCTGGCATTGAGTCGTGGATCGTCAGTGAGGGCGGTGCCGGTTCCGACGAGGATGCCGTCGACCCGGGACCGGAACTGATGGGCGTGATCTCGTGAGACCGCCGAGGTGATCCATTGGCTGGTCCCGTCTGCGGCGGCGACCTTTCCGTCGAGGCTCTGAGCGATCTTCGCTGTGACGAACGGACGCTCGGCATCCACTGCAATTCGCCACCGCGTATTCAGCGCAAGCGACTCGTCGTGGCCCAGGCCTGAGCGGACCCGGATGCCCGCCTCGGCGAGGGTGGCTTGACCACCGGCTGCGACGCCGTTGGAATCGGGGAGTGCGAAGACGACGTCGGGGATGCCGGCATCGATGATCGCCTGCGTGCACGGACCGGTCCGACCGGTGTGGTTGCACGGTTCCAGGGTCACGAACAGGGCGGAGGCGGTGAGGTCGACGCCGCGGTCGATGGCTGTGGTGATGGCGTCCACCTCGGCGTGGGGACTGCCCGCACCGGCATGATGGCCGACGACGATCTGCGAGTCTTTCGTCAGGATTGCGGCGCCCACCAGCGGATTCGCGCCCCGGTGACCGTTTCGCGTAGCCTGCAGGGCAGCGGACATCGCGGTCATTTCGAGATCGGTGAACCCCGCGTGCATGAAAAAACCTCCCGAGCCGATGCCGGGAGGGAGGATATTGCGGGTGCAACTATCAGGGCGTGCGAACGTGTGCGACAGCGCATTGGGATGCACCGAATCACAGCGACCGCAGTCGCCATGCTCCTCCCATCCAGACTCTGACTGTCGGTCTTGGAATTTCACCAAGTCAACCACCTGCACGAATGCAGTCGGCTCGCGGACTATCACCGCCGGTACGGATTTTCACCGTCCCCGGAACATGTGACCACAGATTAGCACGCCCCTCGCCGAGGCAGCCATGACGTCCATCACATGAGAAGCGCGAGTGCCCTGCCGCAGTCCTGCTGGGCGGGGGTGCGAGTGGGCAGGAGTGCGGGTGGGGGTGATGTTGGCTGCGGCGTCGTTGAAGCGGGGCAGTTCTTGCGATGATGCATAGCCAGGGTATATAACTAAGTTATGGATGATGTTGATTCGGCGGAACTCGTCACTGGCCTTGTCGTCGTCTCCTCGCGCCTGACCAGGGCGATGAGGCGAGTGATCGGCAACGAAAGTGAACTTGTCACACTGCGCGCTCTTGGCGTGGTTGAGCAGTACCAGCCTGTCCGGGTGGGACATTTCGCGCAGGGGTACCTGTGCTCCCAGCCCGCGGCGACGAAGGTTCTGGCTCGTCTCGAAGAGGCAGGTTACGTTCTGCGCGAAACCAGCCCCAATGACAAGAGGGCATCACAGTTCTCCCTGACCGAGGACGGCCGTGCGAGGTTGGCAGAGAACCGCACCGTTCTGGCCGAACGGATGGAGCCCTACTTCGAGGCGCTGACTCCCGACGATCGGCTCAGCGTCCATCGGGCGTTGGGGCTCGTCTCGCAGTACCTGCAGGAACAGCATCCGGTGGATGCCGAGGAGGTCGGGCAGGGCGAGACGCAGGCCGGGTGACGTCGAACCACCTCGGCGGCAATGACGTCGAGCCGACGATCACATCAGGCCGATCGCATCAGACCAACGACAACAGATCACAACAGACCGACGAAAGGATGCGCGGGAAGAGCTATGAGTGTGTCACCAGGTAGCGAAGTACAGAAGAATGACGGGGAGGGTGCGGAAGCATCTATTCTGCGTCAACCGCGAGCAGTGTGGGCGGTCGCGTTCGCTGCGGTCATCGCGTTTATGGGCATCGGTTTGGTTGACCCGATTCTGCCCGCGATCTCCGCCGATCTCCACGCATCCCCGTCGCAGTCGATGCTGCTGTTCACCAGTTACCTGTTCATCACTGGCGGCATGATGTTCTTCACTAGCTTCGTGTCCTCACGGATCGGTGCGAAGACCACGCTGCTCATCGGCCTCATCCTCATCGTTGCATTCTCTGCCCTGGCCGGGTTCTCCAGCAGCGTCGATCAGATCATCGGCTTCCGTGCCGGTTGGGGGCTGGGCAATGCCCTCTTCATTTCCACCGCGCTCTCGACCATCGTCGGTGCAGCCTCCGGCGGTGCCGACAAAGCGATCATCCTCTATGAGGCGGCCCTGGGCATCGGCATCGCGACCGGCCCGCTGTTGGGCGGCCTGCTGGGCGGAATCTCCTGGCGCGGACCGTTCTTCGGCACCGCGGTCCTTATGGCCATCGGCTTCATCGCCATTGTGATCCTGTTGCCCGGCGGGAAGTCGGGCAGTGGCAGCGTGAAGACCTCGCCCGAGCCGATCAAGCTCAGCGCCACCTTCCGTGCCTTGGCTCGCCCCGGTGTTCTCGTGCTCGGAATTGCCGCGCTGCTGTACAACTTCGGCTTCTTCATTCTGCTGGCCTACAGCCCCTTCCCAGTTGAAGCAGCCGCAGCGAAGGCCGGCATCGAAGATTTCGGGGCCATGGGCCTCGGCTACGTGTTCTTCGGTTGGGGAATGTGCGTGGCCATCACCTCGGTCTTCGGGGCACCGCTTCTGACCAAGCGACTGGGACGTCGTCGCAGCCTCGTCGTCTCCCTCATAGCACTCGCGGTGCTGCTGGCCGTGATGGGCTTCCTCGTCGAGTCGTTCACCGGCATCATCGTCAGCGTCATCGTGGCCGGACTGATCCTGGGCGTGCTCAACACCGTCTTCACCGAATCGGCGATGGAGGTCAGCGACCTGCCTCGCCCTGTGGCCTCAGGGACATATTCCGGAGTGCGCTTCATCGGCGGTGCCGTGGCCCCGATTGTGGCCGGTGTCGTCTCGGAGTCGATCGGTACCGGCGCACCGTACTTCTTCGGCGCCGCCGTAGTGATCCTGTCTGTGGTCGTCATCGCGATCGGCTGGAAAGCTCTTCGACGGGTCGACGGTCACATCGACGAAGCTCCGGTTGATGAGGCCTATGCCCTAACCGGCGGCGACGCTTGAGGCGGCCACACCGCAAGTGAGTCATCGACCTCTCAGAATATTCGCCTGAGGCGAACCGTAAGTGGCGCTCGAGAGGCATGGTCTTCTCGGGCGCTTTTCGCGTGTTGGCATCGCCGTGGCGGTTTCAGTCGGTCTTCGCATCACACTGTTCATGTGACGTTCCAGATCTGGAACACCCCTGATGCTAGGTTCAGAGTCGGCATGTAGCACAATTGATATCGCACTTCCTGTGCAGAGACGATATTTTCCCAACACGAAGGTCACCATGTCCTACGACGCGAACAATGCCTATGGCGCGAACAGCGCCTACCCTGCAGGAGCCGGCGCCGCAGGCCCAGGAGCCATGGGCCCTGGTGCTCAGATCCGTGGGGCCGCTAGCCCCGAGGATCTCTCCCTCCCTCTTTACGGTGCTTCGTTCGGCCAGGCCGTCAAGCGCTTCTTCAAGAAGTACGCCACATTCACAGGCCGCGCTTCACGCAGCGAGTTCTGGTGGGTGGCGCTGTTCGGGTTCCTGCTGGCGATTGTTCCGTACGTGCTCATGATCATCGGCGCTGTGATGTCGGCAGGTGCTGCGGCATCAGTCGATCCTTATGATCCGGTGGCTACGCAGGCCGCGACATCTGGACCAGGCATGGTGCTCGTTGCGATCGGCGGCATCTTGATGCTCCTCATTGCGCTCGCCATGATCGTTCCAACGCTGGCAATCAACTGGCGCCGACTCCACGATGCGAACTTCTCAGGTCTGTTCTACCTGCTGACGCTGACATCCATCGGCGGAATCGTCGTCTTCGTTATGACGCTCCTGCCTCCGAAGGCAGAGGGCCAGCGCTTCGACGTGTGATCGTCAAGGCGTGATCGCGTGAGCGGGGCTCTGATCCTAGGGCTTGCCCCTTGCACGAACTGAAGCTGTCGCATGCACGCACTGCATGCGGCAGCTTTTTCAATGTCACGCTGCCTGCCGCACTGTCCGTCGTCTGCCGTTGCGTCGCCAACTCATACACTCCATGCCGTTCGGCACCGCTCCTGCCAACTCATACAGTTCGTTCCGCAAGAGGCCCCGTCGGCTCTAGTTCCTACCGTTGCAGCTGTAGGGTGTGGCGCCAACTGGGCGTGGTGCTCCCGCAGCTGCGCTCAGCTCCGCGACCCTGTGTAGGCGCGGGCCTCGCTCAGCTCGGCGACTTCGCGTCGCTCAGCTCCAGCGCCCGTTCCCCCTCGTCGCTCAGCTCCTGCCCCGAGCCTCCCTCAGCTCCGCCCCGCGGCTCTCAGCCCACCGTAGCGTCCGAGGATGCCTGCGCTTTCGTCGAGCGCACGAATGACCACACCATTGCGCAGAAGACGATCGCCCATACACCCAGGGCGATCCAATACCACTGATCGCCGATCCACGAGATGATCGGCACCCCGTCGACCTTGCCCACATTCATGCTCGCCACGGAATACATTCCCAGCGGGAAGACCATGCTCCACAGTCCCGCCGAGTATCCCAAAGGGATGCGGTGTCGGAAGTGCCGCCACAGTCCGGCGATGACAAGTGCCGGGATGAGCCAGGTCGAGATGGCCCACAGGATCGCCGAGGCGCCGGCGATGATGACCGTCGTCGCCGCGAAGATGGGTGCTGTTCCGCCCTCGAGGATCTTTGAGCCTGCAACCACGGAGATGGCCAGCGCGCCCATCATCACCCAGTACGGGGCGTCGAGATCCTCGGGACCGATGCGGTGGAGCAGCGCCCTGATCCCGACGAAGACGGCGCAGACGAGATAGAGCCCAATGCCGAGGCTCCAGGCGATGACAGCGATGACCGCAAGAACCGACCCGAAACTGACTCCAGACGCGGGTGCCTCGTCCGGCAGGTTCGCCATCAGCCCGGATGCGGCGACAGCAACGGACTGCGCAGCGACCACGCAGACGAACCAGGTTCCATTGACCTGTGTGAGGATGGGCGACTTCGCGGAGCCGAGCACAGCGGAGAAGGGAATGAGATAGCCCAGGGCCAGCCAGGCGAGGAGGCCGATGCTGAAGGCGGCGAGGGCGATGTGGAAGTGAGATTGCCCCTCGAGCCCAGTCGCGAGGACATTGGTCGCTGCGACGAAGGTGAAGAATCCAAAGGCCTTCGACGGGTTGTGGAGGTCGGCGCGCAGGTCCTCGTTGTGCGAGCAGGCGCGCCAGATGATCAGTGTCAGGAAGAAGGCGTAGAGGATCACGGCCAGCCAGAACAGTATGGTCGAGAGCAGGGTCAGTCCCTTGAGGTGTGCACCGACGGCCATAATTCCGGTGGCCATGACGGAAGCGAAGCATCCGGGTGTGACCGTACCCGGACTTAGCCCCCATCTGCTCTGCAGGTATGTCAGGTTCGTCTGCCCATCGCTCATTCCTCCATTATCGGCATTGTGTGGGCTTGAAGACATTCGCGGTGTTTTCAAGAAAATGTTCAGCTTCGACCATTATAGTTACCTATGAGTAACTTGACCTGCGTCAGACGGAACGGCACTGTAAGGGCCCATGTGGCGTAATGTGCTTGGCAGTGGTGCGTGCGTGACCCGCGTACCCGGCGTCAGCGGCCAGCGCGAACGGTCGACATAGTCGCACACATTGGGGGCATCAGAAATGCAGAGCAACTCAGAGGCACTCGTCGATGAGACAGAACAGGCGATAAGCCAAGTCAGTCTCCGCGGGTGGGGAATATCGGGAAAGAACGGAGACGTGTTCTCCGGCGTCGAACTCGACGTCCCCCGAGGTGCGGTCGCCATCATCCAGGGCCCAGCCGGATCCGGAAAAACATCCCTCCTGCTCTCGATCGCCGGGCGCATGCGTGTGACCTCCGGCGAGGGGCATGTGGGCGACCTCGACATTCGCAAGAAGCCCCGCCACGTCCGCGAGCAGGTCACGGTTGGGCATATTGCTGGGCTCACCGACCTTGAGAACGACTTCACCCTCGCTCAGCACATCGCCGAACGGCTCATCATGCTTCAACCCTGGTACAAACCCTGGGTGTCGAAGTCCTCCCTGCGCGAGGTCACCGACGTCATCCGCGAGACCTTCGACTCCGCCACCGAGGTGATCGATCGTCTGCCCGTCGGGACGTTCTCTGCTGCGGATGCCAAGGATGCCGACTTCCTCATCGACAACGAGGGGAAGGCCTTCGTCTCCGAGCTCAGCGAGCTCCAGAAATTCCTCCTCGAGCTGGGCCTCGCCAGCCTCGCCCAGGCACCAGTCGTCGTCCTCGACAACATCGACTATCTGCGCGAGCGCCAAGATCGCGCCCGCGCCTGGGCGGCAATCCTCATCTATCAGGATCTGCGCCGCAAACGTGCCCCCGAGCGTCCACTGACGGTGATCGCCTCCTGCGAAGACTCCACCGATGTCGACCTCGCCCTCGACGCATTGCACACGGAGGTATCGCCCACCTCAGTGAGCACACTGCAACTGACCCAGCATCCCCGACACTGAGTCAACCGACTCAGTCACCGAGGCGGGCGACTCAGATGACGTCCCGTTTCCACCAGCTTTTCGAATCTGTCGACAACAATAAGGTGCTTCTTCGATGTTCTCTCTGCCATGGCTCGAACTCAGCCGTTTCAAACGGCACACCATCACTCGGTTGGCGATCATCGTGGTGGCCATCATCCCCGCGATCTACGGTGGACTGTATCTGGCGTCGAACTGGGCGCCGACCGACAATCTGGACAAGCTCCAGGCAGCCGTGGTCAATACGGACGAGGGCGCCGAGAAACCCGACTCCGATGGTGAGAAGCTCCAGGCAGGCGATGAGCTCGTCGACAAGATCACGCCCAAAGGTGAAGGTGGCTTCGACTGGCAGGAGACATCGCTGAAGGAGGCCAACGACGGTCTCGCCGAAGGCAAATATTTCGCCGTCCTGGAGATCCCTTCTAACTTCTCCGAGCGACTCGTCTCGACTGGAGGGGACGATCCCGAGCAGGCAGGACTGAACCTGCGCACCGACGATGCGCACAACTTCATCGTGGGACAGATGGCGGGAACGATCCTCAACGAGATCAAATCAGGACTGAACGAGACCACGACGGCCGAATACGTCACCGAGGTCTATCTCGGCTTCAATGACATCCACTCCTCGACAAAGGAGGCGGTCAAGGGCGCGTCGAAGCTCAACGATGGTGCGGTTGACCTCCACGACGGAACTGGTGAACTCTCCGACGGTGCACATAAGTTGGACAAGGGAGTAGGGACGCTGCAGACCGGCATCGGTGACCTCGACGAGGGAGCTGGAAAGCTGAAGAAGGGCAGCGGCGACCTGAAGACCGGTGCAGATACGTTGGCCAAGAGCACCACCGAGGCTAAGAACGGCTCGAAGAAGCTTTCAACCGGAGCCGGACAGGTCGCTGATGGAACATCGCAGCTGCGAGACACCGCCGATGAGACCACGGACAAGGCCGAAGATCTGCGTAAACGCGCCGACGACCTCGTCGAGGGCACACGACCGAAGCTGGACAATGCGGAAGATGACTTCGAGTCGGCGCGGAAGACCGTGAATGGCGACATGGAGGATCGGGTCGCTCAGCTGCGCGAAGATTATCCCGACGATCCGAATGTGGCGAAGCTTGCCGACGACATGGACCGCCTCGGCGGGGATCTGGACAAGGCTCACGGTCGGGCCTCGAAGGCCGCCGATGAGGCTAAGGATCTCGAAGGTCCTGTCAAGAACGCCGTCGACGACGTGATGGAGAAGATCCGGGAGGCCGACAGGAAGATCGGCAAGCTCGACGACGGCGCGCAGAAGGTGGCCACTGGGGCCGATGACCTGCATTCAGGGCTCATCAAACTCGACGCCGGTGCAGGCAAGCTGGCCAAGGGCGCCGGAGACCTCAACGACGGTGTCATCCAGCTCAAGGACGGCACAGAGAAGGCCAAGACCGGTGCAGCCGACCTCAAGGACGGATCCTCAGAGCTGGCTGACGGCTCCGATGAACTCGACAAGGGCGCGAAGAAGCTCGTCGACGGATCGGGGGAACTCGCCGACAAGCTTGCCGAGGGACTCAAACAGATTCCGACCTATGACAAATCCGACCGCGAGAATCGCTCGGACGTCGTGGCGGTGCCCGTCGACGCCGAGAAGCTCAAGGACAACGCCGTGGACGCCTATGGTGAGGGCCTGGCTGCGTTCTTCGTCTCCCTCGCCCTATGGATCGGCGGAATGATCACCTACATGGTCATCAATGCGATTCCGTATCGTGCGCTGATGTCATCGGCGAAATCCTCTCGTATCGCTTGGGCCGGTTATGTGCCCGGCATTCTGTTCGGGGTGGCTCAAGTGGCGGTGCTCTATGGGGTGCTCACCTTCGCCCTCGATTTCTCCGCCGGAAGTTGGGTGTGGACCCTGCTGTTCTCGATCCTTGTCGCCGCCAGCTTCCATGCGGTCCATCAACTTTGCGTCGCGGCCTTGGGTGGTGTCGGCAGGCTGGTCGCCTTGGTCCTGCTCATGGTCCAGATCGCCTCGGCGGGAGGTACCTACCCGGTGCAGACGGCTCCGAGCATCTTCCAGATCATCTCGCCCTTCCTGCCGATGACACACGCGGTCAACGGCCTGCGGACCCTGATCGCTGGCGGAGACATGTTCATCGCCGCACAGTCAGCGGTCGTCTTGCTGCTCATGACCGCTATCTGTCTGGTGGCCACCATGTTCGTCTGTGGCCGGAAGCGAATGGTTACGCTGACTCAGTTGCACCCGAGCTTGTCGCTCTAAACCTCAGCCGTTGCCGAGGTGGCGGTGCGTCGGCGCGCACAGCCACCTCGGCGAGGGGCGACGGTCAGTCGTCATCGAAATATCGCAGGTATCGCTGGGGATCATCGAGGAAGCGTCTCCAATGGTCGACCATGTCGAGGCGATCCCACGTGGATTCGCGCAATCCCCATTCGCCGACCTCGACCAGCTTGGCACCCTCTGCATGTGCGAGGACGGGGGAGTGGGTGGCCATGATGGTCTGCAGCCCCGCGCGATCTCGCTGCCGGATGAGATGCAGCAAAGTCAGCGAGGCGGTGAAGGACAACGCGCTCTCCGGTTCGTCGAGGACCCACAGCCCCAGGCCCATGAACTTCCCCGTCAGCATCTCGATGAACATCTCACCATGCGACTGCTGTGAATAGTGATGCCCCCGAAAGGAGCCGATCTCCATCAGATAGGCCATGTTCTCGTGCATGGTCTCGGCGCGAAGGAAGAACGCGCCGCGCTTGGAAGCGGCTCCACGCACAATCTGCACATGTTCGCTCAGTTCAGGAACCTCCTCGGCGTGGTCGCGCACCTCCCATCCCGTGCCGCCACCGTGAGGGAGATCCAGGGCCGTGGCAAGTGCCTCGATGAGCGTTGACTTGCCCGAACCGTTTTCCCCGACGAAGACGGTCGTGCGCTCGAATTCGAACCCTTCCAGGAGATCCTCGACAGCAGGAAGCTCACGCAGCCATGGGCTGAGTTCTGGCGGCGAGTGCGCATGTTTGGTTACCGACCGCAACGGCAGATCTACCCGAGAATCCATGTCACCGACTGTAGCCCTCGGCACGGACACGGCGCTTTGGGCGGCACACTGGGTGCAGCGACCATGAAATGGCGACGACGGTGAAGTGGTTGGCGGCTATGAGCACCTAGCGGACATGAGAACGGAACGCAGAATCCTGGCTAAGAAGCGTGGTCGGCAAATATACTGACGATATGGACCAGCGAGCAACCGCGCTGCTGCGTCAGCACAGGTGGAATCCCGGTGACATTCTCGGAGCAGGCATGGAGGGCACGGTCATCGAGCTGTCCCGCGATGAGGTCGCAAAGGTTTGGCATGGTCGGAACCCGACAGACCTTCACGCTTTATTGAGCTTCGGGTCGGCATTGGAACAGTCGCCGATCCCCTTCCGCTGCTCACGCGTAATCGCAATTGTCGAAGACGGCGATCTCGCAGTCACCATTGAGCAGAGGGTGCCCGGGCGATCTCTGCGCCCCGACGCCTTGCCAAACGCCCCACTGGTTACAGGCGACGAGATCCGTCTCATGGGCGATGCACTGGCAGGACTGTCCCAAGCAACCGCTGTTGACCTGAATGCTCTTCCGATCCTCCCTGCAGAGAAGCCGTTTTCTCACACAAGCAGTTTCGGTGTCTCGCTGGCGGATCTTGCTGAGCGACGGTTCGAAAGGAGACCGGAATTGCTGCGCAAGGAGATAGGCGACATCGATGCACTCGTCACTGAACTTCTGTGCAGATTGCGAGACCTCCCCGAGTCCGACTCGAAATGTCTGATCCACGGCGATCTCATCCCCGCCAACGTGCTGATCGAAGACGGTGAAGTCGGCGGAGTCGTGGACTTTGGGTTCCTGACCACCGTCGGTGACCCGCAGTTCGATGCAGCGATCGCGGCAAGCAGCTTCGATATGTATGGGCCGAACGCCCGTCAATCGGAACAAGCGCTCTCGGCTGCGTTCAGTGCTCGGTTCGGGCATGACGCTGAGGTCTACAGCCTGTATCGCGCGGCATATGCGGTGATCACGAACGCTTATTTCGCCATCGACGGTCAGGACGGACATTTCCTGTGGTGTGCGGAGATGCTCAAGCGCGAGGACGTCAGGGAGGCAATAGTCAGCCCTCCCGACAGCTGATTCCTACCCGAACGCAAGCCGTGCGGCCAGGACCACCAGCACCACGGCGATGACGATGTCGAGGATCTGCCACACCCGCGGCCGAGCCAGGTAGCCCGACAACGCCCGAGCGCCGTAGCCGATGCCGAGGAACCATGTGAGAGACCCGAACATCGCCCCGATGGTGAACGGCAAGACACCGCCAGGTCCCTGCTGGTTCGCCAGGTTGCCGAGCATGACGACAGTATCGAGGTATACCCCGGGGTTCAGGAAGGTCAGCGCCAAAGTGGTGGCGATGATGGATTTCAGGCTGCGCTGATGTGTATCTGCGGTCAGCCCCGAAGCCTCGCGCGCTGACTTAAGGCTGCCCCACGCGTACCAGAGCAGATAGGCCACCCCTAGCCACCGCAGAATCTCCAGCGCCCACGGAGCCAGGAGAACGATCGCACCGATGCCTACAGTGCCCGATCCGATGAGTACGACGTCCGCGAGGATGCAGATCGTGAGCACCACACCGAGGTGCTCACGCCGAATCCCCTGACGCAGGACGAGGGCGTTCTGTGGTCCGACGGCGATGATGAGCGACCAGCCCGCGAGGGTTCCGCTGATGAGATGAGTGAGCACTCGAAAAGACTATGACGCGCACAATGATAAGAAAAACAACAGAATCTTCATCTGATGCACAATTGCTTAATGAACATCGATCATGTCAAAACCCTGGCCGCCGTCGTCGACGAGGGCACGGTCGAAGGCGGAGCGTTCGTCCTCGGCGTCACGCCATCGGCGACGAGTCAGCGCATCCGCACTCTCGAGTCCCGCATCGGGCAGGTCCTCATCCGTCGCACGAACCCCATCACCGTCACCGAGGCTGGGGAGGCGGTGCTGAAATATGCGCGGGAGATTGAGCTCCTCGAGTCCGAAACCATGGATCGACTCCACGGTATCGACATCGACGCTCCCGACGGCATCGGTGCCGACGGGACCGTATCCAAGGGTGGACGACGCAGAGAACCGACGGTGCTGCGGATCGGAGTCAACGCCGATTCGCTCTCGACCTGGTTCCGACCGATCTTCGCCGAGGTGGCGAAATGGGATGACATCGTCATCCGAATCGAGGTCGCTGACCAGGGCAATGCCCTGCCGCTGCTGACGTCGGGGGAAGTGCTGGGCACCATCACCTCGGCAGCAGCAGGCGGCTACGGCACCCAGGTGCAGAAGCTCGGATCGATGCGCTATGTGGCAGTGGCCACGAAAGGGCTGCTCGCGAAGTACGGAGCCGACGTTGGCGCGGGATCATTCGCCGAGGTGGGTCTGGGATCCCTGCCCATGGTGAACTTCGGCAAGGACGATGACCTCCAATTCGACTTCCTCCGCCGGGCCGGGGTGACGACGATTCCGCCGATGTCGGTGGTACCCAGCTCCTGGGAATTCGCGGCCGCCGTCGAAGCCGGGGTCGGCTGGGGCCTGATCCCCAGCATGCAGCTGGGAGGTCTCAGTCGGGACCTAGTGCAGATCACCGCGCAGCCGAACATCGATGTGCCGTTGTACTGGCACCATTGGAACCTCGCCTCGGAGAAGCTCGGACGACTCACGCAGGCTCTCCAGCAGGCGGCGGCTCAGATGCGCTGAGCTACGGGCTGGGCAGTGGGCCTATCGTCGCGGATCGGGAGCGGGCGCGAGCACCTTTGAGATCAGCCACCTGAGGTGATC
Source organism: Brevibacterium sp. FME17 (assembly GCF_014897515.1). Classification (NCBI taxonomy): domain Bacteria; kingdom Bacillati; phylum Actinomycetota; class Actinomycetes; order Micrococcales; family Brevibacteriaceae; genus Brevibacterium; species Brevibacterium sp. FME17. The sequence goes on from NZ_JABUYD010000008.1 coordinate 35,321, forward strand.
GAGCGCGGCATCGACGGTGACCCGTTCGGGGGTGACGATTGAGTGAAGGGCCAGCCCGTCGAGCATGGTGAACAAAGCAGTCGCCGATGGTGCCACCTCGGCGGGGTCGAGGTGACCTTCGCCGGCCAGGATCTCAAGCCAGCGATGCAGGCATGTGTAGGTGAAGTCGTGGCCGTACTCGAGCAGCCGTCGGGTCACCGCACGGCGTTCGGGTCCAAGCGCGCTGATGTGCATCGTGAGCCACAGTTCAAGCTGTATCTCACGGTGTTCGTGGTTAGGAAGGAACTGCGCGCAGCACTCAAAGAGCCGCTCGCCCGGATCCCGGCTGGAATCGGTGATCGAGAAGTCCTTGACTGCCATGTCCATGGAGCCGCGAGTAATCGCCTCATGCAGATCAGCCTGGGTGGGGAAATAGTGGCGCAGCGTCGAGGCGCCGATTCCGGCTTCCTTGGCGACCGCCCGCACGCTGAGGCTGGCCTGCCCAGGTGGAGCCTGCTCAGCCAGTCGGATCGCTGCAGAGATGATGTCATCGCGTTTGGACATTCGTGCTCTCCTCAGTCTCGCAATCCGAATTCAGTCTCGCGCATCATTGTCGTCTTCTGTATAGTACAGCGTACTAGTACACTGTACTGCGTTGCCGAGTTCGTGTGTCGAGAATGACCAGGAGGCTCATGTGCAACGCGTCGACCGTGACTCCGTACCAATGAAAATGGAGCCTCAGAATGATCGAAAGCATCCAGAACTTCGCCGGGTCGATTCCGGACTGGCTGCAATGGGCGGGCATCATCCTCGTCTCTGCCGTCCCCTTCGTCGAATCCTATTTCGGCTCCGTCATCGGCGTCGCGATCGGTCTGCACCCGGTCGTCGCCATCCTCATGGCGATCATCGGCAATGTGGCCTCGATGCTCGCATTCGTCTACGGCGCCGGAGCGATCCGAGACAAGGCGACGAAGAACCGCGAGAAGGACGCCGAGCCCTCGCAGAAGCGGCAGCGACTCAAGCGCATGTTCGACAAGTTCGGGGTCCCCGGCGTTTCGCTCCTGGGACAGACCCTGTTGCCGTCGCAGATCACCTCGTCGGCCATGGTGGGCTTCGGCGCGAACCGCAACGCCGTGGCGTTCTGGCAGATCATCTCGATCGTCCTGTGGGGAGTGCTCTTCGGCGTGCTCGCCACCTTGGGGGTCAACCTCGCACTGAGGTGACGAGTCAGGGGTTGAAGGCGCGGTCGCGCGTACTCGATGGGCCTGCGTCAGTGGTGACACCTAGACTGGGCCCATGACCGAATCCACCCCGACCGCAACGACCATCGACGCCGACGAATTCGCCGTTCAGGCTCAACGTATCCTGGCCGAGCTCACCGCGAATCCCAACGCTGAGTTCCGAGATGGTCAGCTCGAATCGATTCGCGATCTCGTCGTGGAGAAGAAGCGAGTCCTCGTGGTCCAGCGCACCGGTTGGGGCAAGTCGGCCGTGTACTTCGTGGCAACCAGGATGCTTCGAACAGCAGGCACCGGTCCTAGCCTCATCATCTCGCCGCTGCTGGCTCTTATGCGCGACCAGATCGCCGCTGCCGAACGCGCCGGAGTTCGCGCAGCCAGCCTCAACTCTTCCAACGTCACCGAGTGGGACGCCGTCCTCGATGACCTCAGAGCCGGCAACCTCGACGTTCTGCTCGTCTCGCCCGAACGGCTGAATAACCCCCAGTTCCGCGACGAAGTCCTGCCACAGCTTCTCGCGTTCCTCGGCCTCATCGTCGTCGACGAGGCGCACTGCATCTCCGACTGGGGCCACGACTTCCGCCCCGACTACCGGCGCATCGGCCGCATCCTGTCCGAACTGCCCGGCAACACCCCCGTCTTGGCCACGACAGCCACCGCCAACTCCCGCGTCGTCACCGATGTTGCCGAACAGCTCGGCCAAGACACCACAGTCGTCCGCGGCGAGCTTGCCCGTGACTCCCTGAGGTTGGGCGTCCTGCCGGGCCTCGACGCGAGTGGGCGTATCGCCTGGCTGACCTCCCACCTCGGCGATTTCACCGGCTCGGGAATCATCTACACGCTCACGGTCAGCGCCGCCGAGGACATCACAAGGATCCTGCGCGATCAAGGCCATGAGGTCCGTGCCTACACCGGCCGCACCGACTCGGAAGAGCGAGCCGAACTCGAACAGCGCCTCAAAGACAACCAGATCAAGGCACTCGTGGCCACCTCAGCGCTGGGAATGGGCTTCGACAAACCCGACCTCGGATTCGTCATCCACATCGGGGCTCCATCGTCTGCCGTCGCCTACTACCAGCAGGTTGGTCGCGCCGGCCGAGCAACGGACTCCGCCGATGTCCTGCTCCTGCCCGGTGCTGAAGACCAGGAGATCTGGAACTACTTCGCCACCGCATCGATGCCCAGCCAGTCCGATGCCAACGCCGTGCTTCAGGCCCTTGCCGAGGCGGACGGCCCCCTGTCCGTGGCCCGCTTGGAGACCCTAGTCGGCACCAAGCGAACCCGTCTTCAGCTGCTGCTGAAGACGCTGGAAGTCGAAGACGCCGTAACTAAGATCAAGGGCGGATACGTCTCGACAGGTCAAGGCTGGACCTACGACCAAGAGAGATACGAGAAGGTCGCGGCCGTGCGGGCGGCAGAAGCACAGGCGATGCTGGACTACGAGTCGACTCGTGAGTGCCGGATGGAGTTCCTCATTCGGCAGCTCGATGATCCGGAGCCCAAACCCTGTGGGCGCTGCGACAACTGTGCCGGAGTCTGGTGGTCGGCCGAGATTTCGGACGAGAGCAGACAGACCACGGCAGGGACTCTGCATCGCATTGGTCTGCCCGTCGATCCGCGCAGCACTTGGCCCAGTGGAATGGCCAATATCGGGGTTCCGCTCAAGGGCCGCATCCCAGCCGGAGAGCTGGCTGCCGAAGGACGGGCTATTGCTCGACTCAGCGACCTGGGACAGGGGCAGACTCTGCGGTCGTTCCTTGCACCGGATGCTCCCGATGCCGAGGTCCCTGTGCAGATCGGCAAATGGTGCCTCGAGGTCCTGAGCCAGTGGGACTGGGACATCAGGCCCGAGGTTGTTGTGTCGGTACCGAGCGCGCGGAGGCCGACGACCGTGAGGTCGCTGGCGGCGAACCTGGCGTCTGCCGGCCGGCTCATCGACGGCGGCGAGCTGTTGCAGGTCCATGATCACGGTAGCCCGGAGGTCAACAGTGCCTTCCGGGTGAAGGATCTCTACGATGCATTCGTCGTTCCGCCCGAGGTCGAGGAAGCGGTGGCCGGGAAGGCAGTGCTGCTCGTCGACGACGAGGTGGTCTCCCGCTGGACGATGGCGATCGGGGCACGACTGCTCAGGCAGGCGGGAGCCACCGCGGTGCTGCCGTTTGCTTTGGCGCTGCGCGGCTGACTTTGCGCGGCTGACACTGAGCAGCTGACGCCAAACAGGCAGTATCGGCATCAGCGTGCCGCATGCATGTCCTTGACCAGCCTCGGCGTCCGCCGACGACCGACCTCGGTGGCCCACTGTGTCCACGGATACGAGAGCCGCACGACAAAGTAGTTGATGTACTCGGCGACTCCGAACGCCCAGATGAGGATCACGATGACGGCTGCCAGTGGGGTTGCAGGAAAATTCGCAACCGCTCCTATCAGGCCAGCGAGCAGAATGATCGGGTTGATGAATTTCAGCCTGCGGAACATCCTCGCCATCATGAACGGCATTCGACCTGGTGCGCTCCGTCCCTGATCGGAACGGTGCCACGACCGGGCCAGCAGCCAGTAGACACCTGCCTGAAGAAGAACGAACTCCAGCGGCACGAGTGCAAACCACAATGCGGCGACTGCGCCAGACGATGTGAGCTGCTCCTGCCAGGCAAAGGCGGCAGCCGCAAACACTGCGACCGCCGCCAGTTCGCCAAGGCCCAAACTCAGATACTGCTTGCGTATCCGAGAGAAGCGATCACTCACGGGTTCTGCTGGAGCTGGAAGGTCGCTCCTTCCGGATCGGTGACGGTGACGATGCGGCCATACGGTGAGTCTTCCGGACCGGCGAGCACCTTCCCGCCGAGCTCAGCCACTCGCGTTGCAGTAGCGTCGGCGTCTTCGACGTTGATGTAGTCACGCCAGAAGGACACCTGAGTCCATTCGCTGGCGTCGCAGATGCCGGCCACAGCATTGTCACCGGCTCCATGAGTCGAATACGGGAAGCCCTCCATCGCCACCAGCTCGAAGGAGAAGACGTTCCGGTAGAACTCCTGTGCGACGGGATAGTCCAACGTCATGAGTTCGAACCACACCGGAGTCCCAGGAGTCAGCGGAGTGTCGAAGCCGGTGAAATCGCCAGGCTGCCACATGCCTACGCCGGCTCCGGTGGGATCGGTGATGACTGCCATCTGGCCCAGTGGTCCGACGGACATCGGCTCGGCGATCGGAGCGGCCCCGGCGGTGAGTGCCGTCGCGTACGTGTTCGCGATGTCGTTGGTATGCAGATAGGTCGTCCACATCGCCGGGATCATCGGGTTCGGTGTGCCGTCCATGTTCATGGCGCGCATGGCTCCGCCGACCGTGGCACCGTCCTTCGTGATCATGTTGTAGTGGCCGAAGTCTGGTCCCTGATCTTCGAACTTCCACCCGAAGATCTCGGAGTAGAACTTCGTCGTGGACTCGAAATCGTGACAGGTGTAATCGATCCAGACAGGTTGTCCTTCGCGAAGATCCTCAGGCATTGCGTCTCCTCATCATTGCGGTTGGCATAGCTGTCAGTGCCAGTTTCGGGTGAACTTGGCGAAATAGTCGTACATTGCGGACTGCAGCAGGGGCCCGAAAGTCACACGCTTCACCCCGAACTCCTGCAGCTGCGAGAGATCGAGTTCGTCGGGTACGGCGCCTTTGACCGGGTGAGCGGTGACATTGAGCGGCAGTCTTACCTGGGACAATATGGACTTGAGTGTGTCGGTGTTCGGCAACCTGACGGGATAGACGGAATCCGCACCCGACTCGGCGCACAGATTGAGGCGACGGATCGCCTCGGCGGTGGGATCCTCGAAATCATTGGGATTCTTGAAGACATCGGTGCGGGCGTTGATGACCACGTGCACCCGTTGCGCGTCTGCGGCGCGACGCAGATCTCCGATGTACTCGGCATGTTCCTCAGCGCTGCGCATTCGTCCCTCGCTGTGGACGGTGTCCTCAATGTTGACACCCACCGCGCCGGCTTCGAGGAGTCCGGCGATGAGATCCGGTGCCGGGGTGTCGTAGCCGGATTCCAGATCGGCGCTGACCGGTACATCGACAGAGCCGCACACGCGGGCGATCCCTGCCAGCGCCTGGCTGAGGCTCATGGTCTCGCCGTCCGCGGAGCCCACGGAGTCGGCGAGAGGATGGGAGCCGATGCTCAGAGCCTCGAATCCGGCATTGACCATGGCCTGGGCTGACCAGGCATCCCACACTGTCGGCAGGACGATCGGACGATCCTGATGATGGGCTTCGAGTAGAGCGGACGCGCGTTCAGCAAGAACAGAGAAATCGGTCATGTCCAATACTGTTCCACCGATTGCTGGCTACGATCCAGTAATCTGGCGATTTCACCCGAAGGTTTCAGACTTACTCACTCGGCGTGGACTGCCGGATTCACAGCTTCGGCATGCTCACAGCCTCGGCGTGCGCGGAGGCTCCTCGCGTCGACTACCGGTGGCTTCGAAGGCTGCGGCGAGTTCGATGAGCAACGTATCGTCCCAGCCGCGGCCTGAGATCGTGAGCCCGATGGGGATGCCGGTGTCAGACATCGTGCCCATGGGCACAGTTACCGAGGGGATGCCCAGATGCCGTGGCACCAGATTGCCGTTGGCAACCCAGGTGCCGTTGCGCCACCCAAGATCCGCTGAAGTCTCGTTGACATCCATATCGGCCGGGCCCACATCGGCCATTGCCGGGTAGACCACGGCGTCGAAGCCGTTGGCGTCCATCCATTCTTCAAGGTCGATACGGCGAGTCACCTCGAGGCCTCGAATGCCGTCTTCGAGATCGGGGATCTCCGTCACAGAGCCGTAGCCGTCCTCGCGCACCAGTCGCGGGTATTCGGCGATATCGTCCTCGAACCCTGTGAACCGATCGGGGAGGGCGCCGTCAGGGTGGGGGAAGATCTTCGTCCCGTCCACCTCGGTCAGCGTTGACAGGTTCGGATCACCGTTGGCAGCCAGGAAATCGTCCCAGGCCCAAGCGGAGAGGTCGTTGATCTCCCGATCGAGGAAGTCGGTGCTCACGATGCCGCGGGTCTTGATCGTCGGAGCACCGGGACGATCGCCCTCGTAGTTGCTCACCACTGGAAAGTCGGTTTCGATGACCTCAGCTCCGGCGGCCTCGAGGTCGCGACGGGCCTGTTCCCACGCTGAGATCACCGAGGCTCGAGTCTCGATCCGCTGTCCGGTGGGCCCGCCGATGCCGCCCTCGGGATTCGTGCCCGCCTCGGGGTCGGCGTTGATGTACATCTTCGGGATGCCGAAGCGCTTGCCTGCCAGTGTGGAGTGTGCCGAAGCGGCATCGGTTGGAAGCAGCGCGGCATAGGAATCGGGTCGGATGGCAGAAGCAGGGGGAATCTCGACCCAGGGCTGGACTCGCCAGAAGTCACCGCGAGTCTCGGCGTCGTCGGCGACGATGATGTCGAGGACCTCGCACAGGTCGGCCATCGAGCGGGTGTGGGGGACGACGACGTCCATCGTGGGCACCAGAGACCAATTGCCGCGCACGGAGATGACTCCGCGAGAAGGAGTGTAGGCGATGAGCGCGTTGTGTGAGGCCGGAGCCCGACCCGAGGACCAGGTCTCCTCGCCGAGACCGAAGGCGGCGAAACTGGCGGTCGTTGCGGTACCGGAGCCGTTGGAGGAACCCGAGGCGAAGGCGCTGGTCAGCCACTGCGCGCTATAGGGGCTTTCGGCTCGGCCGTAGAGTCCGCGCTGCATGCCGCCGTTGGCCATCGGGGGCATGTTGGTCAGACCGAGGCAGATGGCCCCGGCACCGCGGAGGCGCTCGATGGTGAAGGCGTCCTTCTGTGCGATGAGTTCGGCGAAGGCGGGGGAGCCCGCGGCCACGGTCAGTCCGGTGACCATGTAGCTGTCCTTCGCGGTGTACGGGATTCCGTCGAGAGGGCCCAGCGTCTGACCCCGGGCTCGTCGCTCATCGGAGGTGGCCGCCTCGGCGAGGGCATCCGGGTTGGATACGATCACGGAGTTGAGCCGGGTCTCAGTATCGGGGCCGTCGAATGCGGCGATGCGAGCCAGGTAGTCCTCGACCAGCCCCACCGAGGTGGTTGTCCCATCCTCGAGGGCCGCTCGCAGTGAGGCGATGGATGCTTCGACAATATCGAACTTCGTCATTCGCGATTCCTCCGTGCAGATCAGGTTCGTGTGGGCGCCCCGTCGGGGTCGACGATGCTCCCGCTGGATGCAGTCCGCAATGAACTGGTGATGCTTCACAGTATTGCTCACCTGCGTCGGCAATGTCGTGCGAATCTCGTTGTCGACGATGTCCTCCCGCGTAGGATCGGGGCATGTCTATCCGTGCGATCATACTCAGCGGCGGCCGTTCGAACCGCTTCGGCGGCGTCCACAAACCCGCAGTCGAGTTGGGCGGGATCACGGTGATCTCCCGCATCCTCCGCGCAGTGCGCATGACCGATCCCGACGCCGAGGTGTGTGTGGCCGGACCGATTGATGGGCTGTCTGCCACGGAGCAGGAATCCGTGCAGTCTGTTCGGGAGGAACCCGCTTTCGCCGGTCCTTTGGCCGGGATCGCAGCGGCGTGTGCTGCCGTTCGAGGCGCCGCCTCAGCCGGACCTGCGGATGTGACCCTGGTGCTGGCCGCGGACATGCCCATGATCACGGCCGGCCACCTCGGCGGTCTGATTGAAGCATGTAGGCGGACAGGCTCTCCGTCGGCGGGAACTGATGACCGGGGCAAGATCCAGTTCCTCTGCGCCGCATGGCCGACGCAGCTGCTGCTCGCGCGCTTGGAAGCCATCGGCGATCCCACTAACGGTGCGGTGAAGTGGCTGTTCACCGGGCTCAATCCCATTCTCGTTGACGTGGATCCGGGTATCGTTGCTGACTTTGACACAGTGGCCGACTTCGATCGCATCCGTACCCTCAACGACAAGGACAGCTGAATCTGGTTCCTTCAACGACGAAGCTGCCTCGGCGCATTGGAGCGTCGAGGCAGCTTCGAGAACAGATCAGGCAGTACGAACTCAGGACATACGAACTCAGTCGTCGACGCGCTGAGTCTGCTCGATGGCTTCGACCGACTCCTCAGGGGTCAGTCGGCAGCTGATGCCGACGTAGAAGACGATGACCGAGAAGATCACCGTGACGATCTCACCCCAGACGAAGCCCATGATGTCGAGTCCACCGCCGTAATGGCCGATGAGGCTGAGGAGGACCAGGCCGACCATCCACAGGATCATCCACCAGCCGGAGCGCATCTTCAGGTCCGGCAGGCGAGCCTTGTCCTTGGCGAAGATGTGGTGGAGGATCATGACGACGTAACCGATGGCGACGGCGAGGAAGAGCTTCCAGTTCGTTTCCCATCCTGTCCAGTAGACGATGAGGTTCGCGCAGATGAAGCCGATGATGGGCAGCACGTCGTTGCCAGGCAGTTTGAACGGACGTTCCTGCTCAGGCAGCTGACGCCGCAGCGCGGCGACGACCACCGGGCCCGTGGCGAATGAGAGTACGGTGCCGGAGGTGATGAATCCGACCAGTTTCGCCCATGAGGGGAAGGGCAGGAACATAATGCAGGAGACGATGAAGACGACGAGCAGTGAGATCCAGGGGACGCCGTGCTTGTTGAGCTTGGCCAGGGCGCGTGGGGCGTTGCCGACCTTCGCCTGTGAATAGGACAGGCGAGGAGCCAGCGCGGTGTAGATCAGGCCGGTGTCAGCGGGGGAGACGATCGCATCACCGTAGAGGATGACTGCCAGCCATACGGCGCCCAGCAGCAGGGAGATCTCAGCCAGAGGACCCGCATCGTTGGTGAAGGCCAGTTTCGCCCAACCACCGTCGAGGAGGTCCGAGGGCAGTGCGCCGATGAAGGCCGCCTGCAGTGCGATGTAGATGACGCCGGTGACGAGGATCGATCCGATGACTGCGAAGGGGACATTCTTCTGCGGGTTCGTCGTCTCACCGGCGAACTCGACGCCTTGACGGAAACCGAGGTAGGAGAAGACGATGCCGGCAGCAGGCAGGGCTGCGAAGATCGGTCCGATTCCGTTGGGTGCGAATCCGCCGAACTGCTGGCTCGCGAAGTGACCGGGGTTGAACGAGAGAGCGAAGAACACGACGATGACCAGCAGGATGACGGCGAGCTTCCACCACACGAGGACGTTGTTGAACCGAGCGAAGAGCTGGACTCCGTAGAGATTGATGAAGCTGAAGACCAGCATCAGAGCAATGCTCACCGCAATGCCCGGGCCTGTGAGGACGGCGACGTCATCGACGGTGTGCATCAGCCAGGGAAGGTAGCTCGACGCGTACTGAACGGCGGCCATGACCTCGATGGGCACGGTCGCCGCCACAGACAGCCAGGTGATCCACCCGCTGGTGAAGCTGGCGAATGAGCCGAAGGAGAAGTGGGGGAAGCGAATGACGCCACCGGCGACGGGGAACATCACGCCGAGCTCCGCATAGTTCAGCGCCACGAAGATCATCATGACGGCGCCGAGCGCCCAGGAGATGAGTGATGCCGGACCGACCATCACGGAGGCGTTGAACGCGCCGAAGAGCCAACCGGAGCCGATGATCGAACCGACGCCGGTGAATAGGAGACCGATTTTTCCGATGTCTCTCTTGAGGCCCTTATCGGCCCGGACTTCGACCTTCGTTGGTCGTCCGGACGCCGGGGGAATGATTGTGGACATCATTGCCCTTTCAATTGTGTAAATAGCTTTCAACTTTTGAAGTTTCTCTCCTGGAGTGGGTGATGTCAATCACGTTGATAGTGATTTCCGGCCCTCGGGGGCGCGCATATATACCGCATGTGACCTGGGTCGATAGTCAGGCTTTCGAACAACGACAAGATATCGCGTCGAATGGATCCAATGCCGAAACAGGCTTCGCTATAGAGCCCATTAATATCTGTCATCGCTGAATGCCCAGTTGCCAGATTGGATCCAATTATGCTCAGAATTCCCAGGCAGCAGTTCCGCAGTTCAGGTGCCTTTGGTCCAAATGGGCCCAGATTGCAGTTTGATTGCAATCGGCGCGGAGTGTCTCGAGTCGATGATCATTGCGGACCTTGGGATCCGCCGTCTCGCAGCGTGTGGGCGACTATGCTTCACGGCAGAGGGCGAAAGTATGAAAGGGATGCGAACTGTGACACACGATCAGGCGGCCAGCGCCAGAATCGCGGCCGAGCTGAGGTCGCGGATCATCAAGGGAGTTCTCGTCCCTGGAACCAGGATCAGGCAGGAGGAGATCGCCGAGGAATTCGGCGTGAGCAGGCTGCCGATCAGGGAGACCCTGCACATCCTCGAATCCTCTGGACTGGTCACCCTGGTGGCATCGACTGGAGCGTGGGTGTCAACGCTTAATCTTGACGAATGCCGGGAGATCTACCTGATGCGGGAACGGCTGGAGCCGCTGCTGCTGGGGATGGCGATGCCCACTCACACTGCAGATTCCTTTGCCGAGTTCGAAGCCAGTGCCCAGCGGGTGGAGGCGGCGACGTCGAGTGGTGACTTCCTTGAGTGTGACCATGATTTCCATCGGGCACTGATGGCAGGCCCGACGACGATCAGGCTCCACGACACTGTCGAGCACCTGTGGAATCTCACCCACTATTACCGCAGGCAGCTGCTGGCTCCGGACGGAATCACCCGACGTTCCCGGCGGGAGGACATCTTCGCCGAGCACCGCATGATCCTTCGGGCCGTGATCGATGGCGATGTCGAATCCGCGGAGGCGATGATGGCCCTGCATATTCGCCACACCCGAAAGCTCGTTGAGCTCAACCCCGAGATCTTCACGCACGGCAGTGCGGGCGGCCCCAGGCGTTCGCGCTGAGCTCGGATCAGCCCTGACGTGCCTTGAATCTGGGATTGAGCTTGTTGATGACATAGACGCGGCCGCGTCTGCGCACGACCTGTGAACCCGGCTGCTTCTTGATCGAGCGCAGAGATCTGCGAACCTTCATGACTGATCTCCTTAATGAGAATGAGTATTGTTAGGTTTAACAATAGATTCTTTGAGGGAAGGATGCCAATGCCAGAGTCAAGTGATGCCGATGTCGATGTGATTGCGGTGACTGGCGCGTGTGCGCAGGAGAGGGGCAGGTGCGCCCGGAGCATAGCGGAAGTCCGGGGATTCGTCTTCGTCCCTGCCGAGCAGACGGGTCAAGGACTCGAAGCCGTCGACAGGGCAGTCAATCTGATGCGCAAGGCGATCCACGTTCCCGGCGTCGTCCTGGAATACCCACTGGAGGTACCGGTGGTGGAGATCGTCGGCTCCCTCACGGCTCCGGACGCGGGGACGACTCTCCTCGACCTCGTCTGCGTCCTCGACGTGGGATGTATGCTTGCTGATCTTGACTCTGAGGAGCTCATCAGAGTCCCCCTGGCGAGTGATGCGAGGGACGGAGGCGTCATCGCCTCGAAGGCTGAGCTGCTCGTCGCTCAGATCGAATTCGCTTCGACGATCGCAGTTGTAAACGGAAGCTCGCTCCAGCCGAAGGCGCTCGAGCGGGCTGCCTCGCTGCTCAGCCATCTAGCCCCAAGTGCTGAGCAGAGACTCGTCGCGAATCCCTGCAGCCGGCACGGTCGCGACGGTCTCGGTGGTCGCGACGGTTTCGAAGTGCTCGGTCGTGCCGGGAGGACCTACGCGCAGCGGCCGCCGGATGCCGGCTGGGTGGCGATCCTCAACCAAGAATTTCCACCGCAACGGCAATCCTGCGTGGTCGAAGCCATTCGGTACGAGCAGTATCGCCCCTTCCACCCAGGTCGCCTGAATCACGCGCTGAAGGCATGCCTGTTTCAGGGGCACTGCGGACACATTCTGCGCTCGGCCGGATTTGCACGATTGGCCACACGTCCGCACATCACCGCTCAGTGGGATCAGGTCGGCCGCATATTCACGCTGTCACCATTGGCGTTCGACGACAGCCCCGGCGCTGGGGCCGAGCTTCTCGCGTTCGGTCAGGACCTGGCGTTCATCGGCACCGGACTCGACGAGCTCCGGCTGCGGCAGGTCCTCGACGAGGCCGCCCTCAGCGATGCGGAGCTGGAGGCCGGGCCGATGGAGTGGGCGGGCTACCCCGACGAATTTCCGGCGTGGAGCACAACGGCGACGTAGGTTCGCCGATGCTGTCCGCCGACGACTGCAACTGGTTCTTCGCTGGCGATTGCAACCGGTTCATCGCTGGCGACCGCTACCGGTTCTTGGCCAGGGCGGCGCACTCAGCGCAGAGACCGAAGATCTCGAACACATGTCGAGTGACTTCGAATCCATGTGATTGTGCCGTGGTGGTGATCCAGTCCTCGCTGGGCGGTTCCACCTCAACGGCTTTGCCGCAGTTCTCGCACACCAGGTGGTGGTGATGTTCATCCTGGGTGCAGGCGCGGAACAGCTGTTTCTCGGCAATGGTGATGGAGTCGGCGTGCCCGGACTCGCTCAGGGAGTTGAGCTGTCGGTAGACGGTGGCCAGCCCCACTGTGTGTCCCTGATCCTCAAGCGTCCGATGCAGCTGTTGGGCGGAGACGAAGCGCTTCTCGCTCTCGAGGGCGGAGCGGATCACGGCCTTCTGAGCCGTACTGCGGGTCTTCTTGGGCTCTTCAGCCGTCATGTCCTTGTGCCTCCGACGCTGCAGCGCAGTTGGTCCTGTGAGCATATGCGCATACGTTGATATGTTCCAATATTAATGAAAAACATTACCATTAGCGGATGACGAGCGTCCCGATGGCAGATGTGGAGGAGATGTGAACAGGAAGCAGTCTGCAGGAGCCGTCCCGGTGATCCTCCTGACTGGCTACTTGGGGGCGGGTAAGACCAGTCTGCTCAATCACCTGCTGCGCCATCCCGATGCGCGCATCGGGGTCGTCGTCAATGACTTCGGCGACCTCAACATCGACGCGGGCCTCGTCGTCGGGCAGGTCGATGAGCCCTTCTCCATCTCGGGCGGATGCATCTGCTGCCTTGATGATGACACTTCGCTCGAAGACGCACTCACCGCACTGGCGAAACCACGGCTGCGTCTCGACGCCATCATCGTCGAAGCCAGCGGTTTCGCCGAACCGCTGACACTGGCCCGGATGGTTACCCGCATGGGCCACCACCGCTTCCACCTCGGCGGGGTCATCGACGTCGTCGACGCCACCATGCATGCCGCGACGGTCGACACCGAAACCGCACCGCCGATGCGCTACGCGGCGACGACCCTGGTGCTTGTCAACAAGCTCGATCAGCTCCCCGTCGCGGACCGGGACACGGCTGTCGCTGCGATCCGGGAACGGGTCCATCAGCGCAATCCGCGACTCCTGGTCGTCGGCACCAGCTACGGCCGTCTCGACCCGGCGCTGATCTTCGACCCCGGTTCAGGGGCCGAACGAGGCGGCGACGGAACACGGTCGGGTGACAGTTCAACCGGGGATGCAGGCGCAAGCGCAGACCCCATCCAAGCGGAACTTCCGATCCGGGAACTCATCCGACAGGCTTACGCCGAGGCCGCTCAGACGGGCTTCGACGGTGAAGGTGAGAGCGCCCCCGTCCACCATCACGCACAGTCGGTGACGATCACTGGCGGCGGGTCTGCTGATGCTGGTGCCGTGCTGGACTTCCTCGAGGACCTGCCTGCCGGGGTCTACCGGGTGAAGGGCTCGATTCTTGTCGACGACAGAGCCGGAAGCAGGCGCTATGGGCTCCAAGCGGTAGGCCCGAACGTCTATGTGTCGGCGGTTGCGCCGCAATCGACAGCCGCACCGCAGAAGGAGCGCTGGGACAGTGCGCTGGTCGTCATCGGCGAGTCCTTCGACGAAGGGGCTGTCAGGGCGAGGCTGAAGGCCGCGTTGCGCAACGACGGAGGCGCGAACGGAGTGGAGCGACTCCGCCACTACGTACGCCTGCACAGCTGAGAGCAGTGAGGCGCCGATCTGCGCCGAGACCCGTCACACCGACGACTGTGGTGTTTCCGGAATCCAAGACGGAGGAAAACACCCGCGCCCGCAGCCCACGGCGCTCATATGATCGAATCATGACCGATCTCCCATGCCTCACTCAGCCTTTTGGGGGAGAAAGAAGACAACTTTCGGGGGACGCGTCGACCAGCCCGGCCTGAAAGACTGAACTCGTTCCACCCTCGCCCGGACCATCCCCGACACACCGCCCCACAGAATCACTTGAACACCCATCAGCAGCTCCCGCATGCCCAAAACCCGGAGGAACCCGTGTCCCTGATCACCAGGATGAGTCTGAAGAACCGCCTCATCGTCGGCCTGCTCACCCTTGTGATCGCCGTTTTCGGCGTCATTGCGACCACCTCGCTCAACCAGGAGACGATGCCCTCGGTCGAGCTGCCAGGCACCTCGGTGCAGGTCACGGTTCCGGGAGCCTCACCCGAGGTCGTCGAGGAATCGGTGACCAAACCGATCGAAACCGCGCTCGAAGGGGTCGGAGACCTCGAGACGGTGAGCACAACCTCCTCGGCGGGATCGATGTCGGCCAACGTCACCTGGCCCTTCGGCAAGGATGCCGAGGAGATGACGGACTCTGTGCGCTCCGCCGTCGACTCTGCGAAGGCAGACCTTCCCGACGGCGCCGAGGCGGAGGTGCTCTCCCAGCAGATCGACGACGTTCCGGTGGTCATGTTCGCCGTCTCCGGGGGAGAGGACTCGCAGAAGCTCGGCGATCTCGTTGAGACTGAACTCGTCCCCGAGCTCCAAAGCGTCGCGGGCGTATCCAGCGTCGACGTGGCCGGGCAGAACGAGCAGCGAGTCAACATCAGCTTCCGTCCCGACGACGTCAACGATAAGAACGTCGTCACCACCTCGGTGCCGGACGAACTCACGGCCGCCGGAAGCGTCGTGCCCGCAGGTCAGAGCGCACAGGGGAGCAAATCACTGTCTGTGGAGGTCGGTACCGAACTGGACGCCGTCAAGGAGATCGAGAAGACCCCGCTGCGCACCGCTGACGGTACGGTCCTGCTAGGCGACGTCGCCGATGTCGAACTCGACTCCGTGGATAAGACCTCGTACTCGCGCGCCGATGGCAAGGATGCCGTGACGGTGTCGGTGACCAAGGGCCAGGACGACAACGTCGTTGAGGTCTCCCACGGAGTCAATGAGGTCCTCGAGAAGATGGGACCCGAACTCGGCGACGACATTTCCTTCTCCACGATCTTCGACCAGGCTCCCGAGATCGAGAAGTCGATCCATGACCTGTCGGTCGAAGGCGGGCTGGGACTGTTCTTTGCGATCCTCGTGATCCTGGCCTTCCTCGGCTCGTTCCGGTCCACCGTGGTCGCCGCGATCTCGATCCCGATGTCGCTGCTGATCGCGATGATCGGTCTCATGGTCGGCGAATACACCTTGAACATCTTGACCCTGGGAGCCCTGACCATCGCCGTCGGCCGTGTCGTCGATGACTCCATCGTCGTCATCGAGAACATCCGCAGGCGGCAGGGTACGAGTGACCTCACGATCGATGACATCGTCGCCTCGGTCAAGCAGGTGGCCGGTGCCATCACGGCCTCGACCCTGACCACCGTGGCCGTGTTCCTGCCCATCGCCTTCGTCGACGGCATCGCCGGACAGCTGTTCCGTCCCTTCTCCGTGACCGTGACACTGGCTCTGCTCGGTTCGCTCCTTGTCGCGCTGACGATCGTTCCGGTCTTCAGCTACTGGGTCCTGCGGAAGAGCCCGAAGCCCCTGTCGCCGAAGCGCCAGGCTGCCACCGACGCAAGCTATGAGGCGTGGGCCCGGAAGCATCGGGAGAAGGGCATCAAGCGCGCTGAGAAACGACAGTCGAAGATCGACAGGAAGAATGCCAAACGCGGCGCCAAGGGCAAGACGCTGCTCCCGGCGGCGACTGCCGATGCTCCGGTGACGCCGATGCCCGGTGACGGTGAGGCTTCGGACAGGGTCGACCGTCTGCAGCAGCGAAGCCTGCCGGCTATCCTGGCCGCGCTTCGACACCCATGGCGCACGATCGTCATCTCCGTGGCGATCTTCGCCGTGACGATGATGATGGCCAGCTTCCTCAAGACTGACCTCCTCGGGGCCGCAGGGCAGAACTCTCTCTACATCGCGCAGACTCTGCCAGCCGGAGCCTCGCTCGAGGCCAGTGATGAGGCGGCGAAGAAGATCGAAGACGTTCTCGCCTCCGACCCGGACGTCGACACCTACTCGACGACCGTCAATGGACCCGAAACCGGTTCCGAGAACTCCTTCAACATCACCCTGAAGGACGATTCCGAAGCGGAGGTCGCAACGAACCGGCTGTCGAACCAGATCGACGGACTCGGCAACGAGGTCGGCGAGATCGATCTCCAAGACGCCTCAGGCAGTGCGAATGAGGACGTGGAGATCAAACTCTCCGGCTCTGATCTGTCAGCGCTGGGCGAGGCCGCCGATTCCGTGACGAAGAAGATGAGTGAGACCGAGGGCGTGACGAACGCCCGCAATGACCTCGCCTCCGATCAGCCGATCATCCACGTCGATGTGAACCGGGAGAAGGCCGCGGACTACGGCTACAGCCAGGTCGAGGTGGGACAGGCCATTGCGGCAGCCCTGCACGGAAGTGAAGCCGGCACTCTGACGCTGGAGGGCAAGGAGCGAGATATCTTCCTCGCCCCGACCCACCCTGATGCGACTCCAGACGAGATCCGAGCTTTGGAGCTTCCGGTCACCGAGGTGCAGACGCAGAACGCACAGGAAGACGCGACCGACGCAGTCGAAGAGAAGACCGACCGCAGAGCCGACGAAGCCAAGGCCAAGGCCGAAGAGGAATCAGCCGATCAGCTCGAATCTGCACGTGGGGCCCGCGACAACGCCGCCGATCAGCTCGAAGAAGCCCGGAAGGCCCTGCGCGATGCCCAGAATCCACCGCCGGCTCCGAGCCCCGGCGACATGGCGGCCGATCAGGTCGAACAGGCAGAAGAAGGCGTCGAACAGGCAGAGAAGGGCCTGAACGAGGCCAACGACGCGATCGACGACCTCGTCGACGGCCAGCGCGAGCAGGAGGAGAGCCAGGCCGAGGAGCAGGACCTCGCCGACGAGCAGGCGGCGATCCCCGACATCAAGGGCGACCCGATCACGGTCGATGAGATCGCCAGCGTCGACGAGACCGAAACCCCCGCCACCGTCACCCGGGAGGACGGCAACCGTCAGGTCACAGTGTTCGCCACCCCTGCCGAAGGACAGCTCAACCCGGTCTCCGCGAAGGCACAGGAACTGACCTCGAGCATGGATCTGCCCGATGGCGTGAGCTTCGACGTCGGAGGCGCGAGCCAGGAGCAGGCCGACTCCTTCGCCCAGCTCGGATGGGCCATGCTCGTGGCGATCGCGCTGGTCTTCCTCGTCATGATCGCGACCTTCCGCAGCTTCGTTCAGCCGCTCATCCTGCTCGTGTCGATTCCCTTCGCCGCTACCGGTGCCGTGCTGCTGTTGCTGCTGACCGGCACACCGCTGGGCATCCCCTCGCTCATCGGCCTCCTCATGCTCATCGGCATCGTGGTGACCAACGCGATCGTGCTCATCGACCTCGTCAACAAGCTGCGCGAGCACGGGATGGGACTGTGGGACGCGATCATCCACGGCACTCGGCTGCGTCTGCGGCCGATCCTGATGACTGCCGCTGCCACGGTCTTCGCCCTCGTGCCCATGTCACTGGGACTCACCGGTGGGGGAGTCTTCATCTCCCAGCCCTTGGCGATCGTCGTCATCGGCGGCCTCACCTCCTCGACCGTGCTGACCCTGATCCTCGTGCCCGCCCTCTACCTCCTTGTCGAGCGGCGCAAGGAGCGCCGGGCGGAACACAAAGAGGCGAAGGCGGAGGCTAAGCATGAGGCCGATCAGCACAGAATCGATGAAGAGACCGCCGAGGTGGCCGCCCGTCCCGTAGATGAGTGAGGTTCCGTGCGACGACGGTTCACCGGCGCGGGAGTTCTGGTGATCGAGTTCTGGCGAGTGCTCACCGAAACGCGAGCGCACCCTGGCGCAGATGGACGACGTGGTCGGCCCGAGCTGCCTGGGTGCGCTCGTGCGTGGCCATGACGATTGTGGCGCCGCGGCTGCGCTCGGAGTCGATGGCCAGGGTGATGTCCTCGGCCGCGCGGGCATCGATTCCGGCCAGAGGTTCATCGAGGAGCAGCAGGTCCGCGCGTTGTGCCAGACCTTGCGCCACCAGGGCACGCTGGCGCTGACCCCCGGAAAGTGACCCGAGGCGACGCGAGGCGAGGTCGTCGATGTGCAGCTGAGCGAGGCAGTCGTCGACGATCCGCTGATCATCACTGCTGTGGCGGGCGAAGAGGCCCCGTGCGCTCCATCTGCCCATGGCCACGACCTGTCTGACGGTGATCGGAAGGTGGTCCGGAGCAGAACTGCGCTGTGGCACGAAGGCCACAGTGGACGGCAGGCCGGATATCGATCCCTGTGTCGGTCTGAGCAGGCCTGCCAGTGCCATGAGCACCGTTGACTTGCCTGAGCCGTTGGCGCCGACGAGTGCCGTGACTCGGCCCAGGGGCGCGGCCAGGGTGATCTGGTCGAGAGCGAGATGGGCACCATAGTGAGCGCTGAGGTTGGTGAGGGTGATCGGATTGTCCACGCTCTAACAATAATGGTTATCATCATCGAATGGAATTCCTGTTCGCGCCCTTCGAGGTGTCCTTCGTTCTCCGTGCCCTCATTGCCGGTGTGCTCGCTGCCGTGCTTTGTGGGTGCATCGGCACCTGGGTCGTCCTGCGCGGCCTGGCCTTCTTCGGGGATGCGATGTCGCACGGGATGCTGCCGGGAGTCGCAATCGCGGCGCTCCTCGGCGGTCAGCTCATGATCGGCGCGGCGGCCAGTGCGCTGGTGATGGCGGCCGGGATCACCTGGGTATCGCGCGAGTCGAAGCTGTCCCAAGACGTCGGCATCGGACTGCTCTTCGTCGGAATGCTGGCCATCGGCGTGGTCATCGTGTCCCACTCCCAATCATTCGCCGTCGACCTCACGGGCTTCCTGTTCGGTGACGTGCTCGGGGTCCGCGGCCAGGACCTGATCATCCTCACAGTCGCAGCCTGCCTCGGAGTGCTGGCCTGCATTCTGTTGCACAGGCCGTTCCTCGCGCTCGCCTTCGATGAGCGAAAAGCCGCAACTCTGGGTATGCGGCCCGGTTGGGCTCATATCGCGATGCTCATGCTCACAGCCCTGGCGGTTGTCGCATCGTTCCAGGTCGTCGGCACTCTCCTCGTCTTCGGACTCCTCATTGGACCCCCGGCCACGGCCTGCCTCCTGTTCGACCGCGTCGGGGCAATCATGGCAGCGGCCTCGGTGATCGGTGTGTTCTCGTGCTTCTTCGGGCTGCTCGTGAGCTGGTATGCCCAGACGTCTGCCGGCGCGACCATTGCGCTGCTCACCGTCCTCATCTTCTTCGCGGTGCTCGTCGCGAGGCGGGTGAAAAGTGCGCTACAATACTTTCAACACAATGAGAACCATTATCAATAGAAAGATCTCATGACGAGGACAACTGCATTCGCCGCACCGAGCGCGGCACTGATCGCACTGCTCGCCCTGACCGGGTGCCAGGGCCAACAAGCGGACAGCGGGGCCAACAGCCCCAGTCAATCGACGGCGCCCCACGGATATGTCGAAGGGGCAGAGGAGGCCGACGAGCCGCAGCTGCGGCTGGCCGTCAGTGATGCGAAGACCGGCGCGGTCTCGGTCATCGACCTGCTCACCGAGGATGTCGTGGAGAAGGTCGAAGGCTCACCATCGACGACCCTGGCGGGGGCAGATTCCCGGTACCTCTACCTCGGCGATGGTGAAGCCGGAACGGTCGCAGCCGTCGACACGGGGGCGTGGACGGTCGACCACGGCGATCACAGGCACTACTACAAGGCCGAGGCGAAGACCATCGGTCAGGTCGACGGGGCCGACCCCGCGCACGTCGTCTCGACCCCGACCGAGGTCGCCTTCTTCTTCGACGGCGAGGGCCGGGCGAAGATCTATGACCGGAGCGCCCTCGGCGATGGTGAACTCACTCAGCTCGGCACCGTGAAACCGGGTGCCCACCACGGAGTGACGGTCCCCTTCGAGGATCACTTCGTGTCCACGCTTCCAGGGGACAAGGCCGATGATCTGCCTTCCGAACTCACCGTGTACGACGACAAGGGTCAGGCCTCGCCGATCGATGCGACATGCGAGGAGATCCACGGAGCCGGAGTCACTCGCGACGGGCTGGTCTTCGCCTGCGCCGACGGCGTGATCAGGGTCGATGAGGACTTCGACGCCGAGGTGCTGCCCTACCCCGAGGACACCGATGAGCGCACGTGGTCCGTGGAGGTCGGACGAGACCTCGCCGCGACCCCCTTCGATGATGGTGGAATCGGGATCCTCGATGCGACGACGGACGAGTGGACGTTCGCCGACACCGACGCCGAGGTGGTCTCCGCCGGCATCGCCCCCGACGATTCCGTGGTCGTGGCCCTGGACGAAGACGGGACCATCTATTCGCTGGACCCAGAGACCGGGAAGGTGCTGACGAAGAAGAAGCTCATCGCACCCTTCGACGCGAAGAGTCAGGGCCACGGAGCCGGACCCTCGGTGGCCGTGGACAGCGAACGCACCTATGTCAGCGACCCTGCCTCGGGAACAGTGCTCGAACTCGACCCGGCCGATGGCCTGCGTGAGGCGCGCAGCTTCGACCTCGGCGGGGCACCCGCAAGCCTGGCGGTGACGGGGCGGTGATGGGCACACGACGGCACCACCTCGCAGCAGTGGCGCTCACGCTGGCCACGCTCGGATCACTGACCGCCTGCGCGGAAGGACACGATGAGCCGTCGATCGTGGTGACGACGAACATCCTCGGCGATGTCGTGCACAGCCTCGTCGGAGACCACGCGGCGGTCACGGTGCTGATGAAGCCGAACTCCGATCCGCATTCCTTCGGCATCTCGGCGAAGGAAGCCGGAGCAATGGAGGATGCCGATCTCATCATCGGCAACGGACTGGGGCTTGAAGAGGGGTTGTCGGCGAACCTCGACAACGCGCGCAGCGAAGGGGTGCGCGTCCTTGAGGTCGGTGAGCACATCGATCCCCTTGAGTACACCTCGGGCGGCAGTGCGGGGACGCCCGACCCGCACTTCTGGACCGATCCCGCGCGGATGGTCGCCGCCGTCGATGTCATCACCTCGGCGCTGGGGGAGGAGGTCGGTGATGACCTCGCCGAGGCGATCGAACCGTCCGTGACCTCGTATCGGGGGCAGCTTGACGACCTCGATGCCGAAATCGAAGAGATCGCCGAGTCGATCCCTGCCGAGAACCGGAAGCTCGTGACGAACCATCACGTGTTCGGCTACTTCGCGAAGCGCTTCGACTTCGAGGTCATCGGGGCGGTGCTGCCAAGCGGAACCACACTGGCCTCACCTTCGGCAGCCGATCTCGAAGAGCTTGCCCGCACGGTCGAGGATGCCGGCGTGCCCACGATCTTCGCGGACTCCTCGCAGCCGCAGAAGCTCGCCGAGGCACTGTCTGATGAAGTCGACCTCGATGTCGAAGTGACAGCGCTGTTCTCGGAATCGCTGACCGAACCCGACGGGGAGGCCGGAACCTACATCGACATGCAGCGAACCAACGCGCAGGCCATCGCAGACGGACTCGTGCCCCGCTGACGAGCGCTTCTCCGCGAGGCACACAGCCTCGCACCACCACAGATCACGGACACGCCATCATGGAAATAGGGAAGAGAGAAGAATGAGAACACAACGAACCCTGATTGCCCCACTGGCTGCGAGCGCGGCCGTCACCGCCCTCCTGCTGAGCGGATGCGGCGGCACCGGCGCGGAGGCCGACCCCGACAGCGGCGAGCAGGCAGACACAGCGGAAACCTCGGACGCCGAACAGGTCGAGGAGACGCAGCCACGGCTGATCACCACCTATGACGGCGGCATCCTCACTCTGGACGCGAGGACGCTCGAGGTCATCGACGACACGAAGCTCGAGGGCTTCAACCGAGTGAATCCAGTCGGCGACGGACGGCACGTCATGGTCTCGGTGGCCAGCGGATTCCAGCTCTTCGACGCCGGAGTCTGGACCGAAGAGCACGGCGACCATACCCACAGCTTCGCCGGATCGCCTGAACTCACCGACAAGGTCTACGAAACCGATACCCCAGGTCACGTCGTGCGCCACGGTGGTTCGACGGTGCTCTTCGGCGACGGCGACGGACGGATGCAGATCTTCGACACCAATGCCTTCGGTGACGGCACACCCGAACCCGAGGTCAAAGAAGCAGAAGAGGCACACCACGGTGTGGCAGTGCAGTTGGAGAACGGCAACGTCCTGCACACCATCGGCAACGAGGAGGAGCGCTCGGGGGCGAAGGTCGTTGATGCCGAAGGAAATGAGATCGCCCGCAATGAGGACTGCCCGGGCGTCCACGGGGAGGCCGCTGCCCAGGACGAGGCGATCGCCGTCGGCTGTGAGGATGGAATCCTCTACTACAAGGACGGGAAGTTCACGAAGGTCGACTCCCCGGACAGCTATGGTCGGATCGGCAATCAGGCAGGATCTGATGACTCGCCGGTCGTGCTCGGCGACTACAAGGTCGACGAGGATGCCGAACTCGAACGTCCGGAGAAGGTCACCCTGACGAACACGGAGACCGGGACGATGAAACTCGTCGACCTCGACTCCTCGTACAGCTTCCGTTCCCTGGCCCGCGGACCCGAGGGTGAGGCACTTGTGCTCGGCACCGACGGCAAGCTCAACGTCATCGACCCGGAGTCCGGCACGATCACCGACTCACACCCGGTCACCGAAGCATGGAAGGAACCTGTCGACTGGCAGCAGCCCCGGCCGACGCTCTTCGTGCAGGGGGAGAAGGCCTACGTCTCCGAACCTGACAAGAGTCAGCTTCACATCGTGGATCTGGCCACCGGCGAAGTTGAGAAGAGCGCCGAACTGCCCCACGCCAGCAACGAAGTCACCGGTGTGACCGGCTGACGCCCGCGCCCATCCGCGCTCCTGCCGGCCCCGCGCTCATCCGCGCTCCTGCCGGCTCTGCGTCAGGCGCGGCAGGGCGGCGGTGGCTGATCGGATATGGTCTTCGGTCAGCTGCACCGCGTGATCGGTGTCGCGGTCGACGATCGCCTGCATGATCGCATGATGTTCCTCCTGCAGCTGCGCCATCAGAGCGCGCGGATTCTCGACCTCGTGGAAGGCATCGAGGATGGGCCGACGCAGAGAGCCGCGGATGGCCTCCGTGAGATCTGAGAGCAGCTGATTCTCCGAGGCATGGGCGATGGCCACATGGAAGGCGGTATCGGCATCATTGAAGGTCTCCAAGCTCACGCCCGGTGTGTCCATGATCGCCAGCGAGGCATTCATGCCGGCCAAGGCGTCGTCGTGGACCCGTCCGGTCGCCAGGGCGATGCTTGAGCGCTCGAGTTGGATGCGCGTTTCGATGGCCTCCTCGATGCTGAAGTTCGCCAGGGCCACATGCAGGCGCAGGAACCGAGTCAGGGCCTCCTTGGGCATGGAGGCGATGAAGGTGCCGGCCGACTTGCCGGAGCCGACGTTCGACACGACGACGCCGAGGGACTCCATGACGCGCAGCGCCTCACGCACCGCCGCGCGACTGACCTGAAGTTTGGCGGCCAGCTCACGTTCCGAGGGGAGCGGATCGCCGACGGTGAGGGACCCGGAGGTGATCTGCTCCTCGATCGCATTGATGACGAGCTCGTGGGTGCTCGATCGGGCAACCGGCTTCCAGCTCGGTCCCTGAGGCGCATTGACGGTGTGACCTGCGGCGGTGTCGTCGTCCTTGCTGACTGATTCACTGGTCATGAGTACTCACTTTTCGCACCTCGCCATCATCCCATGAGTGGGACCCTGCCTCATCGGGGGCAGAACCTTGACCTGGATCACATTCGGTCCTACACTCACTTTAGTGGTCTGACCACACAAAGGACATACTGAAACCCATCGAATATGCATGTTCGGGCGCGTTCAACGTCGAGACGCAGACGCTGTAGTCGAGCACCGGCCGTGCAGGAGAAAATATGTACACTCCTGAAATCGCCCCACTTGCAGACAGCCTCCTGTGGTCATCGCTGGTTGCGCTGCTGCCGCTGCTGACCATCTTCGTCACCCTCGGGTTCTTGAAATGGAAAGCCCACTGGGCCGGCCTGGCGGCAGTCATCGTCGCCCTGATCGTTGCCATCTTCGTCTACGGCATGCCGGTCGGGCTGGCTGGCCTCTCAGCCAGCCAGGGATTCGCCTTCGGGCTGTTTCCGATCATGTGGATCGTCATCACCGCCATCTGGCTCTACGAACTGACGGTGAAGTCGGGACACTTCGAAGACCTCAGGTTGGTCATCAACGTCATCTCCGATGATCCTCGCGTGCAGGCGATCCTGGTCGCCTTCTGCTTCGGCGGACTGCTCGAAGCCCTGGCCGGATTCGGTGCCCCGGTTGCCATCACCGGTGTCATGCTCATCGCAGTCGGCTTCACCGCCATGCGTGCAGCAGTCGTCGTGCTGGTGGCCAACACCGCTCCGGTCGCCTTCGGTGCGATCGCCATCCCGATCATCACCGCCGGCAACCTCACCGGGATCGACTACAAGGAGATCGGAGCCATGGTCGGTCACCAGACTCCATTGCTGGCTGCCGTCGTGCCGCTGTTCCTCATCTTCCTCGTTGACGGCAAGCGAGGACTGCGTCAGCTGTGGCCACTTGCTCTGGTCGTCGGGATCGTGTTCGGAGCAGCACAGTTCGTCTCCGCGAACTATCTCTCGGTCGAAATGACCGACATCATCGCCTCGCTCATGGGCCTTGCCGCTGCAGTGATCATGCTCCAGTTCTGGAAGCCCGTCGGCGGCCAGGACGCCCTGGATAAGATGGCCGACGAACGCAGTCGGGAGAAGGCCAGCGCGCCTGATGCCGGTGGAGCAGCCGCTGCCGTGGCAACCTCCGTGGACACGAAGGCGGCACCTCTGACCGGTAAGCGCGTGTTCATGGCGCTCTTTCCCTACCTCATCGTCATCGTCATCTTCTCCGGTGCCAAGCTGATCCCAGTCATCGACAAGTGGCTGGCCAGCACCGATGTCAAAATTCCTTGGCCGGGACTGGACGGGAACATCATGACCGCCGCAGGGGAGCTGTCGACGAGCACGGTCTACAACTTCCAATGGTTGTCATCACCGGGCACGATGCTGCTGGCCTCAGGCATAATCGTCGCCATCGTGTACAAGATGACCGCCAAGGACGCAGTCCAGGTCTTCGTCGACAATGTCGCCAAAATGCGATTCTCCATTCTCACCGTCGGACTTGTCCTGGCACTGGCCTACGTCATGAATCTGTCAGGACAGACGATCACAATCGGCACCTGGATCGCTGGAACCGGGGCGCTGTTCGCCTTCCTCTCACCAATCCTCGGCTGGCTCGGCACAGCAGTGACCGGTTCTGACACCAGTGCCAACGCACTTTTCGCGACGCTGCAGCAGACTGCCGCGACGAAGGCCGGAATCGATCCCGTTCTGCTGGTGGCAGCCAACAGCTCCGGTGGAGTCGTGGGCAAGATGATCAGCCCGCAGAACCTCACCATCGCAGCTACAGCAGTCGGACTCCTCGGCCAGGAAGCCTCGATCTTCCGCCGCGTCATCTGGTGGTCGCTGGGCATGCTCGTCGTCATGTGCCTGCTGGTTGGCCTGCAGTCGACCGTCCTGTCCTGGATGGTTCCCGGCGGGGCGTGAGGCCCAGCGAGCTGAAGACTGAACCCTGAAGAATACGAACTGAAGAGAAAGAGACCCCACCCATGGTCAAGAGGCAATTGCCCAATCCGTCCGAGATCTTCGAGCTGATGAAGTTCAAGAAGTTCGAGCTCGACTCCCGGAAACGCCGTCTTGAATCGGCGTTCACGATCGAGGATCTGCGCCAGATAGCCAAGCGACGCACTCCCGCAGCCGCGTTCGACTACACAGACGGCGCAGCGGAGGGGGAGATCTCGATGGAGCGCTCCGTGCAGGCCTTCCAGGACATCGAGTTCCACCCCTCCATCCTCAACGATGTCTCGCAGGTCGATACGACGACGCAGATCCTTGGCGGCAGCTCGGCGATGCCCTTCGGCATTGCGCCCACGGGGTTCACCCGGCTGATGCAGACCGAAGGCGAGACCGCCGGAGCCTCCGCTGCCGGCGCGGCAGGCATTCCATTCACCCTGTCCACCTTGGGCACGACCTCGATCGAGGACGTGAAGAAGGTCAACCCGAATGGGCGCAACTGGTTCCAGCTCTACGTTATGCGCCAGCGGGAGATCTCCTACGGTCTGGTCGAGCGGGCGGCTGCGGCAGGCTATGACACGCTCTTCTTCACCGTGGACACTCCGATCGCGGGCGCCCGGATCAGGGACAGTCGCAACGGGTTCTCCATCCCGCCGCAGCTCTCACCCAAGACAGTTCTCAACGCCATCCCCAGGCCCTGGTGGTGGTGGGACTTCCTGACGACGGAGAAGCTGCAGTTCGCATCCCTGTCCGAGACCGGCGGTACGGTCGGCGAGCTGCTCAACTCGGCCATGGACCCATCGATCGACTTCGACGACTTGGCCACGATCCGAAAGATGTGGCCAGGCAAGCTGGCGATCAAGGGCGTCCAGACTGTTGCCGATGCCAGGAAGCTCGCCGATCTCGGCGTCGATGCCATTGTGCTCTCGAACCATGGCGGGCGACAGCTCGACCGCGCTCCGGTTCCCTTCGAGCTGTTGCCATCTGTCGTGAAGGAAGTCGGCAAGGACCTCGAGATCATCGTCGACACGGGAATCCGCGATGGTGCCGACATCGTCGCGGCCATGGCCCTGGGTGCGGACTTCACACTCATCGGCCGGGCCTACCTCTACGGGCTCATGGCCGGTGGCAGGGAAGGCGTCGATCGCACGATCGCGATCCTCAGCGAGCAGGTTGAGCGGACGATGAAGCTGCTGCAGGTCTCAAACGTCGCCGAGCTCAACCCGGGCCATGTGACCCAGCTGCGCAGGTTCAGCCGGGATGGTCAGATGGACGGTGCGGACCCGGATACGAAGTCCGTGTGACTGCTGTCTGAGCGGCAGAGGTCTTCCTGAGCCGGCAGCGGTCTTCACCTCGGAGACCGCTGCCAGCTCACCTGCCACATGCGTTTCAGAGGGACGCTTCCTCCGCCAGATATCGTCCCGTGACGCTGTCCTTGTCATCGGCAACCTGGTTCGGAGTGCCGGCTACCACGATGCGACCGCCGTCCACTCCGCCACCTGGGCCCATGTCGATGACATAGTCGGCGTTGGCGATGACATCGAGGTCGTGTTCGATGACGACGACGGTGCCTCCCTGATCGACGAGTCGCTGCAGGACGCCGACGAGCACTCGTACGTCCAAAGGATGGAGCCCGATGGTGGGCTCGTCGAAGACGAACAGGGTGCCAGTCTGCGTCCGATCGAGTTCTGAAACGAGACGCAGACGCTGCGCTTCACCGCCGGACAGGGCCGGAGTCGCCTCGCCGAGGGTGAGATATCCCAGCCCCACCTCCTGCAGTGCCTGCAGCCGTGTGGTGACCTTCCTCAGGTCGGCAACGTGCTCGGCAGCCTCGGCGACGGTCATGGCCATCAGCTCGGGCAGCGCAATTTCACCGTCAGCACCGGGACGATGATGAACCTCGGCGTCGGGACCGTAGCGTCGGCCCTCGCAGTCGGGGCAGGCGATGTCGACGTCGGGGAGGAACTGCACGTCGAGGGTGATCTCACCGGTGCCCTCGCAGCGTGGGCACCGCAGAGAACCTGTGTTGTAGGAGAAGTCCCGGGCGCTCAGACCGGCGGCCTTCGACGAGTCGAGTTTGGCGTAGGCACGCCGGAGCTCATCGAGGATGCCCGAGTATGTGGCGACGGTCGAGCGGACATTGACCCCGATCGGGGTGGCGTCGACGACGCTGGCCTTCTCGATTCCGGCGCCCTCGATCGAGGCGACGTGCGAGGGCGGACGGGCTTGATCCGTTGCGCGGAGTGCGGGAATGAGGCTGTCGAGAACCAGCGTGCTCTTCCCGGATCCGGATACTCCGGTGACAGCGGTGATCCGTCCCCGAGGGATCGTGACGTCGAGCGCATGCACGGTGTGGATGGGGGAGGTGCGCAGCCTGATCGTCCCCTTGTCGAAGACCTGATCCGGTGCCGCAGAGGTGCGGACAAGGCTTTCTTCTCTTCCGGTGAGGAACCCACCGATAAGAGAATTCGGATTGTCGCCGAGGCTGCTTACCGTTCCGGTGGCGACGACCGTCCCGCCGTCGTTGCCGGAGCCGGGGCCGATCTCGATGAGATGATCACAGTCACGCAGCACGAGCGGGTCGTGGTCGACCATGACAACGGAGTTGCCCTCTTCGAGCAGGTCGTAGATGACCCCTTGGAGCCCGCGGATGTTCGAGGGATGGAGGCCGATCGAGGGCTCGTCGAGGACATAGAGGACCCCGGTGGTCTCGTTTCGTACGGCTCGAGCCAGCTGCACGCGTTGGCGCTCGCCGGTGGACAGTGTTGATCCGGCGCGATCGAGCGACAGATAGCTCAGGCCGAGGTCGAGCAGTCGCTTCGACATGTGCCCGAGCGTGCTGGTCAGTGCCTCGGACATGGAGCGCATCGTCTTCGGCACGGTGTCGGCGACAGTGCCGGCCCAATCGGCGAGTTCACTCAGGGGCATGGCGGTGACATCGGCGAGATTGAGATCGCCGATCTTCGGCAGCAGCGCTGCAGGCGTGAGCCGGGTGCCGTGGCACGTGGTGCAGGTGTGTTCGGTGAGGAACCGGCTCACCCGAGACAGTCGTTTCTCATCCGTGGCGCGTTTGAGCTCCTCGCTCACGGTCAGTCGCGCATTGCGGAAGGTGAAGTCGAGCTCGTGCAGACCCTTCTTCGAGGTGACGGCGATGTGCTTCTTCTCTTCCGGGCCATCGAAGACGATGGTCTTCTCCTCGGCGCTCAACTCCTTCCAAGGGATGCCCGTGCGGACGCCGAATTCTCGGGCGATCTGCGGTTGGACGTTGAAGCCGAACATCTGCCAGGGAATCACCGTTCCATCGTCGATGCTCATGTCCTCATCGCGGATGAGAGAAGCATCGTCGACCTCGCGCACGATGCCAGTGCCGTCACATGATGGGCAGGCTCCGACCGAATTGAAGGCCAGCTCCTCCGCTCCTGGAGCCTCGACATCTGCTCCACAGGACGGGCAGGCGAACGGCTCCTCTGCCGCAACATTGAGTGTCGGTTCCTGCCGGTGGCCGTTCGGGCAGACATGTGATGCCAGGCGCGAGAACATGAGCCGGACGACGTTGAGCAGTTCAGTGGACGTGCCGAAGGTCGACCTGACGCCCGGGATCCCCGGACGCTGTCGCAGAGCCAGTGCGGCAGGCACGTGACTGACCCGGTCGACGTCGGCACGCGGCGCTTGGCTCATCCGGCGGCGAGTGTATGTGGACAGGGCTTCGATGTAGCGCCGAGAGCCTTCCGCGTACAGGACTCCCATGGCCAGGGACGACTTGCCCGAACCGGAGACGCCGGCGATGCCGACGAGTCTGCCCAAGGGAATGTCGACATCGATGTTCGCCAGATTGTGCACGCGGGCGCCTCGAACCTCGACCACCTGGTGATTGCTCATGGCTCCATTGTCCTCGCGCAACGAAATGAGCGCGACCGAGACGGTACTTGCCCACATCGACTGCGCTTACTGTCAGCGTCTCCTGCATCCCTGCCGGTGACGGGGAGCTGGACATGTCATGTCTCGTTATCTTGTAGCGATACCCAGCTGTGCTCAGACGGAAACCATCGTCTATTACAGCAGCACTCCCGGCCGTCGCCGACCAGAGATCCAAAACAACACAGCGGCCAGCGCCGCGGCGACGAAGCCCAGCCAAAAGGTCACAACGAACCCACCAGGGCTCGGCGCCGCGAATCCGGCCGATGACTCCAGCTGCACCGCCAGCACCATTCCCGTCACAGTTGCACCCGAGCTCGTTCCCACACTGCGCATCAGAGCATTGACACCGATCGCGGAACCAGTCATCGAGTAGGGCACCTCGGCCATGACCAGAGTGGGAATGGCCGCATACCCTATCGCCACCCCTGCCAAGGCGAACACACTGGCGATGATGAGCTGCCAAACTTCGGCGTGCCAGACCACGGAGATGAGGTATCCGACCATAGAGATCACCGAACCCAAAACCGCAGTCACACGAGCTCCGAAACGATCGGTCATGGTTGCAGCGAGGGGCGCGACGGCCATCATCGCCAAGGAGCAGGGCACCAAGGCCATGCTCGCCCACAGGATACTCAGGCCCAAGCCTGCTTCGGTGCGAACCGGCAGTTCGAGAATCTGCAGGAACGAAACCTCTTGGACGAAGAAGGCGAAGCCGAGAGCGATTGAACCCAGACTGACCATCAGCAGCGGGAACTTCGACATGATGCGCAGATCGATCAGCGGGTCGCGGGTGCGCAACTCGTGCAGGCCCCAGACGAAGAGCACAACGATCCCCGTTCCGCCGAGTCCAAGCGTCGCCAGCGAAGACCACCCCCACACCGGACCTTGGGAAACCGCCACCAGAATCCCACCCAACCCGGCAGAGAGCATCAACGCCCCAGGCCAGTCGAAGCGTTGCCGAAGGCGATCGGTGCTGGGCACAACGAAGAGGACAGCGATGAGATTGATGGTTCCAAGGACAGCCGTCGCCCAGAAGAGAAGCTTCCAATCTCCGATCTCAGCGATCCACGCGGCGAGTGGCAGACCGATCGCGCCCCCGAAGCCCATGCTGGAGCTGATGATGCTGATGCCAGCGATGCGGATCTTGCGGTTATCGACCAGACTCATCATCGAAATGCCGACAGCTGTGGCTCCCATGCTCACGCCTTGGAGTGCCCGTCCGACGAGCAGCCAGGTCAGTTCGCCTGACAGTGCAGCTATCAGGGAGCCAAGAGTCATCATCGCAAGCAGTGCAATCATGACCCTGCGCATTCCGAGGATATCGCCCAGACGCCCCGAGATCGGAGTCGTGACGGCTGCGACCAGCAGAGCAATGGTCAGTACCCACGCGGTGGCACTCCGCGGAGCATCGAGAAGCTCAGGAAGATGGTTCTGGATCGGAACGACCAGGGTCTGCATGAACGCGGTGCTCGTCGCGACACACGTCAATACGACCACGAGAACCCACGGGCGGCGAAGGAGGAAGTCGCCGTCTGCCACCGGTGTCCTCTCCGTGATGATCCTTGCTGCTTTCCGATCGTCGCATAAACCCTGAGCAATGACCCTATCGTGGAAGGACCCTCGCGATTCCGAACGGAATCGCCCATAGGGTGAGGAAATCAGTGCTTTGTCGCCGCTGATAAGAATGCTCGCGGTCGACTCGATGCCATCATCGATGGAACCTGCAAGCGGTCCCAGAAACTTTTTCTCCCCCGCGGAATAAACCCTCGCTCCGCAAAGTTGAGTCTAGTGTACGCAACTTTCATGATGCCGAGCTTGACTGCTCGGATCACGAAGATAATACTTGAGTGCAGTTGGCTCAATGTGTGCGGTCGAGTGGGTCCACCGCTCGTCCCCGCAGCAGGAAATGCTGTGGAAGCCCGGTGGTGGATCCGCCCGATCGCACACATTCGAGTCGAGATCACTCACGATATGTAAGGAGACAACGTTATGGCACGTGCAGTTGGAATCGACCTCGGAACCACGAACTCCGTCGTCACAGTCCTCGAAGGCGGTGACCCTAAGGTCATCGCAAACGCGGAAGGCGGTCGCACGACCCCCTCCGTCGTTGCTGTCAACAAGAACGGCGACTCCCTGGTCGGCGAAATCGCCAAGCGCCAGGCCGTCACCAACATCAAGAACACCGTCGCCTCGGTCAAACGCCACATGGGCACCGACTGGTCCACCGAAATCGGCGGCAAGAAGATGTCGGCCCCTGAGGTTTCGGCTCGCATCCTGCAGAAGCTCAAGCACGACGCTGAGGAATACCTGCAGGAAGACGTCACCGACGCAGTCATCACCGTCCCCGCATACTTCAATGACGCCGAGCGTCAGGCCACGAAGGATGCCGGTGAGATCGCAGGACTCAATGTCTCGCGCATCATCAACGAGCCCACCGCTGCAGCTCTGGCCTACGGCCTCGAGCGCGGCAAGGAAGACGAGACCATTCTCGTCTTCGACCTCGGTGGCGGCACCTTCGACGTCTCCCTGCTCGAAGTCGGCAAGGACGAAGACGACTTCTCCACGATTCAGGTCCGTGCGACCTCGGGCGACAACCGCCTCGGCGGCGACGACTGGGATCAGCGCATCGTCGATTGGCTCGTCGGTGAGGTCAAGAACGGCTACGGCGTCGACCTGAGCAAGGACGCGACCGCAATCCAGCGACTGAAGGAAGCCTCGGAGCAGGCCAAGAAGGAACTCTCCTCGGCTACCAGCACCAACATTTCGCTGCAGTACCTGTCGATGAGCGAGAACGGACCCATCCACCTGGATGAGACCCTGACCCGCGCGAAGTTCGAGGACCTGACCAAGGACCTCCTCGAGCGCACCAAGGCTCCGTTCCACGCAGTCATGAAGGACGCAGGCGTGTCCGTCTCCGAGATCGACCACGTCGTCCTCGTCGGCGGTTCGACCCGTATGCCAGGCGTCTCCGCCGTCGTCACCGAACTCACCGGAGGCAAGGAGCCCAACAAGGGCGTCAACCCCGATGAGGTCGTCGCGATCGGCGCAGCCGTGCAGGCCGGTGTCCTCGTGGGCGAACGCAAGGACGTTCTGCTCATCGACGTCACCCCGCTTTCGCTGGGACTCGAGACCAAGGGCGGCGTGATGACCAAGCTCATCGAGCGCAACACCCCGATCCCGACCAAGCGTTCGGAGACCTTCACCACCGCTGAGGACAACCAGCCCTCCGTGTCGATCCAGGTCTTCCAGGGTGAGCGTGAGTTCACTCGCGACAACAAGAACCTGGGCACCTTCGAGCTGACCGGCATCGCTCCGGCTCCTCGCGGCGTGCCGCAGATCGAGGTCGCCTTCGACATCGACGCCAACGGCATCGTGCACGTGTCGGCCACCGACAAGGGCACCGGCACCGAGCAGTCGATGACGATCACCGGCGGTTCCGCGCTGCCGAAGGAAGACATCGACCGCATGGTCAAGGAAGCCGAAGAGCACGCAGACGAGGACAAGAAGCGCCGTGAGGCCGCTGACACTCGCAACAATGCGGAGAACCTCGCCTACCAGACCGAGAAGCTCGTCACCGACAACGAGGACAAGCTGCCTGAAGAGGTCAAGACCGAGATCAACTCGGACGTTGAGGCTCTCAAGGAAGCACTCAAGGGTGAAGACGACGATGCAGTGAAGACCGCATACGACAAGCTCGTCGAGAACCAGCAGAAGATCGGCGAAGCCATCTACAGCCAGCAGGGTGGTGCCGAAGGCGCCGCTGGTGAAGAGGCCGCAGCCGGTGCAGATGCAAGCGCTGACGACGATGTCGTCGACGCTGAGGTTGTCGACGAAGAGGATGAGGAGAAGAAGTAATGACTTCCGAGGGCAACGATCCGTCGTCCGAGGAGCCAGGCTTCACCTTCAGCGACAAGCGCCGGATTGATCCGGACACCGGTGAACTCCGCCCAGAGGCCGACGCACCGTCGGCCTCGGCGGAGGCCGGTGAGGCCGATGTCGCGAACGACGCCACCGGTGCCGCAGGCGCCGAGGACGTCCAAGGCGCCGACGAGGATCTGGCTGATGCCAGTGACCTCGGCGTCGACATCCCGGCCGACGCTTCGACGTTGAACGACACCGAGGCTGCTCAGGGCGAAGAGGCTGCCGAACCCGCACCGGGTTCCGAAGCCGCAGCGCACCTGGCCGACCTCAAGCGCATCAACGCCGAGTACGCCGCCTACCGGATGCGGGCCGATCGCGAACGCGAGCGGGCTGCGACCGGTGGCACGATCAAGGCCGTCGAGGCCCTGATCCCGGTACTCGACGAAGTGCGCCTGGCGCAGGAGAACGGCGACGTCACGGGGCCTTTCGAGACCCACGTGAAGAAGCTGGTCGACTCGCTGAGCAAGGTCGGCGTCGAGCAGTACGGTGAAGTCGGCGACGAGTTCGATCCGCGACTGCACGAGGCACTCATGCAGCAGCCATCGGACGACGTCGAGACTCCGACCGTCTTCCTGGTCATGCAGCCGGGCTATCGCATGGGTGAGCGCGTCATCCGTGCGGCACGCGTCGGCGTGCAGCAGCCGGAAGACTGAGAACCACACCCTCGCCGAGGTGGTCCCACCACCGTGGAACCACCTCGGCGGCGGTCCGGATCACCCGGGATGACAATCCCGGGGTTGCGGATTGTGAGGAGACAATTGAATACACTGATGAAGAAGACACGGAAGGAGGTGCCAGGTGAATACCGGTCCTCAGAATGATTGGTTCGAAAAGGACTTCTACAAGACCCTCGGCGTCTCCAAAGATGCTTCCGACGCAGAGATCAAGAAGGCCTACCGCAAGCTGGCACGCAAGTACCACCCGGATGCCAACCCCGGCGACTCCAAGGCTGAAGACAAGTTCAAGGAGCTCGGCCAGGCGCATCAGGTGCTCTCTGACAAGGAATCTCGCGCCCAGTATGACCAGGTCCGCGCCATGGGCGGCGGAGCCAGGTTCACCGGTTCCGGTGGGCCAGCAGGTGGAGCCAGCGGCGGATTCGACGACGTATTCTCCGACCTCTTCGGCGGAGGCGGACGGACACGGACCCGCTCGCCCTACGGCGGAGGCGGGGGAGACGTGCCCCCAGATCTCGCTGACCTTCTCAACGGCTTCGGCGGAGGAGGCTACGGCGGTGGCGGTTTCGGCGGCGGCTATTCGCCACCGACCAAGGGCGGGGACATCAAGTCCAACACCACCCTGTCGTTCACGGAAGCCATCAACGGTGCCTCGGTGAAGCTGAACATGCCAGGCGGAAAGCCCCTGACCGTGCGCACGCCGATCGGCGTCAAAGACGGACAGAAGATCCGACTGGCAGGCAAGGGCAAGAAGAGCCCCAACGGCGGTGAAGCCGGTGACGTGATCCTGACGATCAAGGTCAAGCCGCACCCTGTCTTCACCCGTGACGGCGACAACCTGCGGATGGACCTGCCGGTGAGCTTCGACGAGGCCGCACTCGGCGCCGAGGTCAAGGTGCCGACGCTTGACGGTATGCCGGTGACGATGAAGATCGCCCCGGGCACACCATCGGGTCGGACCATGCGCCTGCGCGGCAAGGGTGTGAAATCGAAGAAGGGCACCGGCGACCTGCTGGTGACCGCGGAGATCGTTGTCCCGCAGAACCTGTCGAAGGACGCCAAGGAAGCGGTCGAGTCGTTCCGCTCGGCGACCGAGAACGAGGACCCGCGCGACGGTCTGCTCGACAAAGCCAAGGCCAGTTGAGGTGGTGAAGCGTGATGCACATATCGACCAGTGCAGCGGTATACGTCATTTCGGTGGCGGCGGACCTCGCAGGAATGCACCCGCAGACGCTGCGGCAGTATGACCGTCTGGGTCTCGTCACCCCCGAGCGCACGGCCGGCAGAGGCCGACGGTACTCGGGGCGAGACATCGCCAAACTTCGGCTGATCCAGCAACTTTCCCAGGACGAGGGCGTGAACCTCGTGGGTATCAAGAAGATCATCGACCTGCAGAACCAGGTCGATGCGCTCAAGTCCCGGAACGAGGAGCTGGAGACCGAAGTCAGGTCTCGGATGTCAGCGAAGGAACGCGAAGCTCGTGTCTTCGCTGCCGGCACTGCTGGTGACGTCGTCTCGATCTCGCGTGGCAGGCGGCCCCGGGGTCGGCCCGAGCCGGGTGCGATGGTTCTCTACAACAGGTTCAGACGCCGGTAAGCAACTGAGATTGGAGGCTGCCCGCGGCGCAGCCTCTTGTAGTCGACGCCGGCATTCGTCACTACACCGACCGTGCTGTGCCAGAATGTCGTTCATGGACGAAACTGACAAGCTCAAAAGTGCCGCGGACTCGGCCGACGACGCGGCCCAAGAAGCTGCGGACAGCAAGTGGTTCGAACGGGTTGCGCGAGCTGGTTTCGTCGCGAATGGAATCGTGCACATCATCCTCGGAGCCACCGCGGTTGCCGTTGGACTCGGTCGCGGTGGCGAGGCGGATCAATCGGGTGCGGTCCAACAGATGGCCGCACAGCCGTTCGGCATGGTGCTCATCGTCCTGTGCCTGATCGGCTGTGGGCTGATGGCCCTCTGGTGTGTGTTCAACGCCTTCTTCGGTTCCGCCTCTCTGCGCGGAGCCGGCACGAATGCCCCTCAGCATCGGCAGGGACGCCGCAGATGGGTCGAATTCATCAAAACGATCGGTTCCGCTGTTGCCTATGCCGCAGTTGCCCTGACGTTCGCCCAGTCCGTCATCGGCGGCGGATCTGATTCAGGCAAGACCAGCTCTCAGGCATCGACGACCCTGGCGAAGGCCCCGGGCGGCCTGTACATCCTCGCAGCGATCGGGGTTGTGATCGTCATGATCGGCATCGGTTTCTGTATCGCCGGGATCCGCCTCAAATGGATGGACGAGCTGCGGATGCCACGTAAGGCTCCGGTGAGCACGCTGCTGATTGCCACTGGCATCATCGGATATTTGGGCAAAGGCGCGACGCTGCTGGCAGTCGGAGCGCTCGTCGTCGTCTCGGCGATGACCGGTGACCCCGAAGAGTTCACGGGAATTGACGGAGCGCTCAAAGCGATGCGCGACCAGCCGTTCGGCACTGTGCTCATGCTCGCTGTGGGTGCTGGTCTTGTGCTCTACGGAGTCTTCCTCAGTCTGCGTGCTCGGTACGACCGGATGGATTGATGCCTCGGGCACGGCACATCGGCACAATTCCTTATGCCGGGAAATAGCCGCCCAACAGGGATGTCCGAACGTGAATGCAAGAAGAGTGCGAACCCTCCACGGGCTCGCACTCTTCTTACATTGTCATCGCCGCTGCGACGGCCGACTTATCAGATCGCTGAAGGATCCTCGACGGCCTTCTTGCGACGCATGGTCATGGTGACTGCGGCTCCACCGATGAGGAGGAGAGCAGCTCCGCCGACGAGGCCGGTCAGCTCGGTACCGGTGCGAGGCAGGTCGCCGCCACCGTTTCCGTTGCCGTCATCATCGCCGCCGTTACCGCCGTCTGCGTTGCCGTCTTCATTGCCATCTTCGTTTCCGTCGCTGCCGCCGGCGTTGGCGTCATCGCTGACGGTGAAGGCTCCGGTGAGCTCGTCGTCGCCACAGGTGACGGTGACGTCGTAGTCGCCGAGGTAGGCCGATGGGTCATTGGCAGAGGTGCCGTAGACGTTGACGGAGGCATTGCCCTCGTCATCGGCCTTGACGGTGTTGTCGTAGGCGGTGACGTTCGAGTTGCCCTTGGGGGTGACGAGGTAGTGAACGTCCGAGCCTGGCTCGCAGTTCTCGACTGCAAGGGTGACACCCTTGTTCTCCACGACGAAGTCAGCGGCCTCAATGGTCTCAGGCGAGACCTTCAGCGTGGCTTCAGCGGCCGGAGTGGTGGGCTTGGGCTCTTCGGTCTCGTCTGCGGTGACGGTGAACTTGGCAGAGTTCGAGACTTCTTCGCTTTCGGCGTCGACTGCGGAGACCGAGTAGTCGCCTGGTTCGAGGCCGCCTTCGGGTGCCTTGACGGTGGTGCTGATCTTGCCGTCTTCGTCGGCAGTGACTTCTTCCTGGAAGAAGGGCGACTGGGTGGCGTTGCCCATCACGGTCACGGCGCTGTCGGGGGTGAAGCCCTCGCCGGTGAGCTTGAGGCCGTCTTTTTCGAAGTCCGAGACGGAGATCTTCTCGGTGTTGAGGGAGACCTTCGGATCGACCGCAGGTGCTTCTGGCTCTTCGGCGTCATCGTCGATGACCTCGACCTGCGAGGCGATCTCTTCGGTCTCATCGCCACGCTTGATGGTGATCGTGAAGTTGAGTGTGCCCGGATCGATAGCAGCGGGGTCACCGGTGACGTTGTGGATGGTGAACTCGACGGAGTCACCTTCAGCCGTTACCTCTTCGCCGGTGAGGTTGTCCGAGACTACGTCTCCGGCTTCGAGGCCAGTGACGGTGACGGTGAAGCCGGGGTCGAGGAGATCGGTCTGAGTGATTTCCTTCGGTGAAACTGTCACCGATGCTTCGATGGCCTGAGGCTCGGCGCCTTCATCGGCACCATCCTTGTCATCCGACTGGGCTTTGCTCTGCTGGACGTTCGTCTGTCCGAAAGCGTCGGCTGTGGGTGCAGCCATTACTGGGGATGCGGCAAGGCCGGTGATGGCCAGGGCCACTGCGGGGGCGAGTACAAGCTTCTTCATAGTGTCCTTCGTTTCTAAGGCTGAGAGTGATCTCCTACGCAGGTAACAATAATGAAATATTTACAACGAGCATAGTTGTGGTCGTTTTGTTCACACTTGTCGTACAGATCGGTCACAGGCGTCGTTGACCAGTTAGAGCAATGGTCGTGTTGAACATGGGTGTGGCCCCGACCGAAGTCGGGGCCACACCCATTCGTAGGCTCAGATGATCACCTATGTGAGTTGATCATCTGCGGTGTTCATCAGAAGTCGGTAGGTGACTGTCCGACCTTCTTGCGGCGACCGGTCATGGCGATTGCGGCTCCACCAACGAGGAGGAGCATCGCTCCCGAGGCAAGACCACCAAGGTCTGCACCGGTGCGTGGCAGCTGGCTGCCATCATTGCCACCATTGTCGCTGCCGTCGCTTCCGCCGCCATCTGCACCGGCGGTGACTGTGAACGATTCCTTCATCGAGTCATCGCCGCAGGTTGCGCTGGCGGTATAGGCGCCGACATATGCTGAAACGATGTCGGAGGTGCCGAAGACATTGACCGAAGCCTTACCCTCGTCGTCGGCCTTGACTGTGTTCTCGTACGCGGTGACCTGCATGCCCTTGGGCTTGACGGCGAAGTGCACATCCGCGCCGGGTTCGCAGTCCTCGACGGCCAGGGTGACGCCCTTCTTGTCGTTGGCGAAGTCCGCTGCTTCGAGCGTCTTCGGCGAGACCGTGAACGATGCTTCTGCTGGCGCTTCGGGAGTATCTCCGTCCTTGCCGTCGTTGTCACCGTCATCGCCGTCTTCTTTGCCTTCGGCGACGACGTTGATGTTGCCGTTGAGCGTCTCCGACTCGGTACCTTCGCGATCGATGGTGACCGTGAACGGAACCTTGCCCTCTTCGAGGCTGTCGGGGTTGCCCTGGTAGTAGAGGTGGAGCTTGTAGTCGCCGTCTGCTTCAGCGGTTTCGGTATCTCCGGTCAGCGAGTCGGTGATCTTGTCACCCTTCTTCACGCCTGAGACGGTGACGGTGACGCCCTTGTCCTTGTTGGCGAGGTCCGCTGCTGTGATCTCCTTGGGGTCGACCTTCAGCGAGGCATCGATCGCCTCGACGGCGTCATCGTCGGTGACGGTGAACTTCGCGTAGTTCGAGACCTCTTCGGTTTCGGCGTCCACGGCGTAGACCGAGTAGTCGCCGGGCTCGAGTTCGCCCTTGACTGTAGTGCTGATCTTGCCGTCTTCGTCGGCGGTGATCTCGTCCTGGTGGAACGGCGCCTGGCCGGCTGCGCCAATGACGTTGACGGTGCCGCCGGGGGTGAAGCCTTCACCGGTGAACTTGAGCCCGTCTTTTTCGAGGTCTGAGGCAGAGATCTCATCGGTGTTGAGAGAGACCTTCGGATCGACTTCGGAGACCTCGTCGACGACGTTGATCTCTCCGTTAAGGGTGACCGGCTCTTCACCTTCGCGATCGATGGTGACCGTGAAGGGGACCGGCCCCTCGTCGAGGTTGTCGGGATCGCCTTCGTAGTAGACGCCGAACGTGAAGTCACCGTCCGCGTCGACAGTCCTGCCTTCTTCAATCAGGCTATCGGTGACTGTGTCCCCTTCTTCGAGGTTGGTCACGGTGACCTGGATGCCCTTGTTGGGGTCGGCGAGGTCCCCTGGGGTAATTTCGTCGGGATCAACGGTGAGTTCTGAGTCAATGGCAGCCTGCGCATCGATGACCCGAGTCGAGCCCGAGAGCGTCTGCGCTGAAACGCCTTCGCGCTGGACCTTGACGGTGAGGGCCTTCGAGCCTTCGGTGAGGTCTTCGGCGTCGCCGTTGTACTTGACGTTGAGAGTTGCGGTCGAACCGGATGCTGTCGTCGCCGGTGCGCTCAGGCCCGACGTTGAGAGCTTGTCGCCCTTCTCCAGTCCGGTGACCGTGACCTTGACGCCCTTGGTTGCGAGGTCCTCGGCTGAGATCGATGAGGCGGCGACCTTCAGCTGAGCGTTGATCTCCTCGGCATCGTCTTTGTCGTCGGAGTCGTCCTTCTTCGGCTCGTCATCCTTGGGCGCAGGCTTCTTCGCGTCCGTGGCATCATCGCCGGACTTCTTGTCTGCCTTGTCGTCAGCCTTCTTCTTATCAGCTGCTTTCTTGGCTGCGGCCTTCTTGTCAGCGGCCTTCTTTTCGGCCGCGTCTTTCTTCTCCTGCTCAGCCTTTTCTTTGGCTTCCTTCTCAGCAGCAGCCTTTTCCTCAGCTGCCTTCTTCTGCTCAGCCTGTTCCTTGGCGAGCTTCTCGGCTGCTTCCTTGTCCTTCTTATCCTGCTCGGCCTTGGCTTCGGCCTTGGCAGAGGCGGACTGGGTGGAGGGGGTCTCGGCAGCGGCGACTGGGGCGGCCACCAGACCTGTGAACGCGAGGGCCACGGCCGGCGCGAGAATGAGCTTCTTCATTGTCAGTGCCTTCAATCTAGAGAGTGTGAGGGGGTGCACATCTGAAACTCATACTAGGTTCGAAGGATTCTCTAAACTATTTGCGTAAGTTTTGTTCAGTGGTATTTGCAGTAACACTTTGGTGAACAAAGGGTGCGCAGTGAAACACTCCCGTGATGTAACTATTCGGTAACTACCGGGCCCGCCCTCAGACTGGCCAGGCCTCGGCTCGGATCTGCTTGCGCTGCTCGACCGTCGGCACACGAACGGTCAGCGCCGCGGGCATGACCTCCATTGCCAGATACCCCGATTGGCCGATCGGATCCCCGTCGAGCTGCACGTCGAGTTCCTCACCGGATTCGATGACGACCTTCTGGCACTTGCGAATGTCCGTGTGCAGGCCCTTGGATGTCTTCCGTCCCAGCACGGAGGCAAGAACTCCTACCCACTGGCCCAGGTTCTTCGGGCTGACGATGAGGACGTCGAGCATCCCGTCATCGATGACGGCCTGTGGCAGCAGCTGAATGCCACCCTGCAGCTTCCCGCAGTTGCCGCCGAGAACCGAACGCACGCGTGCCGAGACCCGATAGTCGTCGTCGAAGGTCACCTTCACATGGCTGGGGCGACCGACGAGCTTCCGAGACCCGGCCTCGACATAGGCCAACCAGCCCAAGCGGGACTTGAGGTCGGAATTGGTATCGGCCATGACTGCCGCATCGAACCCGAGTCCCGTCATCACGGTGAACACGTGAGTGTCCCCCTCCTCGGCGGTCTTCGCGGTTCCGACGTCGATCTTCCGGTTGCGGCCCCACAGGGCGATGCGCAGCGCCCACTCGGTCTTGTCGAGGACGATGTCGAGATTTCGTGACAGCAGATTCCCCGTTCCCAGCGGAACGATCCCCATCGGTGTCTCTGACCCGGCCAGCGCCGAGGCGACGGCGCGGACCGTACCGTCACCGCCGGCTGCGATGACGACGTCTACCCCCTCGTCGAGCGCGCGGGAAGCGGCTCCCTCACCGGAATCCTCGGGTGTGGTCTCGATGACCAGCGGTGGGTTCCAACCTTCGAAACGGCAGATCGCCTCGGCGGTCGATGACAGTCTGCTGACATCGGCCTTTGTCGGGTTGACGACGAGAGCGGCCCGGTAGCGGGTAGAGAGCTCGCTCTCGGGCGCATCAGAGTCAGCGCCTCGGGCATACTGGCGAACTCGACTCAGAGCACGACGCGTCCCGAGGCGATGGCCGATGAAGAACGCGACGAGCAGCACAACGACGACGCCGGCGACGACGAACCACGTCATCATGGGGTCCAAAGCAATGGTCATGCTCCAAATTTACAGCGCCCAACTTGAGTACGAGCTGGTCGCCCAGCTCTGGCGCGCCGCTGGCCCTCCCACGAGCCCGCCGAATGTCGAAAAGACTCGCATGCCGTTAAGCTGAGAGGGTGATCGATCTAGCGCTCCTCAGAGAAAACCCGGACCTGTTCAAGGCATCGCAGGAGGCCCGCGGCTCGTCCGTAGACCTCGTCGACGAAGTCCTGGCTGCGGATTCCGCACGCCGTTCTGCCATCACCGCGTTCGAGGACGCACGCGCAGATCAGAAGTCTTTCTCCTCTCAGATCGCGAAGGCGCCCAAGGACGAGAAGCCTGCTCTTATCGCCGCAGGCAAAGAGAAGTCGGCTAAGGTCAAGGCGCTGCAGGCCGAGTCCGAGGAAGCCAGCTTCGCGTTCGACAAGCTCGCGGCCAAACTCCCGAACCTCATCGTCGAGGGAATCCCCTCCGGCGGCGAGGAGAACTTCGTGACACTGAAGACCGTGGGCGAGCCCCGGGACTTCAGCACCGACGGGTTCGAGCCTGCCGACCACCTGGAGATCGGTGAGACGCTCAAAGCCATCGACACAGCCCGAGGCACCAAGGTCGCAGGTTCGCGCTTCCACTACCTCACCGGATTCGGTGCCAAGCTGGAGATGGCACTGCTCAACCTGGCCCGCGATGTGGCCGAAGAAGCAGGGTTCATCCCGACCATCACGCCCACTCTGGTCAAGCCCGAGGTCATGCGCGGCACCGGCTTCCTCGGCGAGCACGCCGACGAGGTCTACCGTCTCGAAGCCGATGACCTGTTCCTCGTCGGCACCTCCGAAGTGCCCCTGGCCGGACTCCACATGGACGAGATCATCGACCTGAGCGACGGTCCGCTGCGCTACGCCGGAATCTCCTCCTGCTACCGCCGCGAAGCCGGTTCCTACGGCAAGGACACCCGCGGAATCATCCGCGTCCACCAGTTCCAGAAGGTGGAGATGTTCGCCTACGTCGAGGTCGAAGACGCCGAGGCTGAACACGAGCGCATGCTCTCTCTGCAGGAGAAGATGCTGGGCCTGTGCGAACTGCCCTACCGCGTCATCGACACGGCAGCCGGTGACCTCGGCGACTCCGCGGCACGCAAGTTCGACTGCGAAGCTTGGGTACCGACTCAGGGCACCTACAGGGAACTGACTTCGACCTCGAACTGCACGACCTTCCAGGCACGTCGCCTGCAGGTCCGCGAACGCTATGACGGAGCCACCCGCCCCGTCGCCACACTCAACGGAACCATGGCCAACACCCGCTGGCTCGTCCCGATCCTGGAAAACCACCAGCAGGCCGACGGCTCGGTCACGGTTCCCGCGGCACTGCGCCCCTACCTCGGCGGCATGACCGCCCAGGGACCAGAGGGCCCGCGTTACTGAAGCCACGATCCTCAAGCTTGGAGAGAAATTGCCCGAACACCTCATCGCGCTCGACATCGACGGCACCGTCGTCAACTACGACGGCTCCCTGTCCGAACCCGTCCGCCAGGTGCTGACCCAGCTTGTCGACGCCGGTCACCATCTCGTCATCTCCACTGGACGGGCGCTGCCCGGAGCACTTGAGGTCGTGCACGCACTCGGCCTCAAGGAAGGATTCGTCGTCTGCTCGAACGGATCCGTCGTCGTCAAACTCGACCCGGCCGCTCCGCTGGGGTGGGAGATGCACCACGTGGTCTCCTTCGATCCCAGGGACGCACTGGAGAAGATGCACGAGGCACTGCCCAGCGCACTGTTCCTCGTCGAGGACCCAGACCTGCACCGTTGGGCCTCGGGACCGTTCCCCATGGGTGAGCTCGCGGAATCGGACACGCTCGACATCGTCGACTTCGACCAGCTCCTGGAGAAGCGGGCCACCCGCATCGTGATGCGCGAGGTGAACGGCACTGCGGAGGAGTTCGCCGAGGCGGTTGACCGTCTCGGACTCCACGAAGTCAGCTATTCGGTGGGCTGGAGCAACTGGCTCGAC
The DNA here is from genome assembly GCF_014897515.1 of Brevibacterium sp. FME17. Taxonomy (NCBI): domain Bacteria; kingdom Bacillati; phylum Actinomycetota; class Actinomycetes; order Micrococcales; family Brevibacteriaceae; genus Brevibacterium; species Brevibacterium sp. FME17. The sequence continues at coordinate 79,536 of NZ_JABUYD010000008.1, forward strand.
ATCGCCCCCGACGGTGTCTCGAAGGCCAGCGGCCTCGAACTCGTCGAATCTGAACTTGGAATCGACCATGAGCTGACCATCGGCGCCGGTGACGGACTCAATGACATCGAAATGATCGAATGGGTCCACCACGGGATCGTCATGGGCCAGTCGAAGGACGTGCTCAAGCAACATGCCTCAGTCGTGACGAAGTCTGTCGACGACGACGGCCTGGCCGTTGCCCTCGTTGACTACTTCGACCTCGACCCGGCGGTTCTAGAACTCAGCGGCTCCCGCGACACCCGCGGCTGAGGACAGCTCAGACAACTCATCCGCTAAACCTCCCCGACGTCACTAATTGCGCCTGGCGCCGGGCGGTAATAGTGACGTCGGGGAGGTTTAGCGTTGGTGTGCGTCGAGTACAGCGCCCAGATAACGTGCGACACCATCCTCATCGACGGCGGCGGTGACGGTGGCTGCGCAGTCCTTCACCGACTGCAGGGCGTTGCCCATGGCCACACCATGCCCGGCCCAGGTCAGCATCTCGATGTCGTTGGGCATGTCCCCGAACGCCATCACCTGTTCTCGAGCCACGCCGAGGCCGTTGCACAATTCCTCGAGCGTCTTCGCCTTCGTCACACCGGCCGGAGCCAGTTCGACGAGTCCGTTGACGGGATCGGAGAACGAGGCATGGCAGTTGGCGGCGATGAGGGGATCGAGCAGATCGTGAAGGGCCTCCGAATCCTCAGAGCCGATGCTGACGAGGATCTTCACAACGTCCCGTGTGGCCAGCTCGGACAGGTCTTCCATCACGTGGGCCTGGCGGGGGTTGCGTGAGATGAAGTTCTTGTCGACGAGTCCGCCGGTGAGGGTTTCGAACGCGAAATGCGCCTCCGGGTGGGATGCAGTGATCGTGGAGATGATCTCCTCGATGTCGGAGAATTCGATGGTGTGAGCCGAGACCACACTCGCCGAGGCGATGTCATAGACGACTGCTCCGTTGAGGCAGATGACGCGACCGAGGTCGGGGATCTGTGCGGCGATCGTTTCCAGCCACCTGATCGGCCGGCCTGTGACAAGGACGAAGGGGATGTCCATGCTCTGGCAGCGGTGGATCGCGTCGATTGTGGCTGTGGAGATGGGTTTCCAATCGAGCAGAAGCGTGCCGTCGATATCGCTGGCGACGAGGCCAAGATCGAAGCTCTCAGGTGGTGTCATGAGAGGTTCTCCTGGGCGCGTTCGAGCAGTTCGGCTGCGTCGGAGATGAACCGCTCGGTCGCCTTCGCGCTTGGGCTGATCGGTCGCCCGGCGATGATCTCCGTGCGGGCCATCGATGCAGCGAGCACCGCCTCGGCGACCTTCGACGAAGCCCTGGTCAGCAGTTCCGGAGCGGCACCGACAGCGTTGCGGGTATGGCTGGGAACGACCTGTCCGGAGACCGGGTGGTGGGTGTTCAGCCACGCGGTGATCTCGTCGACGACCGGCACCAGATCGTTGAGGCGCTGCGTCCCATCGACGATCGTGTTCGCCGCGGTTGTCGAGCTGTGCTCGTTCGCCTCGGCGGATGCCTGATCGTCACCTGACAGCTGATGGATCGCCACCGAGGTGGTGTAATAGCGGTCGACGGCGCGGATGAACCGGTCGCGGTTGTGGCGCCAGAGTCCAGTGCCGAACTCCTGGTCAGGGCCCTTGCGCGCCGAGGATCCGCCCGATTTCCGCAGCCCAGAGAAGATGTTCTTCACAGGTAGTTTCCGGTGCGGCGGTCGTCGGCATCGTCCTGATTCTGGCCGTTCGCGGCTTCGGTCGGAGCAGCGCCGGGTGCCACCATTCCCGGTGGCAGCTGTCCATGTCCGGCAGGTCCCTGCTGTGCCATCGCCTGCTGCGCCATGATCGCGGTCTGGATGCCGTGGAAGAGACCCTCCAGCCAGCCGACCAGCTGGGCCTGAGCGATGCGGAGCTCGGAGTTCGTCGGGGGTCCATCACTTGTGTCGAAGGGCAGGTCGAGGCGTTCGAGTTCGTCGATGAGTTCCTTGGACAGGCCGTCCTCGAGCTCATCGATCGACCGGCGGTGGATCTTCGCCAGACGCTCTCGGCCCTTCTCATCGAGATCGGTATTGCGGACCTCCTCGAGGAGCTGCTTGACCATGGTCCCGATTCGCATCACCTTCGCGGGAGAGGACACATCGACCTGAGACGAGGACTCCTCGGTGGATTCCTCGGTGGACACACCGGCAGGGCCTGTCTGCTGTTCAGAGACGCTCGTCGACTGACCGGGGGCGTTCTCCGGCTGAGTGGACGAGTTCTCGGACTGATCGGGAGTGCTGGTCATGATCGGACACCTTCTTCCTGCGCTGAGGCTCAGACACGCTGGGCCCCAGCCTCAACGAACCTCAGAATTGCTGCGCTGACTTCGGGGCAGGCGCTGACTCGTCGACGATGAGCAGCACCTTTCCGATGCTCGCGCCCTCTTCCAAAGCCGTATGCGCCTTCGGTGCGTCAGACAACGGCATCGTCTCATGGACGATCGGGCGGATGTCACCGGAGATCACTGCCGGCCACAACTGTGCGGCCACCTCGGCGACGATCTCGATCTTCTGCTCCTTGGGGCGGGCGCGAAGCGTCGTGCCCGCGACCGACTTGCGCGGCTGCATGAGCGAGGCGATGCTGAGTTCGGCCTTCGCGCCGCCCTGCATGCCGATGATGACGAGGCGCCCGTCGGTGCCCAGAGCCTTGACGTTGCTCTTCAGGTACTTCGCACCGATGATGTCGAGGATGACGTCGGCGCCGGTGGAACCATCGGGCCGAACGCAGATCTCGTGGACCCGGTCGACGAAGTCCTCGTCACGATAGTTGATGACCGCGTCGGCGCCGAGGCTGCGGCAGAATTCGGCCTTCCGCTCGGACCCGACGGTGACGACGATCTTCACGCCGAGGTGCTTGGCGATCTGGATTGCGGCCGTGCCGATTCCGGACCCGCCGCCGTGGACGAGGAGCCATTCGCCGGCCTGGATGTTGGCGTTGCCGACGATATTGGAGTGGACCGTGGCCAGGACCTCGGGCAGGCCGGCAGCCTCGGTGAGGTCGAGGCTCTCCGGCACGGGAAGAAGCTGACCGGCAGGAACAGGGACCGACTCCGCATACCCGCCGCCCGAGAGGAGGGCGGCGACTCGGTCGCCGACCTTCCAGCCGGTGACCTCGGAGCCGAGTTCAGCGATCGTTCCGGAGACCTCGAGGCCCGGGATCAGCGTGGCGCCAGCGGGTGGGTCGTAGAAGCCCTGGCGCTGCAGCAGATCGGCGCGGTTGACGCCGGCCGCGTGCACTGTGACCAGAACTTCGTCGGCCGCGATGTCCGGGGTCGGCTCCTCGGTGACGTGGAGGACTTCGGGGCCGCCTGGAGTGGAAATCGTGATTGCTCGCATGATTCCACTCTAGTGGTTCAGCCGAGATTCGGCCCAGGCAGATTCAGGTCCGAGACCAGGTCCGCAGGGCCTGGCCCCGAGACTTGGTTCGGCTGGGAGGGCTTGTACGGCTGGCTTCAGGCGAAGAGACGGAACATCGGTGAGTTCTGGTGCACGCGTTCGATCTCGATCTGTGAGGCGTCCATGCGTTCGAGCAGGTTCGGCAGGTCCTCGGCGTAGCCGAGTTCGATGCCGACGAAGGCAGGTCCGGTCTCACGGTCGGAGCGTTTGACGTACTCGAACATCGCGATGTCGTCGTCGGGGCCGAGGATCTCGTTGAGGAAGCGACGCAGTGCGCCGGGCTCCTGCGGGAAGTCGACGATGAAGTAGTGCTTGAGGCCTTCGTGGACGCGTGAGCGTTCGAGGATCTCGGGGTAGCGGGAGATGTCATTGTTGCCACCGGAGACCAGGCACACGACGGTCGATCCCGGTTCGATGGCGATCGGCTTGCCCGTTCCCGGTTTCCCGATTCCCGCCGAGGCGATGGCACCAGATGGCTCGGCGATGATGCCGTCGACCTGGTACATGTCGAGCATCTCCGTGGCCACCGCGCCTTCGGCAACCGGGCGGACGTCGACATCGAGGTCGGAGACGATGTCGTAGGTCAGGGCGCCGGCGCGCTTGACTGCGGTGCCGTCGGCGAAGGGGTCGATGTTCTCCAAGGTCACCGGCCGTCCGGCTTTGAGTGCTGCGATCATCGAGGCGGCACCCGCGGGTTCAGCACCGATGACGGTGGTACTCGGCAGGTTCTGGGCTGCGTAGGCTGCGATTCCGGAGATCACTCCGCCACCGCCGACGGGCACGATGATGTAGTCGGGGGCGACTGCGAGTTGGGAGGCGATCTCCACGGCGACCGTTCCCTGGCCGGCGATGGTGCGCAGGTCGTCGAAGGCCGAGACGAGGAGGGCATCGTTGCGTTCGGCGTGCCGGTGAGCCAGTGCCGATGCGTCGTCATAAGTGGAACCGGAGATCTCGATCGTGACCCGGTCCCCACCGAAATGGCGGACCCGGTCGACCTTCTGCCTCGGCGTGGTCTTGGGGACGAAGATAGTGCCCTGGATGCCCAATTCTTTGCACGCGCGGGCGAAGCCCTGGGCATGATTGCCCGCCGAGGCGCACACGACTCCGCGGGCACGCTCGGTCTCGTCGAGCTGAAGCATGAAGTTGAAGGCGCCGCGGATCTTGTACGAGCGCACCATCTGCAGGTCCTCGCGCTTGAGGTAGACGGTGGAGCCGGTAGCGGCGGAGAGCCGCTCCGAAATCTGCAGGGGAGACATGATCACAGAGTCGGCAATTCGCGTCGCGGCCGCTTCGACCTCGTTCGCGAGTGTTTGCTGCTGGGGTGATACGTCTTTTTTCAACACGACTCCATTGTGCTCCTTCCATCTTGTCCTTGTGCAACTCGTTCCGGGATAAGGACACCACGCAGGCCGCTCACCCGCAGTGCGACGCCGCCCACCGGTACTCCGATGGCGCGCCGAAAGCACGGAATGTGGCGCGGAGTTGATGATTTCGGGTGCGCCTTGAACAGCGCGGGGGCCGTAACATGATTGGATGGAAGGTGCCCGTAATTCCATCAAGGAGGCGACATGGCCATCAGCAGTGAGCTGGAGCAACTGTTAGCCGGCTGGATACCTCGGCAGTCGTGGTTTCCCAAGCTCGCCGCAGACTTCGGAACTGACCCCGATATCACCCCGATGTCAGTGGCTCGCGCCTTTGTCTATAAGGCTGAGGAGCTCGGTGGTTTCGCCGGTCTCGTGACCGTGATCTCCGTCGGTGACGGCCCGACCCTGCGTCGGCTCAACATCCCGCTCTCACTGCGCGGAGTCGAAGACATACACCTGCGCAAGTCGCTGATCGGCCAGATCGATGACCTGGCACTGGGAGACGTCTTCGTCTATGACGGCGCGGCAGATCCCGTGTTCGTCAATCTCATGGCCGACGCGATCACCAAGCGCAAGGTCTTCGACGGCGGCCAGTTGAGCACAGAATCGCTACGCCACAGCCAGGAGAAGGCGGCCTCGCGGGACAATCAGCCTGTGCAGTCCTCGGTGCAGACAGCCTCACCTCAGTCATCGTCTGGTCTCAACAGTCCCCCCGCCGAGGTTCTCCCTCCGAAGCCATCGAAGGCTGCGTTGGTCACGGACTCCCGTGAAGAGTTGCCCATCGATATCCGCCCCATCGAAGTCTCTGACTCAGGGGCCCACAAATCGACGGTCATCATCCACGACGAATACGAGCCGATGGAGCTCAGCTTCTTCCGCGTGCTGGAGAACGGGATGCCGTCATCGCTGACGATCCCGGTTCTGCTCACCGAGGCGGGCTCCCGCAGCGTTCCCGAAGTCATCGGCTGGGGCTCGGGTCGGTGGTACGACATGTTCGAGGTCGCCGAGATGGAAGCCCCGATGGCGTTGCTGTCGCATGTGGACGTCGACGCAGAACCCGCTTGGCGCGAGGCCGTGGACATCGTCTGCGCTGTCGATTCCGGGTCGATCGGTGCCTACAACGCTCAGGCCGCAGAGATGGGTCGCCGCATCGGTGAGCTCCACTCAGACATGGCCGCAGAATTCGGCATCGTCGAAGGTCGGGGAGAGCCGACGAAGCTTCTGGCCAAGAAGTGGATCGAGCGCATTGATTGGGCGCTGGGCCGTGCTCCGCTGGCGCTGGATTCCCTGGTGCCCGAGCTGCGTGCTCACCGCGCGAAGCTGCAGTCGTTGGAGACGATCGGCGTGCTGCAGAAGATCCATGGTGAGCTGACTCTTGATCACGTGGTGAGCTCCGGAACCGACGGCTACTCGGTCGTGAAGTTCACGGACTCGACGAACTCAGATCCGAAGCCGGTGGCACTGGACCTCGTGGCATTGCTGCGCAGCGTCGACTATGCGGCCGGATTCGCCCGACTGCAGCGGACCGGTGAGCTCGAATCCGAGGACGGCGGACTCGTTGTCAACGGCTTCGGCAATGACGCGTCCGTGCTGCGGACCATCTACGATTCCCCGGAATTCCTCTGGGCCTCGCAGGTGCAGAATTCGCTGCTCAGCGGATATTCCCGTGCCCGTGGCGAAAGCCTGGGCCTCGGCGACCCCGTCCTGCGCGCGGCCCTCATCGACAGGCTGCTTGTCGAGGTCGTCACCGAACTGCGCAATCGTCCCAACTGGCTCTCGGTTCCGCTGTCGACCCTGACACTGGTGCTCAAGGGCAAGCCAGCTCGCTCCGGTGACACTCCTGCGGAAGCGGAGCTCACCGTTCCCGCGACTGCCGCAGAGATTTCGGCTGCCGCAGACGGATTGAGCGACGTGGACGTTTCAAGCGACACAGACGTTTCAAGCGACACAGACGTTTCGAGCGACGCGGATGGATCGCAGAAGCCCGATCTCGTGGTCGAAGCAGACGAAGCTCTCATTGGCGCGGACGCCGAGATCGAAGCAGAGGCTGTGGCTGACGCGGACTCCGAGGTCGACACGGACGCTGTTGCAGACGCAGACACCGCCGTCGACGCGGACACCGAGGCCGAAGCGGATGCTGTGGCTGACGCGGACGCTGTGGGCGACACGGACGCCGAGGTCGACAAGGACACTGCAGTCGATACGGACTCCGATGCAGCAGAACCCGCTGAACCTCAGCCGCGTCCCGCACCTCTGCAGGAACCGACGGCGCAGTTCAGCGGTGCTGCCAGGCAGAGCAGGATTCGTCGTCCAAGCCCCGCCGAACAGTCAGAGACGGTCGATGAGGAGTTTGAGGACGAAGAGGACGAGTTCGTCGTCTCGCCCGTGCCCGCTACGTTCGCCGCACGCGGTGCCACCCCGGAGGATTCGGACTCGACTGGTCGCCACGTCGTGCACGAGGGAAAGTATGAGAAGCCGCAGACTGACGATTCCGAAGAGTCACAGGCTGATGTTTCTGAGCCGGACAGCGGCTCTGGGAAACACTGACACCAGTCCTTCGGTAATCGATTAGCAGAAGACAATCGGTTTGTGAGAAACTGTTGTGGCTCAGCCTCGTGCGGAGCAGGCCGTGGTTCATCACGAACCCTTGGAAGCGTGTCCGAGCGGCCGAAGGAGATGGTCTTGAAAACCATTGAGCGGCAACCCCGCTCCGTGGGTTCGAATCCCACCGCTTCCGCAAAGTGAAAGTCCCCGTTCGCATCGTGAAAACGACAGCGAACGGGGACTTTTTGCATCCCTGCATCGGATCTGAGCTATGCTTCCCTCAACCGTGATCGGGCATCGGAGCCCGCCTCGAGCGATACCGGTGGAAGAGTTGTGAGAGCGTATAGTTCGCAGACATTGACGACGGAACTGGCCGCGCCTGATGAAGCTGCCGATGTGTGGATCGACCTCATATGTGAGACCTTCGTGAAGCTCTCGGCTCGGCGTGCCTCGGACGCGCCTTTTCACGGTGAGATCGGTCGTGAGACCCTGGGCGAGCTCGAGTTTTCCACGGTGACGGCATCCGCACAGGATGTGTATCGGACTCGTCGGTTCGCGGCGACAGCCTCGGACGAGTATCTTCTCTTTTCGATCCAACGAGAAGGCGAGGGGTATGTCTCGCAAGATGGGCGCACGGCCCACCTTCACCCCGGCGGAATCGCCCTCTACGACAGCGCGCGGCCGTACAGCCTGCATTTTCCAACTGATTTCCGACAGCTCGTCGTTCAGCTGCCGAAGGCTTCGGTCGGCATCGATGATACGAGGGGTTTGACAGCCGATCCGCATGGTGTCGGCACCCCCGGCGGCGTGATCGCACAATTTCTCGTTGCGATGAGCGAACAGCTCCAGGAGGGCGGACCCGCCCTCGACCCTATGGTCGATCATGTGCTCGGTTCGTTGTCTGAGATACTCCGGTCACGGTCCGTAGCCGAGGAAATGCAACTGCCGGACCAGTTACTGAGGAGAAAAGCAGAATCGATCATGCGGCGTGATCTCGCCGACCCTGGATGGTCCGTCGTTCGGCTGGCTGCCGAATGCCACGCGTCTGTCCGCACTCTCTATCGGGTGTTTCCTGGAGGCGGGGTGTCGTCAATCATGCGGGGTATGCGCATCGACGCCGCTAAACAGCACCTGCGTGCCCATCCACTCTCCACTGTCGATGCCGTGGCCCTGCGTTGTGGGTTCGACAGTGGATCCGGCTTCATCCGAGCTTTTCGCGCGGAGACCGGCACAACGCCGAGGCGGTTCCTCGACGACTCATGTTGATGCGGACAGCAAAGCCTGGAGGCTGTGCGCTGGCGGATCAACACTGACTTTTCATAGAGCAACCCGACCAGCTCTGCGAGCTGGCACATTCCGTCACTGCGATGGCAGGTTCGGTCAACACACGGGCCTCAAAGTCTCCGATACTGAAGTGACACCGATCACATTCGTTAAAGGAGACGCCATGGAACGCACAATCACTGCCGCTGCTGTGCAGGCAGAACCCGTCTGGCTCGACCTCGACGCCACAGTCGACAAGACCATCGCACTCATCCAGGAAGCTGCCGGCAACGGCGCCGAGCTCGTGGCATTTCCCGAAACATTCCTGCCGGGCTACCCATGGTGGATCTGGTTGGACTCGCCCGCCGACGGAATGCGTTTCGTTCCGGGATATGCACAGAACTCGATGGACTCGCATGGGCCGGGGATGGAGCGAATCTGCGCCGCAGCCAAAGAGGTCGGCATCTACGTCGTTCTCGGTTACAGCGCAAAAGTCGGCGGAAGTCTCTACATGGCTCAAGCCTTCATTGATCCCGAAGAAGGGCTGCAGGGAGTGAGGCACAAGCTCAAGCCCACACACGTCGAACGCACAGTATTCGGAGAGGGCGACGGGTCAGACCTCCAGGTCCACAAAACCAGGCATGGAAGTATCGGCGCTCTCAACTGCTGGGAACATCTGCAGCCGCTGACGAAGTACGCGATGTATGCCCAAAACGAAGAAATCCATATCGGCTCCTGGCCCTCATTCTCGATATATGAGGGTGCCGCTGAGGCGCTGAGCCCTGCGGTCAACACTGCTGCCAGCCGCGTGTACGCCGCAGAAGGGCAAGCCTTCGTCCTTGCACCCTGTGGGGTTGTGGGCCAGGCAGCGATCGAGACCTTCTGCGACACAGAGGTGAAGAAACATCTGCTCAATATCGGGGGCGGGTACGCCCGAATCTTCGGCCCGGACGGTTCGGAGCTTGCGGCCCCTCTGAGCCCGGACGAAGAGGGAATACTGTACGCCGAGCTCGATCCCTCTCTCATCGCTATAGCGAAATCTGCTGCGGATCCTGTCGGACATTACTCACGTCCTGACGTGTTCCGCCTTCTCGTCAATCGCAATCACACGCCGAAAACCGTCCAAGTCGCCACCCTGGCCGACGCGGAACCAGCGGCAGATCTGTACACAGTGGAGGACTGAAAATGACTGCGTTCGAGTCAGCAATCCCCGAACACCTGCGTCGTGAACGCACCTGTCCTATGGCGATGAAGGAAAGGTGGCAACCACCCTACCCCTCGTTCTCGGCACGCTTCGATCCGGAGCGGTCAGGGCTGACAATGCTCATTCTCGGCATCCAAGTGCCGAATCGAGAGAAGCTCCGATGTGACCTGCACGATCATTGTCAGTCCTACATGAGTGTGACGGGACAAGCTGAAGGTGTCCTATTCAGAGATCAGTCCACATTCGTCGATAGCGTAGGCATGCTCAACAGGATGATCATCTGCTACCTGGATGGAGGAGAACAGGGGCGCCGTGACGCCGATCAGTTGAGAGTCGACTGGCTGAAGTCGGCTGCGGCAGGATCTGACTGGGGATTCTACGTCGAGGAAATTTGGCCGTCAATGGACCGCGTTGAAACGCTCTACTCCTCAGATCATGTCCAGGGCGTCGCGCACCTCGCCGCGTCACTAAGCGGTGAAATTCAAGAACACGGCTATTGGGGGAGTGCTCGGGACAGAATGCCGGCGGCGCAAACGGACTCATTGAAATTCGAGTGCGGTGATGCAGACAGTGCCCCGGAAGGAACGATTATTCGCGAAATCGAGAACCTTTGTCTCATCAGATCTGGACAGGACTGGTCTGAAACCGCAGGCGCTGAACGGCGCATGTACCTCGATGAGGTCGAGCCGACGCTGCGCATAGGAATGGACTACCTCACCTCTGACGGTGCTGAGGTTGGATGCATCGACAATCGCTATGCGAAAGTTCTTGACGAGGCTGGAGCGCCTATTGATCAAAGTTTTGGGCTGAGTTGGTGGAACAGTATGGCAGACCTCGATGATTGGGCCCGTGCACATCCGACGCACAAAGCGATCTTTGGGGTGGCTATGCGCTACCTCGGCGAACATGGCGGCAGCGGCCACCTCAAGCTCACCCACGAAGTGTTCGTCGTCGGGCGTGCTCAAGGTCAGTTCGAATACCGCAATTGCCATCCCGAAACCGGATTGTTGGCCAGCAGACCGCGCTGAACAGTGCTGGCACAGACACAACAATGGTGGATGGTGAGAGCGTCGATGGTGAACGGGGACTTCTGCAGCTCCAATTGCTCCACTCCACAGTCGAAGTCAGGACCTGCACTGTGAAAACGTGTAGTTCCTGACTTCGACTGCAGAACTCTGCGGGTAGCGCTGGTCGCGTCGCCTCAGGCCGCCGTGGATCGGAGCCGCCGTTAAGTGCTGGCGCAATCCCCAGCAGGCCGCTTAAGCCCTACTCCGCAGCGGACTCCGGTTCGGACATCTCGGCGTCGGCCTCGGGGTCGTCGAAGCTGCGGACCGTGCGCTTGAAGCCGCGGGTGAGCACAGCCAGGTAGATGACGCCGATGGCCAACCACACGACACCGCCGATGAGTGCGGTGTGGTGCAGGCTCACCCACAGAATTCCCGTCAAGATTGCGCCGATCGCAGGCATCACCACATAGTTGAATGCCGACTTGAAATCGACGACCTGGCGGGTACGGAACGCGAAGTGCGCGATCACCGTGAGGTTGACGAAGGTGAAGGCGATGAGCGCTCCGAAGTTGATCAGAGCAGAGATGAACTCGAGGCTGAACGACATCGCCAGCAGGCACACCGCTCCGACCAGGATGATGTTGAACATCGGAGTATGGGTCTTCGGATGGATGTAGCCGAATGCCTTGCGTGGCAGAACGCCGTTGCGTCCCATCACCAGAAGCATGCGGGAGACCGAGGCGTGAGAGGCCAGGCCCGATGCCACAGTGGCGGCGAAGGCGGCGGCAAGGAAGAAGCCCATGAAGACAGGGCCTCCGGTGAGCATGCCGATCTCCGGCAGCGGATCGTCGACGACGCTGAACTGCGAGTTGTCGGGGAAGAGCTGCTGAGCGAAGTAGCTGGCAACGAGGAAGAGGGCGCCGCCGAAAAGCACCGTGAGGATGATGGCTTTGGGCATGATGCTCACGTGTTTTGCCTCATTGGTGTACATCGTCACGGCATCGAAGCCGATGAACGAGAAGCAGACCACTGTGGCCCCGGTGAGTAGTGCCGACATGTGCACGCCTTCGTGCATGAAGGGCTCGGGGCTGAAGACGACTCCGGGGCCGTCACCGGTGCTCAGTTTGTAGGCGGCGATGACGCAGAAGAGCACGACCATGACGAGGGCGAAGACCAGGAGGACGCCGTTGAAGTTGGCCGTTCCGCGCATGGACGTGGAGACGATGCCGGTCATGACCACGGTATAGATGACCACCCACAGCCAAGCGGGGGCGTCGGGCACCAGTGATTCCATATACAGCCGGGCGATGAGGCAGTTGACCATCGGCAACAGCAGATAGTCCATGAGAGAAGTCCAGCCGACCAGGAACCCGAGTCCGGGGCTCATGGTTTCGCGGGTGTACGTATAGGCCGAACCCGCTGTCGGGAAGACCTTGACCATTTTTCCGTAACTGAAGGCCGTGAACACCATGACGATGAGAGCGATGAGGTACGCGGCGGGTACCGCGCCGCTTGTCTCATCCGACACGATCCCGAACGTATCGAAGACCACCGTCGGCGTCATATATCCGAGACCGAGCCCGACGATGGACCACAGCCCGAGGTTGCGTTTCAGTGAGCCAGACGCAGCCATATCAATCCTCCCCAATGAGTCTTGCTGAATGTCGCAGCGATCCCACTCGACCGTGCATTTGCACAGACGCGGAAGTGATCTGCGCCATAGACACTATCCCCTCGGCAACCGAAAACGCAATCAATTCCACCGATCGAAACGATAACTTCACCTGCATCGGTTTAATTGCAACGAATCCAGTAGCCGAGGTTGCTGATTACCAGCCACACGCCTATCGTCATCCACCTCTTCGCCGAGGACGCCCGTCCACTCGCTGTCACCGTTCTTGCGACTGGTTCCGTCCCTCTGCCGCCAACCCGCAGTCGCTGTCCTTGCAGCTGGCGCCGTCCCCCTGCCGTCGACAGAAGGCCGCTGACCTTATCCCGCCTATCGAACGACTTTTCAGTAACAGTGAAAAGAGAGTAGGTTGATCAGCATTGGCAATGTCGGCCCGCGGCTTGACGGGGCCGCGATGGTTCGGTCCCAAACGGGCCCGGCCATGATGCTCGACGATGAGAGGCAACGGCGAACAATGGCGATCGAAACACTCAGTTCAGCGCAGTCGAAGGCGTGGAAAGACAGAGTTCTGCCCCCAGTGGAGAACGTTGCCGAAGGTGTCTGGGCGATTCCCGTCCCGATCCCCGACAACCCACTCGTCTACACCTATTGCTACGGAATCGCCGACGGCTCGGGCCTGATCCTCATCGATCCGGGTTGGGACGGCAAGGACCAATACCTCGCGCTCACCTCGGCGCTGAAGTCCCTGGGATTCACTGTCGCGAACGTGCACGGGATCGCCATCACCCACTACCACCGCGACCACATCGGGCTGGTCCCGGCTCTGCTTCACAAGAACCCTGACATGTGGGTCGCCATGCACGGCGAAGATCTGCGCTCGATCAAACAGTTCTTCTCCCAGAGTGTGGACCTGGGCACCGGGGTCGACCCGAGCATCAACATCGCTCGCGCCTACGGCGTTCCCGAAGACCGTTGGTCCGAGGTCGAAAGCCTCCAGGTCGGCAGCAAGAAGAACAAGGGCGGCGCAGGATCCAAAAACGATTTCGCACTGCTGATGAGCAGCATGCCCGACACCATCAGCATCCTCGAGGACGGCTCCGAGCTGCCACTGGAGTCCGGAGCGCTGCGGGCATTGTGGACTCCCGGACACACCTACGGCCATTCGGTCTTCATCCGCGACGAGGACCAGCTGCTGTTCTCTGGCGACCACGTGCTCCCGACGATCACCCCGAACATCGGACTCGACAGCGGCGCGATCACGCACAGCCTCGGCGACTATCTGGGTTCTCTGGACAAGATCGGAAAACTGGACGCCGAGGTGGCGGTTCTGCCGGCGCACGGGTTCCGCTTCCAGGGTCTCCACGACCGCAGGCGCGAACTCGTCGAGCATCATCAGCAGCGACTGGGTGAGATCACCGAGCGTTTGGACGCCACCGAGGACCACAGCGTCTATTCGATCGCGCAGGGCCTGCACTGGTCGCGCGGATTCGAATCGCTGCACAACTTCAACCTGTTCGCAGCCCTGGCGGAGACAGCCGCCCACATGCACTACCTGGACATCGAAGTCGGAGTGGGGTCGCTCGTCTCACAGGCGTGAGGCAAGTATGTCCCAGTGAGAATATGTTCCAGTGAGAAGAGAAGACGCTGATGAGTACAGAGTACGTTCCCGCGGCCGAGGTCAGGCCGGAGACTTTCACCTCTCGAGCCGCTGACCACGTGCAGCGCGGTGCCCAGCGCGGGCGTGAGCTGCGCACCGGCATCGAATCCGCGATCGCCGGCTACCGGCGCTACTTCGAATTCCTGTCCATCGCCGAGGTGGATGTCCGTGCCGCTGCCGCGTCGAGTCACGCGCGTCTCCAGGCGTGGTCTCCGGAAGCCGCCGAGGAGGTCGCAGCCGTGGCCGAGGGGGCGAAGGTTCCCGTCGATGAACTGATGGAGGTCATCGCCCGCACCGAGATCATGACCCTGGCACCAGCCTCGGCGACGGAGTGCTCGACCGTGAGCTTCACCCGCCCGGGCGGCTCGCTTGCGGCACAGAACTGGGATTGGGCCGCCGACTTCTCGACGCTGTGGCACATCAACGACGTGGGTGCTGTGCCCGGCCAGCTGCGTCACGTGGGCATCGCCGAATACGGGATGCTCGGCAAAATCGGTCTCAACGAGGCCGGCGTCGGCGTCCTGCTCAACATCCTCAAGCACGAGGGCGATGGTGCCGGGGGAGTGCCCATCCACATGATCCTCGAACGAGTCCTGTCGACGGCGACGACCCTGGACGAGGCACTCGAGATCATCCACTCGGCACCCACCACGTCCTCGTCGATCATCACGGTGGTCACCGCCGACGAGGTGGTCCAGGTCGAGATCGCCAACGTCCAGAAGCGCGAGCGTCGTGCCGGAGGTTCGAGCGCATCGCCGGGCTCGGGGTCGGGCTTCCTGCTGCACACGAACCACTTCCTCCACCCCGAACTCGTCCCCGGGAGCCTCGAGCTCAACGCGACGTCAACCTCGCGGGCACGGCATGCTCACCTGGAGCGGCGACTGGAGGACTACTCCATCCGAGCTGGAGCTTCCGGTGGTCCCGAGTCCACGGCCGATCTCATCGACCTTCTGACCACCGGGCCAGGCGAAGCGCCGGTGTCCTGCACCCCGGCGCCCGGGGCCGCATATGGGGACCGGTCAGCGACCCTGGTCACCGTGCAGGTGGACCCGAAGCGTAAGCAGATCGACCTGGCTCCCGGCTCACCGGCGGATGGGATGCAGGGCAACCGTCGCTATCAGCTCTGAGCAGTAACCCTCAGCTCTGGTCCGCCTCGGCGCCGTCCGCAGTCTTGGCGGCAGCTTCGCTTGCGGCCTCTTCATCGCGCATCGAGATGATCGTGTCGAGGCCAGAGGCGATCGAGTTCGAATCGTCGAGCGCCGTCTGGGCCAGGCGCCACGGCACCATATCGAGGTTCTGATCGCCGACCCGGAAACGGATGAAGGGCTGACGGCTGCGGGGGTCATCGGCCTCGAGGTTCGCACCGTAGCGCCACTGCCCGAATCCGATCCGCCGAATGGACTCGCCGATGAAGCGCATCGCTCCGGCGACGAACGGGGTCTCTTCCTCGCTCATCATCTCATCGCGTGAGTCGTAGCGTGCCTTGAGCTGCTTGCCCAGCCGGACAAGGCTCTCTCGCCCGAACTCCCACGAGGACGGGTCGGCCTGTTCCTGGGACCAGGCCGCGATGCCCGGTTCCACGGTGCCGATGAATTGGGAGAGGAATTCAACCTCATCCTCGCTGGAGTTCTCAGCGGTGAGCATCCCCATCGCCAGGCCGGTGCAGCTGCGCTTCGGCTCGCCGTCACCACCCAGATTCTCGCGGGCCTTGGCCAGGACAGCCGTGAAGACTTCGGCGGTCCGGGCGTCGACCGCGGCGAGGATGATCGCCAGGATGGGGATCGGCTCACCCTTCAACGGGCCCTCTTCGGTGTCCGGACGGATGAACGGCATCCCGTTTCCGGTCTCCTCGTCGTGATCCCAGGCTCCTCCGATCGCACGGAGATAGGTTTCGCCGAGGTAGCGGATGAGGCCCTCGACGAACCTGCGGTTCTCCGGGTCGATCACCTCGTCCGGCGAGGAGAACTGCGAGAGGACGAAGAACTCGAGCATCGGCAGGGATTTGGGGCCGAAGTCCTTGGGGAACGGCACCGTCTCCCCGTCTTCCTTGTCGAAGGTCTCGGGCAGGTCGGCGAGGACGAAGGCGCCGAGGCGGACATCCATGTTGTTGATGAAGGCGTAATATTCGCGCTGTAGTTCATTCACGGCCACCACTTTAGTGCCTAGGCGCCGGTCCGTGGCGTTTGGAGCCTGAGTCTAGGACTTCTGCGAGAAGTCCAGCAGCCGGCTGAGGATGCGCACCATCTGGGTCGAGTCGATCTCGACGACCTCGTGAAGTCTCTTCCCTGCAACTGCACGCAGAGATGCCTGCGAGTGGACGGCGGTGAGCGCCTCGATGAGGTCTTTGAGCGGAATCGTCGATGCGGCTTCCGCGAAGTCGATGGCGTTTTCGATCAGCGATAGGATTCGCTGTCCTTGGAAGGAGTTCAGCTCTGCGTACCTGGGGTAAAGGCCAGGCGTACGCAGACAGTACAGCTGGATCTCATGCTCAGCGATCACCTCGGCGGCGGTGGCCCTCTTCTGACTGAAGGTATCGTCGATGAACTCCCGGAGGAAGCCTTCGATGTCCTCGGGGCGACTGGAGTTGAGGCGATCGCGCCAACGTTCGATGCTGGCGTCGAGCAGGTCCAGGTCATGGGAGGTGCGCTGTTCGATCGTGGCCAGAACCAGATCGTCGCGGCTGGAGAAGTTCGAGTAGAACGCGCCTCGAGTGAACCCGGCGGCCTCGCAGATCTCCTCGATCGAAGCCCCGTCGATGCCCTTGACGGCGAAGACGGACACGCCCGCCTCCACCAAGGTGGATCGGGTCTGCCGTCTGCGGGCGCTGAGATTGTCTGTATTCATCGGCATTTCATCGTCGTGGTGGTCGCGGTGCTGTTGTCGCGGGGCGGTGCTGTTGTAGTCGGGTGCGCCTCGGTATCGGCCTGGGCATCCGATGAGAATCTTCACGAAACTCCTGATGCATTTGCGCTGAGGGCACTGAGTCAACAACAATACATTACTGTATCCAATACACTTTTGTATCGAGGTCTTCGTGTCAACATTCTTGTACGCCCTGGGTCGACGTGCCTATCGCGCCCCCATTCGATTCATCGCTCTGTGGCTGGTGATCTTCGGACTCGTCGGTGCCGGTGTCGCAGCATTCGCGAAGGACTTCGACGACGACTTCACCCTCCCCGGTTCCGAAGCACAAGTCGCACTCGACTCGATGCGCGCCACCTTCCCCGAAGCCTCGGGCGTCGCCGCAGACGTCATCGTCGTCGCCGCTGAAGGCGACTCGGTCGAAGACTCCACCTACAAGGACGAGATCGAGAAGGAAGTCGATCGGCTCGAAGACCTCCCGCACGTCGACGCCGTGACCTCACCCTTCGACGACCTGGTCGATGGCGCGATCAGCGGCGACGAATCCGCCGCGATGATCTCCGTCCAGTACGACGGCACCCAGCAGGAGGTCGGCGAGGCCGCACCCGATGATCTCCTGAACGAACTGGATCCGCTTCGCGATGCACTGCCGGATGGTTCCCAGGTCGAAGGCGGCGGCGAACTCTTCCAGATCACCGGTGTGGCGATCTCCTGGGTCGAAGGCATCGGCGTCGTCATCGCCTTCATCGTTCTGCTGCTCACCCTCGGCTCCTTCCGCGCAGCGGGCATGCCCCTGATCACGGCCCTCATCGGCGTCGGCATCTCTGTTCTCCTGGTCGTGGGATCCACGGCCTTCGGCGCGGTCAACTCCTCATCGATCATGTTGGCGCTGATGTTGGGCCTGGCAGTCGGCATCGACTATGCACTGTTCATCGTCTCCAGGGCCCGGGCGCTCCTGGCCGAGGGCCACGACCCGCTCGAGGCCACCGGACGGGCCGTCGCCACTGCTGGATCTGCCGTCGTCTTCGCGGGCATGACCGTGATGATTGCGCTGCTCGGACTGTCCCTGGCCGGAATTCCATTCCTCACCGTCATGGGCATCGGCGCCTCCGGCTCCGTCGTCATCGCCGTGCTGATCTCCCTGACGATGGTTCCCGCATTGCTGGGACTGGTCAAGGAGAAGATCACACCCAAGCCGTCGAAGCGCTACCGCCGGGCGTTCGCTACCGCCCAGAAGAAGGCGGATGACTCCGTCTCCCGGACATCGATTGCCGCCGAGGCGGAAGCTGAGGCCGGTGAACCGTACCCGAAGACGATCATGAATAGGTTCTTCGCCGGTTGGCTGCGCGTGGTGACGAAGATTCCGCTGCTGACAGTCGTCATCATCGTGGGTGGACTCGCGCTGTTCGCGATCCCCGCCTCCAACCTCCAGCTCTCCCTGCCGACCGCAGGCAGCCAGGAGGAGGGCGCCCCTGCCCGAACCACCTATGACCTCATCGACAAGCACTTCGGGCCCGGCTTCAACGGACCGCTGGTCATGACCAGCGAGATCGTGACCTCCGATGACCCCCTCGATGATGTCGAGAAGATCGAGAACGAGATCGAAGACGTCGACGGCGTCGATCAGGTCGTCCTCGCCACCCCGAACCGGGATGCGACGACCGCTCTGTTCCAGATCATCCCCACCACCAGCTCCGAAGACCCGGCAACTCTCGGCACCGTCGACCGGCTCCGGGACCTGAGCGCGGACATTGAGGACGAGGACGGTTTCGAAACCGCGGTCACCGGTGCCACGGCGATCCAGATCGACGTCTCCGATCAGCTCGGCAAGGCGCTGGTGCCCTTCGGCATCTTCGTCGTCGGACTCTCGATCATCCTGCTCATGATGGTCTTCCGTTCGATCTGGGTGCCGATCAAGGCCACCGGCGGCTTCCTCCTGTCCGTCTTCGCCTCCTTCGGCACCGTGGTCCTCGTCTTCCACGACGGACTCTTCGCCGGTCCACTGGGCATCGACTCGACGGGGCCGGTGATCAGCTTCCTGCCGATCATCCTCATGGGCATCCTGTTCGGACTCGCCATGGACTACGAGGTGTTCCTCGTCTCCGGAATGCGCGAGGCCTATGTCCACGGGGCCACAGCCAGGGACGCGATCAAGGCCGGCTTCGCCTCCTCTGCCAGAGTGGTCTCGGCCGCGGCGATCATCATGTTCTCCGTCTTCGCCGCGTTCGTTCCTGCGGGCGAGCCGATCATCAAGTCCATCGCCCTCGCTTTGGCCTCCGGCATCTTCGTCGACGCCTTCCTGGTGCGCATGTCCTTGGTGCCTGCCATCATGCAGATGCTCGGCGACAAGGCCTGGTGGCTGCCGAAGTGGCTCGACCGCATCCTGCCCCGCCTCGATGTCGAAGGAGAAGGCCTTGCCCACGAGGTGGCTCTGCGAGATTGGCCGGAACCGGACTCCGAATACCGGGTCTACGGTCGCGGCATCGCCGTCAGCTCGGGTCGACGCGGATTCGCCCAGGTCGACATCTCGCTCTCACCGGGCCAGATCCTCGTCGCCAGCGGCCAAGCACGCAAGGCATTGCTGCTGGCTCTCTCCGGTCGCGTCGGACTTTCCGCCGGTGAGATGAAGATCGGAGACATGGTCCTGCCCGAACATGCCGGACGGGTGCGTCGTCGTGTCCCGTACTTCGACCTCGATAAGAACGGGCCGGGGACGATGCCAGGGTCACGCGAGCTCTCACAGCTGCGCACCTCGGCGCCGGACCTGCTCATCATCAGCGAAGCAGGTGCACTGGCCGGAGAAAGCGGCCGGGACGTACGCGATCTACTCTTCGATCTGCAGGCCGAGGGCACGGCAATCGTGCTGGGTCTGCCCGACGGCGACATCACCGGGATCCTGTCCCCGAACACGAACTACTTCCACCTCGATCTCGATGAGGCCAAGCCGGAGGCTGAGCGTGGAACCGACAATGACAACGGCGGCGTGCAAGCCCACGCGGCCGGTCGCAGCGAAATGGAAGGCGTGCAGTCGTGAGACTCGAACGTGCGAACTCGAAACGGCCCGTGACCTGGCTGTCCCTCTTCGGTCTGGTGCTCATCCCGATCATCGTGGCCGCTGGATTCATTCTGGCCACGTACAACAGCACCGATCGCCTCGATACGATCGAGGCCGCGATCGTCAACAATGACGACGGCGCCGAGGTGGATGGTGAGACCGTGCCGATCGGCCGGCAGCTGACCAGCGGGCTTGTGGGTGAAGAGGACAACAACATCCATTGGGTCATCACCGATGAGGACGATGCCGAGAAGGGCATGTCCGATGGGTCCTACGCAGCGACTCTGACGATCCCCGAGGGCTTCTCCCGGGCTGTGACCTCGGTCAGCGATGCCAAGTCGGCAACTCAGACGCAGCTGGACGTCGACGTCTCCGGAGTCGCTCCGGCCGCCGACACCCAGATCGCGCAGTCCGTGGCCGGAGTGGCACGGACAACCTTCAACACGCAGATGACCGAGACCTACCTCGACAACATCTATGTCGGCTTCAACGACATGGGTGATCAGATGAAGGACCTCGGAGACGCCGCCGGTGAACTCGACGAGGGTGGCGAAGAGCTGGCGAAGGGGACGGAGAAATCCGCGAGCGGGGCCGGTGAACTCTCCGCCGGTATGGACAAGCTCGACTCTTCTGGATCCGAACTCAGCAAGGGCGCCGGAGACCTGTCCAAGGGTGCTGGTGAACTGTCGAAGGGCACCTCTGAACTTTCGGGCGGTCTCCAGGACATGAAGAAGTCGACGGCGGATCTGCCCGACAGCACGCAGAAGCTGGCTGACGGTGCCGGAGAGCTCTCCGGGGGAGTCGACGAGTACACGAAGTCCATCGACCAGATCATCAAGGGCTTCGCCGGTTCCGGTGACTCCGGCTCCGGCGAGGGCGGTCTCGATGATCTCCTCAAGGGCGGCAAGGACCTCGACAAGGGTGCCCAGGGAGTCTCCGAGGGTGCAGAAGGCCTGTCAACGGGTCTCGGCCAGTACCGCGACGGGCTCCAGGAAGGCGCCGACCAGGCCGATCAGCTGGCCAAGAGCGGAACCGTGACCGGTCTCGATTCGCTGGTGTCGGCGGGCATGATGACCCAGGACGAGGCCGATCAGGCACGTGCTCAGATGTGCCCTGCCGGCACACCGGACGAGGTCTGCGCCGGCATTGAGAAGGCCTACGCTCAGGGGCTGCTCAACGGCACCTCGGGTGGCCTGAACAGCGCCGTCGACGGTCTGGAGCAGAAGCAGGACGGCGAGTCGCTGCTCGGCGGAGCGGACAAGCTCGCCGACGGTGCGGGTGAACTCAGCGACGGCATGAGCAAGTTCGTCAAGGGACTCGAAGACGGCCTCGGTGAACTCACCAAGGGCATGGAGGACATCTCGAAGAATGCTCCGAAGCTGCTCGAGGCCTCGAAGGGTCTGCGCGATGGTGCCTCCGGTGTCGCCGAAGGCAATCAGAAGCTTGCCGACGGAATGCCGGAGCTCAGCGACGGCATCGCCAAGGTCGCCGATGGTTCGAGCGAACTCGACGACGGTGCCGGACAGCTCTCCGATGGACTCGGCGAATTCTCCACGGGACTCGACCAGTACACGACCGGTGTCTCCACTGCTGCCACCGGCACCTCTGACCTTGCGGCCGGACTGGACACCCTGTCCGAGGGCACAGACAAGTATTCGCAAGGAGTCGGCAAGTTTGCCGACGGTGTGAAGAAGGGCGCGGACGAGGTTCCCTCCTATTCGGCACCGGAGCGTGACAAGCTCTCCACAGTCGCCTCGGAGAACATCAAGTCGCCGGACTCCTCCGACGCGGGCGATGTGCTGCAGGGATCGACTCTTGCGCTGCTCATCATGCTCGCCCTGTGGGTCGGCGGACTCGTCACCTACACGGTGCTCAAGCCGATCCCCGCCTCGACTCTGCTCTCGACGAAGTCCTCGGTGGCCGTCTGGCTGCGCGGATTGGTGCCTGGCGTAATTGTGGGACTGCTGCAGGCCCTGGTGCTGTCGATCCTGGCGGTGACTGTGTTGGATATCGACGCCGTCCAAGGCTTCGACATCGCGGTGTTGACGTTCGTCTCCGCGCTGGTGTTCATGGTGCTCAACTTCGCACTGGTGGCGTGGTTCGGCGGCGTGGGCAGGTTCCTGTCGGTGATCGCCGTGGTCCTGGCTGTAGCCGGCCGAACGATCGGCGCGGTGCCCGGCTTCTTCGACTTCCTCGCCCCGATCCTGCCGCTGACGCCGGCGATGAACGGCTTCGTTGCGATCACCGCCGGAACCACGGGCGTGGCCGCTGCCTATGGCGGCCTGCTGGCCTGGGCGATCATCGGAGTCGTGATGTCCCTCCTCGCGATCGTGCGAGCCAGGACCACGAAGCCCGAAGCCGCCCTCGAAATGGCCGACGCCTAAGGGGAGACCCCGGCATGGGGCACCCGCGTGAGGACCGTGGGGCTCAGGCGGGGGAAGGTGTTGGGAAGGCTGTGCGGAGAAGCAGCTCGGCCGAAGTTTCAGGGCTCTGGTTTAAACGCGAGCTCTGAAACTTCGATGCAGCCTTAGCGAGACCTCGATCTGGCTGAGACTCCTCGTGCGCGCCAGTTCGTGCGTACTGAACCCCGTCTCGGTGCCGCGGGCGCCGGCGCTCTACCGTCTAAGTCACTCCGAGTTGATTTGCAACCAGCTCAGTCTGATTCAGAGTGCTCAGCTTGCTGCCTCAGGCTGCCCAGCCCAGCTGCGCAGCCTCGAGACTATGTGAAGCGAGCCCGCATGGACCGAGCTTTCGTGGAGCAAACCTGAGTGGAACAAGCCTCGTGGACCGTGCGGGCCTACGTGTGAACCTCATATGAGGTCGAGGATCGCCTGTGCTGCGGCGTGAGAGTCGCCGAGTGTTGCTGCGTTCGCATTGGGATTCGCTGCGATCGCCAGCCCCCACTGGACGGAGGAGAGCTGAATCGACAGCGCGAACCGTCTGGGGTGCACAACGCCTTCGATGTCGATGGTGCGGTAGGGCCGCGAGGTGAGCGCGAGTCCGTTGAGGAATTTCTCGCGACCGTCGTCCAAGGTCAGCCGTGCGGGTGTGAGCTGACCGCGCTCGACCATCCCGTGCACCAGCACATCTGCGGCCCGAGACACCGCGTTCGTCGGTGACGCCGCATCGATGACGACACTTCCCGTGATTCCGCCCGTGACCTGCGCCGAGGTGACAGTGAATATCTGCGGCAACGGATCCCCGTTTGCCGAGGCGTGATCCCCGTCCGCGCTCGCAGCGCCGTCGGGAGTGGCTTCGATGCGCATGTCCGGGCCGATGAACTCGACGAAGCCGGCTTCGGCTAGAGCAAGTAGTTCTGCGATGCGCTGCGGGGGAGGGCCGTCGCAGATGCCGGAGACGAAGCTTTCGAACCAGCCGCAGATCTCCATGTCGATGCTGACGCGGTCGATGTGGCCGGCCACGATGAGTTCTTTGAGGAGCAGTCGTGACTGCCAGAGCACGGTGAACAGAGACTTTTCGGCGCTGCCCTCGGGCCCGGCCAGAGAGTCGTGGAGATCGTTGCGGAGGAAGTCGAGCATCCACTCGTGCAGGGAGTTCGCCTCCCTGGGCCCCCGGCTGTCGAACTCTCGTCCCTCGAGAGGATTGAGCAGCTCGTGCAGTGACATGCGGTGAGCGGGATCGGGAACGAGACTCTCCTCGATCTCCGACCAGGCGAAGGCCTCTCGGGTGACGCGGCCCTGGCGCGCAGCCTCGGCGGCTTCGTGATCTCGGGACTCCGCAGCGCCCGTGGCCGCAGAATCTTCCCTGGCTGTGGCCCGCGAGGTCTGCGTCTCGCGCGAATCGCGTGACTCCGGGTGGGTCTCTTGCCAGGTGCGCCTGGTCAGGTGTCGGGACACCGCCTCGGCGATGGCTTCACGCAGCTGTCCGGGATCACCGGCGAATGCGTCGGGGCGGATCCGGGACAGGGTGCTGTAGTAGGCGAGACGAAGATCGGCGAGGATGAGCGGCCACAGCTGGTCGTTGAAGCGAGCCCCGGCCTTGCGCTCGCCGTCGAGGTCATCGAGACCGGCGAGCAGTGCGATGTTCTCCCGTGTGAAGTAGCGCAGGGGCCAGGATGAACGCGGGTGGGCTTGGCAGATGGGTTTGCTGCGGTAGGGAACTCCACGGCGGGAGCCGAGCAGCAGGCAAGGTTCCTCACCGCTGCGCACATAGCGGAGTTCGCCTGCAACCTCGGGGTCCGGGTCGAACCGGCCTCCGCGTTCGTGTGTGAACAGTGTCTGCAGGTCGAAGTAGTTCAGGCCCATGCCGCGGACGATGACACGGCTGCCGGGTGCCACCTCGGCGACGGGAGCTTCCGCCGGCAGCCCCTGCGGGATGTAGAGTCCGCCCTTCCGCTGTGCGAAGGCCGCGAGTCGGGCACGTTCCTCAGTCTGCGCACTGGGGATGTGGCCGACAGCAAGGACGACGGCGGAGGCGATGATGGCGGTGCCGTCCTCGCATCGGACCAGCTGCGGTGGCACGGTCTCGGGATCCGTTGAGGTATGGCCCAGGGGTTCGACCGGTGGAAGGTCGATGACCGATTCGACCTTCGTGGGATGCTCGACGATCTCGACGAAGGCAGGTGCCATGTCGCGGATGCGAGCATAGGCGTCACGGAGATAGCGGCCGTAGAGAGTCCGACTGGGGAACGTGGCATCGACGGGATCGGTTCCACCCATCTCCCGGTACCACTGAGCCATATCGGGGCCGAACCGATCGGATGTGCCGTCGAATCCGAAGCGATCGGGCACCCCGTCGACAGAGCCCAACGCACCTTCGGAGAAATCAGCCGATGCGTCGGCAGAGACGAACGAGCAGCTCGAGTCGGGGAAGATCGTCTGCTCGCCGATGGTCGTGTTCATCAACAGTGCCTCGGGCTGATCTGTGCGCCAGACGATGCCCGCACCCGGCGGGTAGGGGTCGATGAGATGGACAACGATGCTGGCCGGAGAGTCGGCTCCGTCGGCTTCTGTGTCGGAGAGCCGTTCGACGGCGAGGGCGACGAGTCTCTCGAGGACCGAGAGTCCGCGGGGCCCGGCGCCGATGATCGCAACCGAGTGGGCCCGCGCGTCTAGACCATCTGTGCCCGAACTGGTCGTCACCCCTGACCTGTTCGTCACGCCCGAACCGTTCGTCTCAGTTGAGCTGTCGTCGACCGAATGTGGTGAAGAAGTTGTCACCCTTCATCTCCGGCTCCCGGGCCTGGATAGCCGGGGAAGTCGTCGCCGGGCTTGAAGCCCTTCGGGTAGCACTTGCCCTCGGCGTTCGGCTCACCGGGCTTCGTGGTTTCGGTCGGTTCGCCATCATTCTCCTCGGCCGGCTGGTCCTCGGAGGACGCCTCATCGGAAGGCTCCTCAGCGGCGGTGTCCTTCTTCTCGTCCGGAGCTGGCTTGTTCGTCGGCTTCACGGACTCTTCGCCCTTGGACGCGCCCTTGACCTCACCGAGAATCCACTTGTGGAGGACGTCGAAGTCGGGGTTGTAGGTGGGGGTGACGTCGTTGTTGATCTGCACCGTGGTGACGTCGCCCTTCTGCATGGAGATCGCGAGCTCGATGAAGGCCGGGACCTCGTTCTGCGGAATCGACGTGGCGATGTTCTTGGTCGCCGAATTCGCGAGTTTAGGGTACGCCGTAGCGAGTTCGCGCGGGTCGATCTGATCGAGGGTGGTCTTGATCATGCGCTGCTGACGGCACATGCGATCGTAGTTGTCACTGCCTTCACGGGACCGCACATACCAGAGTGCGTCCTTGCCCCTGAGCGTCTGCGGGCCCGGATCGACCCAGCCGTAGATCTTGTTGGAGACTCCGGACATGGACTTGCCGCCGCCCATCGGGATCGGACGTTCGACGTCGATCTTCACCCCGCCGATAGCATCGACGACGTCTTCGAACCCGGCCATGTCGACCGCAGCCCAATAGTCGAGGTTGAGGCCGAGCGAACCCTCTACAGCCTGCATCGTGGCGAACATGCCCGGCTCAATGCCGTGGGTGTTGCCGATGTCGTCCTTGTTCTCCTCGCCCCACTGCCAGACGGAGTTGATGAGGTCGACCGAGGATTGGCCGGTGGGTCGGAAACCGTCGGGCCAGGCCTTCTCCAGTTCGCTGCCTTCGGGGAAGACCGGGAACGCGAGGTTACGCGGCACAGAGATCAGGGCGGTGTTGCCAGTCTTCGTGTCGATCGAAGCGACGAGCATGGTGTCGGGGCGTGTACCCTCACGGTCATCGCCGTTGTCGCGGCCCATGAGGAAGACGTTGATATAGGGCTTGTCGGCCCAGAGATCTTCAGCGTTCTTGGCATGTCCCGTGCTGTCGCCGAAGAGGCTTGAGACCGTATCGCCTTGGACTCGGGCGTAGACTGAGCCGACGCCGAAGGGAATGCCGACGATCAGTGCGAGAGAGACGACGAGCACCCCAGCCATCTTGTTCTGCCACGGGGCATAGCGGTGGCCTTTGCGCAGCCCGAAGTGGGAGATCACGATCACGAGGATCCAGATCACGCCGATGATGGCGAGGACGATTGCGAGGAAGGTCAGCAGCGTCGGACTTGAGACGACGGTGCCGAATGCGCGGACTGGCCCCTTGATGAGGACATAGAGGATGGCGACGAGGAAGGTGATGACGAATCCGCCGAGGAGGATGAAGCCCAGTGGGCGGAATCGTGTGCGCAGCAGGCCGATGCCGGGGAGCAGGGTGCTCAGTGAGGTCCAGCCGACGAGGCTGGGGAATGCTTCTCCGACTCGTGATGAATGGCGACGTGCCCGGGAAGCCTCAGCTTCCTCGACGGCTTCGTCAGCTCGGCGGTCCCTGCGCCGCGGTGCGGCGCTTGCTTCGTCGGCGATTCGATCCGCAGATTCCCTCGCCGAGGCGGGGCCGCGTTTGCGTGCATCCGCGGGCTGGGCTGCATTGCGGCGAGTTGGTTCCGGTGCGTCGGTGTTGGGCTCCGAAGTCCTGGCCCTGTGTTCTTGGGCCTCGGCGGCCGATGCCACCCCTGCGGCCGATGCTTCGTTGGCTCCTGCGGCACGAAGCATCCGTGCTTCGCGGCGAGTGCGTGGTGCAACTGGACGAGGCGTCGGTGCCTTCGACTGATTGTTCTGGGAGACCGGCTGCTGTGAGGTCGAGGACGGACGTTGAGTGGATTCGGAATTCTGTGACGTGGATGAGTTCTGTGACCGCCTCGATGAGCTCGGAGGCTGAGGAGACGCTCGCCGTGATTGTGAACGCGACTGCGACTGTGACTGCGACTGCGAGTTCGATGATGGGCGGAGTGAAGCCGACTGATCCTCGCTGGCTGTGGAATCACCGCGGAATCGAGGGCGAGAAGAAGCGCGGAGACGGTGACCAGCAGGACGAGAATTGGGGTCGTTCCCATTCGGCCCTTGCTTGTCAGGGGGAATCTCTGGCAAGTTCTTAACTCCTCGTAGTTTACGTCTCGTGCTCTGTGCGATGCTGGCTATCGACGCGCATCATGAACGATGTCAGCGCAGGAGGCACCTCCGTAGCATCGTTTCCAGACCCGTCAGAGAGCAAACCGCAGAGCACTTCAGACCGATTTTACGCCCGTAGATTGATGAATGCTGGAATTCGCGTGTATGCGAGCAGAAGAGTCCGGTCGCGATCCCCTTTTATCCAGTGATCCGACTCTAGCCGGATTATGATCAAGCCCACTCTTTGAGCGCACGCTTTGCTCTTCGCCGTTGGTTTCGCATAGGCTGTTCCCCGTAGTGATAACTGCAGGTTCGACACTCTCTTCGCCAAGAGGTATCGAGTCAGTAATTGGAGTCGTGGCTGAGCGGCCGAAAGCGTCACCCTGCTAAGGTGAAGTCCCTTGAACTGGGGACCGAGGGTTCAAATCCCTCCGACTCCGCGTTGTGAATTACCCCCGTCTGGCCAGTCAAACACTGAGCAGGCGGGGGTTTTTCGTCGGAGCGCCCTCAGCCCTGGTGTGATCGCCCCTGATCCTCTAGGCTCAGGATTGTCAGTCAATCCTGTTTGGTCTGACCTTCACATCAAGGAGGGAGCCCTGTCATGAAGATCTTGTTGGTCGGCGCCGGAGGGCATGTCGGAAGAATCGCGCTGGCCGAGCTGGAGGCTCGAAACCATCACGTGGTTGCAGCATCCAGATCGACGCAGCCCGGAGTAGACACCTCAGATCCTGAATCGATCGCAGCGCTTCTTGAGGCGGTCGGTCGAATCGATGCGATCGTCGTTGCGGTGGGCTCCGCGGCATTCAAGCCCGTCACCGAGCTCACACGTGAGGACTATACGAGTGCGTTTGTGTCGAAAGCATTGGGCCAGGTTGAATTCGTGACGCAGGGCCTCGACTATCTCAATGACGGCGGTTCGATCACGTTGACCACCGGTGTACTCAGCCGCGAGCCCGTGCCGACTGCAGCTGCGGCTGCTTTGGTCAACGGCGCCGTCGAATCATTCGTCGGCGCCGCCGCTCCGGAACTTCCGCGCGGCATCCGCATCAATGCAGTCAGTCCGAACGTGCTGGCGAACTCCCCCCACTTCCACGACGCATTCGCGGGGATGGTTCCGGTGACCGATGAGCAGGTTGCCGCAGCCTTCGTGCGCTCCGTCGAAGGCAACGTCACAGGCAGGGTCCTCGCCGTCTGACCCGGCCCGGCAATCTGACGGAACTTTGCAGGCGGTATCGATTGGGAGGTGCAGCAGTGGACTCTGCGGGACCAGCGGAAGGCAATGTCGGCCAAGCATCAGAAGGTGCACTCATGTCGAACACCTCACAGAGCTCTTCTGCTCGTGCGGCGCAGGCTCCCGTGTCCAACACTGAGCGTCGGCAGCGCGTGGTTGATGAGATCAAACGGCGGATCGTGCTCGGAGAGATCCGGCCGGGCCAGCGCATCATCGAGGCAGAGCTCACGTCCTCTCTCGACGTCAGTCGCCCGACTGCGAGAGAAGCGCTCAACCAGATGGCGAGGGACGGCTTTTTGATTCAGGAAGCCTACCGAGGACTTCGGGTGGCCGATATCGAGTCTGATTCGCTGTTGGAGATCGCCCGTGTCAGGGTCGCTCTCGACACCGAGGCGATCAGTGAGATCCTCGCTGACACGACGGGGCAGCGGATGGGCATGCTGGAGGAATCGTGGCGAACGTTTGAGACGGCCACGGCAGAATCGGACCCGCTGGCCCTTCACGAGGCGCACGTGCGATTCCACCGTGGAATCTGGGAAGCGGCGGACAACTACCTCCTCATGCGCATCTGGCCGGTGATGGAAGCGCAGATGACGATCGTGTTGGCCTACGACCAGTTCACACGGACGAATCCCGCACGGGCTCATGCCATTCATGCTGCACTGATGCGTGCGATCCGCACGGGTGATTCGGCACAGATCCGGACGGCTCTGGACGTTCACACCATGGACAGTGCCCAAGAACTCGCGTTGCTGACACCTAGGCCTACAGAGTGACCGGTCTCTAGGCCGACAGGCCCACCGGCTGACCGGTGCCTAGGCCGACAGGCTGACCGACTGACCGACTGACCGACTGGCTGACTGACCGACTGTCCCGTCTGTGCAGCAGCCAATCGGTCCGTATCGGGGGTCTCCTGAAATTCAAAGCGAAAGAGCATTGACGCGATCGGGTCGAGTGCGTAGCGTGAGCAGCATAGGGATTGTCATACAATTCTATCGGCGTGTGAAGCTGCGGCCAGTGTCGGTCGTGGTCGACACTGAGGGAGACGTGCATGAAGGTCGTCGTTGTCGGTGGCGGAGTGGTGGGTCTGGCGAGTGCCTATGAATTGGCGTCCGCCGGCTGTGAGGTCACGCTTCTGGAGTCCGGAAAATGCGGAGCCGGTGCCTCCCATGGCAACGCGGCGAAGGTGGCACTGGCTGAGAGTACCCCGGTTCCCGCTCCTGGAGTCTTGCTTCAGGGCATCAAATGGATGCTCAGGCCCGACAGCCCACTGTCGATCAGACCTTCTTTGGCGCCCGGATACCTGAAGTTCCTGCTCCGTATGGCCCAGCACTGCAATACCAAGGACTTTGAGGCTGGCCTCGACGTGCATCTGCGTCTTGGAGAAGACGCGAATGCCCTCTTCGACGACTATCAGCGTCAGGGCATGGACTTCGAGATGCATGCTCGCGGGGTTCTCTTAGCGTTTGAGACCGCGGATCGTTTCGAAGAGCACTGCCGGACGCTGGACGCGTTCGCTTCGGTCGGGCATGTGGCAGACGAGCTCCACGGCGATGACCTGCTGGAGGCGGAGCCGGCGCTGAGTGACAGCGTTCGTCATGGTCTCTTCTTTCCCACCGATCGACAGATCGAGCCAGACTCGCTGACCCGCGGATTGCTGGCGAAATTGAGTGACCTCGGCGTGAATGTGCGCGAAGAAACGAGTGTTGGCAGCTTCGTCCGCGGCGGTGACACCGTCACTGCGGTCGTCACGAGCGACGCGGAAGTCATCGCGGCTGATGCCGTCGTAGTCGCCGCGGGTGTAGCCAGCGGTGCGCTCCTGACGAAGCTCGGACGCAGACTGCCCATCTATTCGGGCAAGGGATACAGCATCGACTACGCTCCGCCGCCGATCAATCTGAGAACGTCTCTGACGCTCGAAGACGCGCGGGTCGCGGTCACCCCACTCAACGGCCTGCTTCGTCTGGCCGGAACGATGGAATTCGGAAGCAGGGATGACGAAGTCAACGACGTTCGCGTGGATGCTATCCGCGAAGCGGCCCGCCGTTCCTTCCGTGACTGGGGCGAAGAACCGGCGGGCGAACGAACACCGTGGGCGGGCTCGCGACCGATGACACCGGACGGGCTTCCCGTGATCGGCAACCTGGGAACCGCCAAGAACGCCTATGTGAACTCCGGGCACTCGATGTTGGGGCTGACACTGGCACCCGCCTCGGCGAAAGCGCTCACCGACATCATGCTCGACCGGAAATCCACCCTCAGCTCCGATCTCCTCGCACGGGTCTCACCCCAGCGATTCTGATCGACTCACCCCTTCGTTCGACGCTGAACGATGAACACCAGTTGAAAGGTCAATCCCATGCCAATTACGTTCACCGGCATCTTTGCCGCTTGCATCACCCCGTTCACCTCCGATGGCGCCGAGGTGGATCTTGACGGCATCTCGGCCCAAGTCGAGCACATGATCTCCAACGGTGTCCACGGGTTGGTTCCGGGCGGTTCCACCGGAGAATTCACCTCGCTGACTGTTGCTGAGCGCAAGGCCGGCAACCGAGCCTACATTCAGGCAGCGAACGGACGCGTGCCCGTGGTCGCAGGCACTGGGGCACTCTCAACGGCCGAGACCATCGAGCTGAGCCGCGATGCCGAGGAAGCCGGTGCCGATGCGCTCATGATCGTGCCTCCCTTTTACGACACCCCCTCATTCACGCCTCACTCTCAAACGGTACGGCCCATTCTTAAGCGGCAGGGCAGGCCGGGCCTCACCGGTTTGTGCGCAGCCACAGGATGGCGACGTGGAGCGCGGTGCGCGACTCCGCATCTTCCAACGAGACGCCGAGCCTGCGCTGCAGCTTGTCCAGTCGCGCGTATAGCGCCGGACGGGACAGGAAACCGCTCCGGGCAAGCGCCGACTTATTGCCGCTGTGAGCGAGGAACTGCTCAAGCAGGCCGAGCATCTCAGGTTCAGTCTTAAGCAGAGGGGCCAGTTCCGCCTCGGCGAAGGCCCGAACGCTCGGGTCGTCGCGCAGCGATGAGAGCAGCCCCCGCAGTCTCACGTCGGAGAAGCGGTAGTACTGCCGCTCCCGCAGTTCGAGCGTCGAGGCGATCTCGGCTACCTGGGCCGCAGATTCGAGGCCAGCGGCCGCCTCGACGATCGATTCGCTTGTCTGCCCGACACCAATGGTGGTGTCGCGGATGGGCAGATCGGCGATCAGCCGTGCAAGGGCTGCATCGTCATCGGCTCCCGAAGGCAGAGCCAGCACGACCCCGAATGAGCCCGATTGCAGTCCGGCGGACAGCGTGGAGCAGCGATGGGTGGTTGCCGCAGTCACGAAATCACGGTGCAGAGACCGCTCCCGCAGTTGAAGGGTCGTCGGGTCGGTGTTCTCACCGCGATCAACGCGCACGACCACAGGAATCATGCGACCTCGCGGTGCGAACCCCAGGTCCGCCGCGCGAGCCCGAACCTGTTTCTCGTCAGTCTCCGCCGATTCGATGATCTCGCGCACCAGCCCGCCCTGGGCTTGAACGAGGAGATCCTGCTCGTCGCGTTCGGCCATCCGCGCCAGGGTCAGAGTCTGCGCAGCGCGCTCGATGACCTGCGCGGCCTCCTCATCGGATTCCAGTCGGCCCGGGGCCAGCAGACGACCCCACCGGCGATCACGCAGTCCCACCGGGACCTGCAGCCACCGTTGCCCATGCCCATGCCCATGCCCATGCTCGTGCGCGTGCTTACGTCCGAGTCCATTCTCATCGGTCTCGCCGAGGTGGTCCGTCCTTTCGCCCTCACGCTGAGCACTGCGTGACGTGAGCGCGGACCCGGCGTGGGCGAGCAGTCGGCGTCCGACGTCCTCGAGCATGACGGGTGAGCCCAGCAGCTCCGCCGTTCGGTCGACGATGTCTTGAGCTCCAGCGCTATCCAGGCTCAGTTGTGTGAAGACCTCGTGGACAGTGCGCGCATGCTCGACACGGGCCAGCTGTCGATTGAGCAGTTCCTGGTGAGCGAGCTGGGTGACGCGGACGAACTTGATGCGGTGGCGCAGAATCACAATCGGGATCTCACGACCACGTGCAGCGGCACGGACGTTGTCGATGGCCTCGTCATCAGGACGACCGTCGTCATGGATGAGTTCGATGACAGCACCGGAGGCGGAGGCGGATTCGAGCTGATCGAGGAACTTTGCGGTCGACTCCGGAGAAGACCGGTACGACAGGCCCGTGCTGAGCACGAGTTCACCGCCTTCGAGGAACTGTGCGACATTCTCCGAATCGGCGATGTGGACCCATCTCACCGCACGTCCCACCAGGTCACCACCGGCCACGATCTCGGGATCTCCGCGGCGGATCTCGTCGACGTCGAGCAGGTTCGCGATTGTCAGGTCCGGTGATCGCCGCGACCAAGCATCCACTGTGCACTTCCTTTCGTCCGCTTGGGATCGTGTGGTTTACATAGTGTAAGTCTGCTCCAGCAAATGCTTGCAGGGTGTCCATGGTGGTTCGGGTTCGTCTGGATCACCATTGAAGGATCAGGGTCACCTCCACCCCAATGGGCTGACCCGCCTCGGCGATATGGAACGAACCGTGAAGGGACGGCACATCATGACTGTGATCAATGCGAACGAAGAACTCGACCGTGAGGTCAACGATTCCAGCGCCGAAGGTACGGAACCCACCGTGGATCCAGGTCACGGCGAACGAACGTTCACAGCCGAGCAGCTGAGTGCGGGCCAGCGGGCCCACGACCTCGACCGCGCGCATGTCTTCCATTCCTGGCAGGCCCAGGGGCCGTTCGACCCGATGACGGTCGTCGCGGCTGAGGGCCCCTATATCTGGGACGGTGAGGGACGGAAGCTGCTCGACATGTCCTCGCAGCTGGTGAACACGAACATCGGACACCAGCACCCGAAGGTCGTTTCGGCGATTCAGGAGCAGGCGGCGACGCTGTGTACGATCGCCCCTCAGCACGTCAACGATGCCCGTTCCGAGGCGGCCCGGCTCATCACCGACCGCACTCCCGGCGATCTCGACCACGTGTTCTTCACCAATGGCGGTGCCGACGCGAACGAACACGCGATCCGCATGGCCCGCCTGCACACCGGCAGAACCAAGGTGCTCTCCGCTTACCGCAGCTACCACGGCGGCACCCAGCTGGCCGTCAACGTCACAGGTGACCCACGCCGTTTCGCCAACGACTACTCGGCCGAGGGCATTGTCCACTTCATGCCCGCCTACCAGTACCGTTCCTACTTCAGTTCCACTACCGAGGCGGAAGAGACCCAGCGTGCGCTGCAGCACCTCGAGGACATGATCACGCTCGAGGGGCCGAACAACATCGCAGCGCTCATCCTCGAGACCGTGCCGGGCACCGCTGGAATCTACGGACCCCCGGCCGGATACCTCGAAGGTGTGCGGGAGCTGACGGCCCGCTACGGCATCGTCTTCATCGCCGACGAGGTGATGGCTGGCTTCGGCCGGACCGGTCGCTGGTTCGCCGTCGACCACTGGGACGTCACCCCGGATCTCATCACCTTCGCCAAGGGCGTGAACTCCGGATATGTGCCGCTTGGCGGAGTCGCGATCTCCGACGCGATCTTCGAGACCTTCCGCGACCGGGCCTACCCAGGTGGTCTGACCTACTCGGGCCATCCGCTGGCCTGCGCTGCAGCAGTCGCCACGATCACAGCGATGGACGAGGAAGGGATGATCGAGAACGCCGAGCGCCTCGGCCGCGACATCATCGGACCTGCCCTCCACGAGATGGCAAAGCGCCACCCCTCGATCGGAGACGTTCGCGGCATGGGATGCTTCTGGGCCGTTGAACTCGTCAAGGATCGCACGACGAAGGAGCCGATGGCGGCCTATGGCGGGAGCTCGCCGGAGATGAACCGGGTCATCGGTGCCATGAAGGCCGGGGGAGTGCTGCCCTTTGCGAACTTCAACCGGATTCACGTCGTCCCACCGCTGAATACGCCTGATGCCGACGTCCGCTTCGGACTCGAGGTCCTCGACGAAGCACTCAACATCGCCGACGAGTACGTCAACTGAGCGACGAATAGGTCCGCTGGCCATACCGCTTCCTCACCAGGCCAATTGTGAACGTGGATACATTCCAGGCCTGGTGAGGTCGCGTTTGGCCAGCTCAGAGATGAACGCGGAGGGGTGGAAGCGGGGCTGCGCAGAACAGTGGGTGAAGATTCGGGGAAATAGGCGGTAGACTTTTTGCTGATTGAGGTCGCTGCCCGTCAGCTAAATCATCCACGGTCCGAATTGTGTCTACGTTCAAGGTCGCTTAGTGGAAATCATCTTCGTCGTTGTGCTGGTCATCGTACTGGCACTGTTCTTCGACTTCACCAATGGCTTTCACGACACGGCCAATGCCATGGCGACTCCGATCGCGACAGGAGCGATCAAGCCGAAGACGGCGGTCACCCTGGCGGCGTTGCTCAACCTGGTCGGTGCCTTCCTGTCCACCGAGGTGGCGAAGACGATCTCCGGGGGCATCATCAAAGAAGGTGGTGGGGGAGTCCAGATCACTCCGGACTTCATCCTTGCCGGCCTCATCGGCGCGATCCTCTGGAATATGGCGACGTGGCGCTTCGGCTTGCCGTCGTCGTCTTCGCACGCACTGTTCGGCGGACTGATCGGCGCCGCGATCGTAGGTGCCGGACTCAACTCCGTCGACTTCGGCGTCTTCTTGTCCAAAGTGGTCCTGCCCGCGCTCGCCGCGCCCATCATCGCAGGTGTGGGTGCCTATCTGTGCACCCGTCTGGCCTATGCCATCACACGACGCAACGGCGAAGGCAAAACCGCTCACCGGGCACCGTTCAAATACGGACAGATCTTCAGTTCCTCGCTCGTTGCACTGGCCCACGGCACCAACGACGCGCAGAAGACCATGGGCGTCATCACCCTCGTCCTCGTGTCCGCGAATCTGCAGGACCACGGAACCGGTCCTCACATCTGGGTGATCGCAAGCTGCGCGCTGGCGATCGCGCTGGGAACGTATGTCGGCGGATGGCGAATCATCGACACCCTCGGTACGAAACTCACCACCGTCAAACCCGCCCAAGGGCTGGCCGCCGAGACATCCACGGCAGCCGCCATTCTCGCCTCTTCCCACCTCGGCTTCGCATTGTCGACGACGCAGGTGGCATCCGGCTCAGTGGTCGGCTCCGGCCTGGGCCGTAAGGGGGCGGACGTGAAGTGGTCGACGGCCGGACGCATCGCTTCGGGCTGGCTGCTGACCATCCCGGCGGCTGCGATCGTCGGCGGCATCGCAGCTGGAATCGCGCACCTCGGCACCATCGGCGTCGTCATCGACACGGTCATCGCGGTCGTCGCAGTCCTCTGGATCTTCCTCAGCTCACGCAAGGTGGCGGATCCCGAACTCTCGAACTTCGACGCCGTCGGCGATGCGGTGGGCATCCGCGGTCGCAAGCGCAAGATTCGCAAGGACCGCAATCGCAAACGTGCGGCCATGAAGCGTGCCGCTCGCATCGAGGCTCGCGAACAGCGCATCGCTGACAGGGCGGACGCGAAGTCCGGTACCGCCCCCGCCGTCGAGGCTGACTCCAGGGCTATGAGCACCTCAGCCACGGAGACAGATGCCGACAAGGCGCCCAAGGGCAAGGGAGAGACAAAATGATCGAGTGGGGCTCATTCCTCATCGTTGCGGTCGCGACCTGGGTGTCAGCGATCGTCGTCATCCTACTTTTCTCCTCTGCCGTGCGGATGCGCGCAGTGCACATCGACCTGGCGGCCCAAGGCCAAAGCAAGCCCCTGCTCAGGGTCGGCTACTGGACGGTGTTCGGTATCTGCAGCATCGTTGTGCTCATCGGCGTCTACCTCATCGTCCCGGCACTCCACGGCGCCTGAGAGCGTCCGGGCTCGTGGAGAGCCGACATACACTCGAAGTGTGATGCAGCCGCAGAACAGTACCGGGCTCTCACCAGATCTCCTGAAAGACATCGCAAAGGCGAACCCTAAGCGCTTAGGACGGTGGACGGCCGAATTCGACCGGAACGATCAGGTGGTGCTGCGAACCAGTTGCCTCAAGACTCTCGGCCTTGCCGTAGCTGCATGGGCATTCGTCGCCGCCCTGGTCTTGATGTTCACCGTTATGCCGTTATCCATGTGGAACCCGTTCTCCGATGATTTCGCTGGGTGGCTGCAGCTCATTTTCGGCCTGCTGCTTTTCCTGGGCCTGATCCTGTTTGCCTTCGGCGGCGTGCTGTGGACGTTCGTCTATCCCCTGGTTCGACCGCGAACGATCGTCTCACGGTGGGGCGTCCAGATGGTCGTGTCGAAGCCAGGAGGACAGTTCACGCTGTTCAAAACAGCATGGTCCGACGTTGTCCGCGTGGGTGGAATCTACACCCCCATGCGTTGGCCGTTCCCACCCATGCTGACCGTGACTATCACTGCTGGAGGTCACAGCGTGGAGCAGAAAACGTTGATCCGCCCGCGCAGGAGGCCGGAAGCTGTCACAGGCAATATGAGCCGATTGCTGCCTGGGCGGCCCCGCGATGTGCTGGCCTTCCTCGTTCAGATTCACGCAACGATCGGTTAGGAGCGCGCCACTGGTCTCTGACTCAGGCACACGAAAATCCCCCAACCACCTCGGCGATGGTTAGGGGATTCTCTATTGCTCAGAGACTCAATAACGGAGTCTTGGTGTCTCAGGCGAGGCCCAGACGGTTGCGCAGGTTGTCGACCTCGGCGCGAAGCTCGGCCGGAACCGAATCGCCGAGCTGCTCGTACCATTCTTCGATGAGTCCGAGCTCGGTCTCCCACTCTTCAGGCTTGATCTCGAGTGCCTTGCGCAGCTGCTCGTCGCTGAAGTCGAGTCCCTCGGTGTCCAGACCGCCCTCGACGGGGGTCAGACCCAGTGGGCTCTCAGCGGCGTCGGCGGTGCCGGCAACACGCTCGAAGACCCACTTGAGAACGCGTGAGTTCTCGGAGAATCCTGGCCACAGGAACGAGTTGTCCTCGTCGCGGCGGAACCAGTTGACGTAGAAGATCTTCGGCAGCTGAGCACCCTCGGTGTTGCCGATGTCGAGCCAGTGCTGCAGGTAGTCACCGACGTTGTATCCGATGAACGGACGCATAGCCATGGGATCGCGGCGAACGACACCGACGGCTCCGGTGGCGGCAGCGGTGGTCTCCGATGAGAGCACCGAGCCCATGAACACTCCGTGATTCCAGTCTTTGGTCTCAGTCACGAGCGGCATCGTCGTCTTGCGGCGGCCACCGAAGAGGATTGCCGAGATCGGCACGCCATTCGGGTTCGTCCACTCAGGAGCCAGGGTCGGAACGTTTGCGATCGGGGTGCAGAAGCGCGAGTTCGGGTGAGCGGCTGGGGTCTCCGACTCGGGAGTCCAGTCGTTGCCGCGCCAATCGGTGAGGTGGGCCGGCTTCTCGTCGGTCTTGCCTTCCCACCACACGTCGCCGTCGTCGGTCAGTGCGACGTTGGTGAAGATGTTTCCGCCGGCTTCGATGGCGCGCATCGCGGTCGGGTTGGTGGTGTAGCCGGTGCCCGGTGCGACTCCGAAGAGACCGAACTCAGGGTTGACGGCGTAGAGCTGTCCGTCGTCGCCGAAGCGCATCCAGGCGATGTCGTCGCCCAGGGTCTCGGCCTTCCAGCCGGGAATGGTGGGCTCGATCATGGCGAGGTTCGTCTTGCCGCAGGCCGAAGGGAATGCGGCGGCGATGTACTTGACCTCGCCTTCCGGGCTTGTCAGCTTGAGGATGAGCATGTGCTCGGCCAGCCAGCCTTCATCGCGAGCGATTGAGGAGGCGATGCGCAGCGCGTAGCACTTCTTGCCCAGCAGGGCGTTGCCGCCGTAGCCGGAACCGAAGGACCAGATGGAGCGCTCTTCGGGGAAGTGGGTGATGTACTTGGTGGAGTTGCAGGGCCAGGCCACGTCTTCCTGCCCGGCTTCGAGGGGTGCGCCGACGGAGTGCACGCACTCGACGAAGGTGCCGCCGTTAGCCACGATCGCATCGAGCGCGTTCTTGCCCGAGCGGGCCATGACAAGCATGGAGAGCACGACGTAGGGGGAGTCGGTGAGCTCGATGCCGAACATTGGCTGATCGGCTTCAGCATGTCCCATGACGAAGGGGATGACGTACATGGTGCGTCCGCGCATCGAACCGTCGAAGAGAGGCTCGAGGGTCTCGCGCATCTCGGCTGGATCCATCCAGTTGTTGAGAGCGCCGGCATCCTTCTCATCCTTGGAGCAGATGTAGGTGCGGCCTTCCACGCGGGCGACGTCCTCGGGATCGGAAGCCGCGTAGTATGAGTCCTTGGTGCCGGTCAGGCGTACGATCGTGCCGGCTTCGACGAGCTTGTCGGCGATGGTGGCCCTCTGTTCATCCGAGCCATCGACGAAGACGATATCGTCGGGAGTGGTGAGGGTGGCGACCCTGCTGACGAACGAGAGCACCGACTCGTTATCGGTCGGTGCGTTCTTCAGCTGGTCAGCGACGACGTCATGGTCGAGGACAGTCATGAGTGGTCTCCTGGTCAATCGGGATTACGGGGTTCTGCCTGGCGGCGGGTACATCTCCACCGTAGGACTCGGGTGGGCCGGAAAATCCCGGTTTTGAGTCACTGGAAGATGTGCATTGGGTCACAACGGCATCTTGAAAGTCGTGAATGCAACAAATGGGTGACGTGTCTTTTCATGGCGGTGACTGTTCGTTGCAAAGCGTGATTACCCCCGGAGACAGTGGCTGCGGAACCGTCTTGTGTGACCTCAGTGCCCGCTTCGGGTGACCATGACTCACTCCCGAAGTGACTTCAGCACCCTCGCGGAGGTGGCTCTCCTATTCCGGCGGACGCCGAACGTCCAATCGCAGGCGCAGCCCCATCTCACCGAAGTCTCAAATGTGGGGAAGCGCACTCTGGCCGAATTTGAGCTTGGACGAATTCGGTGTGTATAGTTGATCGAGTTGCAGGGCGTGAAGCCAGGCACCATGCGCCACTAGCTCAACGGATAGAGCATCTGACTACGGATCAGAAGGTTGGGGGTTCGAATCCCTCGTGGCGCACAGTAACGAAGCCCCTCGCCAGCAGATATGTTGGTGAGGGGCTTTTTCGATCTGTAAGTGCTGCGGGCGTTTTCGCATTGGGAACACCGGTCTCTGGAAGCCTCGGGCGCTAGAATTGGGCCATGGCCGCAATCACTGCCGATGACGGTGTTCGACTCGAGTACACACAAGCTGGAGATCCCTCCGGTCGTCCCGTGGTGCTGTTGGCAGGGTTCAAGGCGCCGGCGGCCAGTTGGCGTTACCAGGTCGAGGCACTGACGCAAGCAGGATACAAAGTGTTCTCAGTGGACCTGCGCGGTCACGGAAATGCCGACCACCCCACATCAGGCGTGACCATGGAGCGTCGAGGCCAGGACGTTGCGCAAGTTCTCGAAGCCTTGGGCCTGACAGAAGTTCTACTCGTGGGCGGATCTATGGGCGGCAACACGATCTGGTCGTTCCTGTCCCAATTCAGCGCCGATCGCATCGCCGGAATCGTTGTCGTTGACCAGACACCGAAGATGCTCAATACCGCTGACTGGCCCCACGGATACTACGGCTACGACGAATCCAACAAAGACACCTACTTCGCCGAGGGCATTCCTCCCACCGGGCATGGCACCCCTGTCTGGAAACGTGGCAAACGCATGCTGCGCCTGCTCAAAGCCATGAAAGGCGTGGATCACAAGCTCAGCCGCGGTGAGCTGGCTCTTCTGAACGGCCATGCGAAGGCCGACTGGCGCCCCGTCATAGAGGGAAGCGACGTGCCCGTGCTATTCGTCGCAGGAGCCGAAAGCGAGCACTGGCCAGCGGCGCATGCGACCGCAGCCGCAGGTCTGGCCCCAATCGGATCATCGACGGTCATCCCCAACGATGGGCATGCCGCCAACATCGAACAACCCGATGCCTTCAATCAGATTCTGCTCGAATTCGCTGAGTCCCTATAGCTCCTGCCGCCTCACCTCCATCGAGTCAGCAACTCCTCACGCTGCCCCGGTGACAGATACTTGACCACTTCCCGCAGCGTCACGCCCGAGGCTCGCTTCGAGCGCGGCAGCATCCAGTCAAAGACCATATCGGGCCGCTTCCGAGCAGCGTCACGCAGTACCCAGCCGATGGCCTTGCGGATGAAGAACTCCTTCTCGTCCAGCATCGCATCGGCGAAGCGGGCGAACCGATCGAAGTCTCCACGGCCCTCGCGCAACGGTCGCAGGTGGGCCAGCAGCGCGGCGCGCCGAATCCAGAAATCTTCGTCTGTCGCCCAGCGGTCGAGGGCTTGGTCAAAACCCCCATCGTGTTCGCTCAGCGGGCCGACGACATCGCCGGCCAGTGGATCGACCAGCGCCCAGGTCCGGGACTCTCGAAGCAGCCGTTCAAGGAAGCTGCTGTCCCCGACGCCGAGGTGGTCCATCGATTGGACGAGCACCATCGTGGCCGCACTGCGACACTCGTAGGCAGGTGCCCGATGTGGGTGTGATTCCGGCGGTGAGGGCTTCTTGCCTGCTTCGAGGTTGCTCGTGTCGATGGTGGCCTCGGTGTCCCACAGCAG
This sequence comes from Brevibacterium sp. FME17, assembly GCF_014897515.1. Lineage (NCBI taxonomy): Bacteria > Bacillati > Actinomycetota > Actinomycetes > Micrococcales > Brevibacteriaceae > Brevibacterium > Brevibacterium sp. FME17. The sequence goes on from NZ_JABUYD010000008.1 coordinate 120,814, forward strand.
TTCGGCGAGTTCGATGATTGCGTCATGGTCGAGATCTGCAGAGCGCAGCGCGTCACGTACGACAGCCCTGGTAGCTGGTACGCCAACCCCGTAGTGGACGAGATCGCTCTTGAGGTACTCCCGCTCCTTCTGGGCGCGTACGGCGGTGCCACCCTCGCGGAGCTGGCGGTCGATCGCCTCGGCGAAGGAATGTGCAGTGGACGCTGCTGAAGTCATGGCACGATCTTCCCACTGTCCGCTGAGCCCGGTGCAGCGGTTGGCAATTTCTGGTCGATCCGAGATCGAAGAAGCCCACGCACACAGTGACATCACTGGTGTGCGTGGGCTGCGGGTACGACTCAGCCTTCGGCCGGTGATGGCCGAGAGGACTTCGGGGTCAGTCCGTGCCGGCGTCGAAGGCAGCGGAGAGGCCGGCGAGGTCGCTGGCTGCGTCGATATCGGCACCGGAGTTCGCGATTTCGTCGGCGCCGCCGGCCTCAAGTGAACCGACGAGTTCCGAGGTCGGGCCGGAGACGATGCCCATGGCCGCGTACTGCTCGAGGCGGGCACGTGAATCGGCGATGTCGAGGTTGCGCATGGTCATCTGACCGATCCGGTCCTCGGGGCCGAAGGCGGCGTCGCCCACGCGCTCCATCGACAGCTTCTCTGGGTGGTAGGACAGGTTGGGGCCCTGGGTGTTGACGATCGTGTAGTCGTCACCGCGGCGCAGGCGCAAGGTCACTTCGCCGGTGATCGCCGAGGCGACCCAGCGCTGCATGGATTCGCGCAGCATGAGTGACTGCGGATCCAGCCAGCGTCCCTCGTACATCCGGCGACCCAGGCGGCGACCCTCTTCGTGGTAGAGCGCGATGGTGTCTTCGTTGTGGATGGCATTGAGCAGGCGCTCGTAGGTGATGTGGAACAGTGCCATGCCCGGGGCCTCGTAGATGCCGCGCGACTTGGCCTCGATGATGCGGTTCTCGATCTGGTCGGAGACGCCGAGTCCGTGACGGCCGCCGACCTCGTTGGCCTTGAAGACCAGTGCCACCGGGTCGTCGAACTTCTCACCATTGATCGAGACGGGACGGCCGGCCTCGAAGCCGACGGTGACCTCTTCGGTGGCGACCTCGACGTCATCACGCCAGGCGGCGACACCCATGATCGGGTTGACGATGTCGAGTCCGGCATCGAGGAACTCAAGGCTCTTCGCCTCGTGGGTCGCACCCCAGATGTTGGCGTCTGTGGAGTACGCCTTCTCGGCGGAGTCGCGGTAGGGGTAGCCGTGCTCGACGAGCCATTCGCTCATCTCCTGGCGTCCGCCCAGTTCCTCGACGAAGTCCGAGTCGAGCCAGGGCTTGTAGATGCGCAGCTTCGGGTTGGCCATGAGGCCGTAGCGGTAGAAGCGCTCGATGTCGTTGCCCTTGTAGGTCGAGCCGTCGCCCCAGATGTCGACGCCGTCTTCCTTCATGGCGCGCACGAGCATCGTGCCTGTGACCGCACGGCCCAGAGGAGTCGTGTTGAAGTAGGTCTTGCCGCCGGAGCGGACGTTGAAGGCACCGCACTGCAAAGCGACGAAGCCCTCTTCGACCAGCAGGCGCTTGGCGTCGACGAAACGGGCGATCTCAGCACCGTATTCCTTCGCACGCTCCGTGACGGAGTCGAGGTCGGGCTCGTCATACTGGCCGATATCCGCCGTGTAGGTGCAGGGGATGGCGCCCTTGTGACGCATCCATGCGACTGCGCAGGAGGTATCCAGTCCGCCGGAGAAGGCGATTCCAACATGCTCACCGACTGGGAGCGAAGACAATACTTTCGACATGCTGACCAGCTTAGCGGCCAGGACAACCCGTGTCGAATTGTTATGCATAGATATGTATTTTTATGTGCTTAATGCTTCGGCTCGCTGAGCAGAATCGAGCGGACCACTTAGCGTCGAGGGCAGAGGCTATAGAGTGCCCGCTCGATGCTAAGTGGTCCGCTCGACGTTTCGTGGTTGCGACCTCGGGGCTCAGCGATTCGAGTGGTGGGAGCGGATCGCCTCGGCGACGGCGATCGCATCACCTTCGGGAGCATCGGACTGTCGATCGGGACGGGCGATGAAGAGGTAGATGAATCCGGCTGCCAGCACCACGACGAGGCCGATGAGCACGATCCAGTCGGCGAAGAAGGACCCCGAGTCGCCGGGCAGGGAGAGCAGGATCATGGCGAAGATGCCGTAGGCCAAGGCCGCGGTGTTGACGAGGAAGCCCCAGCCGCGCAGTGACCATGGGCCGGCGGGCTTCCATCCCTTGACGCGCTGACGCAGTGCGCCGAGGACGACCATCTGGAAGGCCAGGTAGATGCCGAGGATCGCGAATGAGGTGACGGCGACGAGAATTCCGTCGTTGAACCAGATGAGCACGCAAATGAGTGCCGGTGCGATGCAGGCCACGATGAGGGCGTTGCGTGGGACCTTCGTCCCGTCGGTGACCTTTGACAGCCAACGGTGGCCTGGCATCATGCCGTCGCGAGCGAAGCTGAAGATCAGGCGCGAGGCGGCGGCCTGGAGGCTGAGCACGCAGGAGATGAAGGCGGTGATGGCGACGAGGAGGAAGATCTTGGCCCCAACCGTGCCGAGGCTTCCCTCAAGGATCGTGGGAATGGGATCTTCGACCTGTCCGGCCACGATCTCGTCGAGGTTCGGGGCCGCCAGCACGTAGCCGGCGAATGAGAACAGGGCCGAAACCGCGCCGACGACGATCGTCATGAGCATGGCCTTCGGGATGCCGCGAGCGGGATTGGAGACCTCTTCGGCCACGTCGCCGCAGGCCTCGAAGCCGTAAAAGAGGAAGAGTCCGGCGACCGCTGCACCCATGAAAGTTGCGACGTAGCTGCCGTCACCGGCGGTGCCCATGGAGTCGAAGAACACGCCGAAACTGTGCTTGCGCTCGAAGATAAGCAGGAACAGTCCCAGTCCGATGACACCGATGAGTTCGGCGAACAGGCCGATCCTGGCGATCCGAGCCAACCATTTGGTGCCGCTGAAGTTGATGGCCAGGGCGAGGATCAGCAGCGCCAATGCCAGCAGGAGAGTGGTGTTGCGGCCCAGTGCGAAGCCGAAGAGGCTCGCCACGAACCCGGCCCCGAACTCCGACACCGAGGTGATGGTGACGATGAGTGCGCAGATGTAGACCCAAGCTGCCATCCACGCATATTTTTTGCCCCACAATCTGCGTGACCACGGGTAGATTCCACCGGCGATGGGGAATTGGGAGACGACTTCGCCGAAGACCAATGCCACCAGCATCTGCCCGCACGCGACGATGATGATCCACCAGATCGACGGTGGACCACCGGTGGACAGGGCGACGGCCATAAGGGAATAGACGCCGACGAGGGGCGAGAGGTAGGTGAAGCCGAGGGCGAAGTTCGCCCAGGGGCTCATCGACCGTTCGAAGGAGTCGTTGTAGCCGAGGACGGAGAGGTGGTCGGCGTCCGAGAGATGTGATTTCGGGGATGGTTCGGTCATCAGGAGTGCACCTTTGCACGAGTCGACGGTGATTCAACGAGACTCATCGTATCTCAGAATGCGGATGGGTCTGGGTGTCTGGAGTCGGTGCGCTCGAGGGAAGAACAGCGCGGCTCGGCCATGCGGGCGAGAACGATTTCATCCACGAGGCGGAGGTGGCCGGTTCTGCGGCAACGTAGGTTGGATCCTAAGGACAGCGCAGGAAATGCAGGCCGGCGCAGGATTTGAGGAGAAGCCGTGAGCATGGAAACGGAACGCAACGACAAGGTGATCGTAGGCGCAGAGCCGGCAGCTGCCTCGGCGAGGGAGGAAGTCGACCCCAAGGGGCGACCCCTGGCAATCGTTCCGGCCACGGTGCCGTGGCTCGAGTTCGCAGTCTTCGTTGCCGTCGCGGTGATCCTCGCCTGGCTCGTGTGCCTGCCGCTGTGGTTGAGCGGCGAGGGCCTCGGAAACGTGATGCTGGTGCAAGTTTCGGGGATGGCCATGATGTTCACCCCGCTGATCGCTGTGGTCGTGGCGATGTTCGTCCAGCGCCGTCGCACCGGTGGCCCGCGGGCCAGCATAGTCAGGTACCTCGGTATTTGGCCGCTGCGTCCCTTCGGTCGGGTTTTGGGGATGACCGCGCTCGCATTCTTCGGGATCTTCGTGCTGGTCGCCGTGGCCTACCTGGTGGGAGCGGCCTTCGGCTGGATGCAGGTTGACCTGCTCGGCCTCTCTGGGTTCAAAGCGCAGTTGGCGCAGCTGCCGGGACTCGAAGAGATCCCTGTGGCTGTGGCTGTGATCGGCTACCTGGTGATCATGGCCCTGGGGTCGCTGTTCAACCTCACGGTCGCCTTCGGTGAGGAGGTCGGCTGGCGGGGTTGGCTGCTGACAAGCCTGCGTCCTCTCGGCACCTGGCCCGCGCTCATCATCGTCGGAGTGATCTGGGGTCTGTGGCACGCACCGCTGATCCTGCTCGGATACAACTTCGCTCGCCCCGACATCACCGGCCTGGCGTTCATGGTCGGCGGATGCGTCATGCTGGGAATCCTGTTCGGCTGGCTGCGGCTGCGCACCGGATCGATCTGGCCGGCCGTCGCCGGGCATGCTGCGCTCAACGGTTCAGCGGGAATGCTGCTGGGACTCTTCATCGATGGCTCCGCCGAGGCGCCGGACATGGCCTTGGTCTCGTTCCTGGGTGTGAGCGGCTGGATCGTGTCAGCGATAGTCATCGCCGTTCTCTTCGCCACCGGCCAGTTTCGCAAGCAGCCCGAACTGGGTTTCAAGCGGCCGAAGGCTGTAGCGCCCGCGCCCGTTGCACCTGCAGCGAGTGCGACCGAGACGCCCACGTCGGGCACGACTGGGACTCCCGCGACGAGTCCGACAGCGGCGCCCAGCCGCGAAGTGCTTTGAGGCTGAGGTCGAGCATCCGTTAGGCTCAAAACCCCACACCTCAAGGAGAACTCCATGGCACTAGGTCCATCGTTGCTGCAGACAGCAGGACGCGTACTCACCGCACCAGTCTTCATCACCGGCGGTTATTCGGCGCTGACCAGCCCCGGCGGTCGTGTCGCGGCCGCCGCCCCGACACTCGATGCGATCCGCGAATACCTGCCGGTCCTGCCCGAAGACGATGAACTCCTGGTTCGCGCCAATGGGGGACTGCAGCTCCTTGCCGGAACCACCATGGCGCTGGGCATCAAGCCGCGCCTGTCCGCGCTCGCCCTCGCTGGATCCCTGGTGCCGACCACGCTGGCCGGTCATGCCTTCTGGGACATGGACGGTGCCGACGCTGCCGCTCACAAGGTCCACTTCTCTAAGAACGTTGCGGCATTGGGCGGACTCCTCCTGGTTGCAGGCGCTCAGACGACTAAGCGGGCAGCGAAGAAGGCGGCACAGAAGGCCGCGAAGAAGGCTCAGAAGAAGGCCCTGAAGCAGGGCTGAAACCGGTCCGCGGCTGCCCTCGTGTCGTCGCTTCTCAGTCCACCCCATTTTAGTTAGCTTAGGCTAAGCTCAGGAATGAAAATATTACTGGGCGAAGGGGTGGACGAGTATGGTCAATTGGCAGCGCGGGGTCATGCGCCTGATGCGCATCACCAACCATGAGGCCGCGGTGACGCAGGTCGAGGACTTCACCGACTACTACCGGCGAATCCACTTCACGGGACCCGAGCTCCTGTCCGAGCTCAGCGAGGTCTTTCCCACTGTCTGGACTCGTCTCTGGTTCCCCCATCCGGAGAAGGGCCGCGCCCAAGTCAGTCAGCGTGGGTACACCTTCGTCGATGTGGATCTGACCGCCGGAACCTTCAGCCTCGACTTCGTCCTTCACAGCGATGAGGCAAATCCCGCGGGAAGCGGACCCGCCAGCAAGTGGGCCGCGACCGCGAGGCCGGGCACGAGGATCGAAGCCGCGCTGACCCCCGCCCGCATCGATCTGCCTGACGACACCGATCATGTGGTCCTTGCCGGCGACCTGACAGCACTGCCCGCAGTGAACTCCTGGCTCGACGCTTTCCCCGCCGAGGTGGCTGTGACCGTTGTGCTCGAAGATGACCATGATCCAGAGACCGTTGCAGGCCTTCCTCGGACCGACCATCCGAACATGCGGTGGGACTGGGTCCCCCGCAACGGCCCGATGGGGCACGCCCTGGCCGAGCACATTCGATCGCTTGGTCTCGACCAGAGTGGTCTCTATGTCTGGGCAGCAGGCGAACGCGGCCTCATCAAGCAGGTGCGCGCCGTGGTCAAACAGGATCTGGAGCTGCCGAAGGATCACTACTTCTCACAGTTCTACTGGTTTGAAGACAAACCCACCGGCTGAAGGCCTATGCTCGAGATATGGCGAAGGCACTTCTCATCGTGGACATCCAGAACGACTTCACCGAGGGCGGGGCGCTCGGCGTCGATGGCGGCGACCGTGTCGCCGAAGAGGTGACACGCTTTGTGGACACCCACGCCGATGACTACGACGCGATCATCGCCTCCCGCGACTGGCACGACGCCGGCAGCGACAACGGCGGCCACTTCAGCCAGAACCCCGATTTCGTCGACACCTGGCCCGAGCACTGCGTCGCGGACACCGAGGGCGCTGCATACGATTCACTGCTGGCCGCCGAAGCCATCACCCACCACGTGCGCAAGGGGCAGGGCACACCCGACTACTCCGCCTTCCAAGGGACGACGGATACGGGGGAGCGCCTCGGCGATCTGCTCACAGACCTCACCATCACCGAGGTGGACGTCGTCGGCATCGCCACCGACCATTGCGTGCGCGCCACGGTCCTCGACGCTCTGAAGAACGGATTGTCCGTCCGCGTTCTGCAGGACCTCATCGCCGGTGTCGGCAAGGACTCCTCCACTTTGGCGCTGGCTGAGATGGACGCCGCGGGTGCCACGATCGCCTGATACTCGCGAGACTCCATCGAAAGTTGCAGATTTAGTCTGAACTCCTAGGCGATGTTTTGAGCTCAGAAAATTGATGAGCTTAAGACATGAACACAACACTCACGAAAAGCGCGCACACACTGGTGTCGAAGCGCGGTTCGTGGTTCGTCCTCGGCGGGGTCGTCATCCTCGTCACTCTCCTCTTCGGACTCCTGTCCGGGGCAGGCGAGGATCGGGCCAACGAATCCGCCCCGGCGAACTCCGAATCCACTCAGGCCGCACAGCTCCTGCAGAAGTTCCCCGACGCCGACAAGCAGTCGGTCATGGTCGTGGCCACCCACGACGACGGTTCGGTCCTCAGCGACACCGACCAGTCAGAACTGGGGAAGCTGAGCGGCTCGCTCAGCGACTACATCGACTCGGCTCAATCCGGTGATTCGAGCACAGACTCATCTGCCGGTGACGATGCATCCAAGGCGAGCGGGCCCATCATGAGCGATGACGGCAAGGCCGCGCTGCTCATGGTCCCGATCGAGGTCGGACTGACGAACTCCGACACGGCCGAGACCGTCGACGGACTCCGCGACTTCATCGCCAATGACTCCCAGGCCGGTCAGCTCACAGACTCCGGCATGTCCCTCCTGGTCACCGGCGGCCCCGCCATCGGTGCCGACATCGCCTCGGCGTTCGGCGGCGCGGACTTCACACTCCTCATCGTGACCATCGTCATCGTCGCGCTGCTGCTCATCATCACCTACCGGTCACCGATCCTGTGGCTGTTGCCACTGATCGTCATCGGCACCGCCGATGGGCTCGCCTCCACCGTGACTGCTGCCGTGGGTGACGCACTGGATCTGCAGTTCGACGCGGGCATCATCAGCGTCCTGGTATTCGGCGCCGGAGCCAACTACGCGCTCCTGTTCATCTCCCGCTACCGGGAGGAGCTCGGCCGCGAAAGCGATCACCGTCTGGCGCTGGGCTCCGCTTGGACGCACACAGCCTCGACGATCCTCGCCTCGAACCTGACCGTGGTCCTGTCCCTGCTCAGCCTTATCTTCGCCGTAATCCCAGGAACCCGCGGACTGGGCATCACCGCCGCGGTCGGACTCATCATCGCCGCAGCCGCCGTGCTCTTCGCACTGCCCCCGGTCCTCGCGATCTGCGGCAAGGGCGTGTTCTGGCCCTTCGTTCCCAAGGTTCAGGAAGCCGCCGATGAAATCGCGGTCGTCGAAACAGCTTCCGACGAAACCACCGGAGCGAAGCCCGTTGCGAAGGCCTCCATCTGGAGGACCATCGCGACTCGCGTGGTCAAGAAACCGGGCATCCACCTCGGCGCCGGAATCATCATTCTCGGTGTCATGGCTACGGGACTCATCGGCACCTCGGTGGGACTGGACCAATCCGAGAAGTTCCGCGTGCAGTCAGAATCGGCACAGGGCCTCGATACTCTGGCCGACCACTTCCCGCCCGGCGAATCACAGCCGATCTGGGTCGTCACCGACTCGGCACATGCGAAGGAGGTCGTGGACTCCGTGTCAGACCTCGACGGGGTCGTACGCGCCAACGTCACCGACAAGACGACGACCGGGGGAACCTCGATCTCGAGGGTCATGGTCACCGGCGAATACGAACCCGACAGCCCCGCAGGCCTGGATCTGGTCACCGACATCCGATCCGATGTCCACGCGATCGACGGTGCGGACGCAAAGGTCGGCGGCGCGGCTGCCACGGAACTCGATGCCCGCGACGGAAATGCTCAGGACTTCCTGGCCATTGCACCGCTGATCCTGGCCATCAGCTTCATCATCCTGCTCGGCATCCTGCGTGCACCTCTGGTGGCGGGCACCCTGCTGGTGGTCAACGTGGCCTCCTCCGCCGCATCGATCGGTCTCGGAGCGTTCCTCAGCCGGACGATCTTCGGCCAGGCGGCACTGGATGCGCAGGTTCCGATACTCGCGTTCCTGTTCCTCGTGGCACTGGGCATCGACTACTCGATCTTCCTGTCCCACAGGGCGAAGAAGGAATCTGTCATCCACGGTTCCCGTCAGGGCATGATCGAAGCCGTCAGCCACACCGGCGGCGTGATCACCAGCGCCGGCATCGTCCTGGCCGGAGTGTTCGCGGCACTGGGCATGCTGCCGCTGATGGTCCTCGGTCAGCTGGGGCTCATCGTCGGAGTCGGCGTGCTCGTCGACACCATCATCGTGCGCACGGTCATCGTCCCAGCCATCTTCGGATTGGCCGGCAACAAGATGTGGTGGCCCAACAAGGCGATCACCCGCTCGGAGCACAAATACGCCGGTGCTGATGCCGCGGCACCCGGTGCCGGTGTTACGGCAGCCGGTGCTGGTGAGGCAGGAACTCGGGAATCATCGGCTGCCGATGACACACCCGACGAGAGTGCTCAAGCAGGCAGCACTCACGCAGAGCGCACTCACCTGCTGAGCGAATCCGAGAGCGTCGGTGCCTCGACAGGACACAGCAAGCACTGACCGTCACCGCAGTGTCGAGGACAAACGGCACTGACAGCAGTGGACGGGGCCCGGCCATCGTAAGACATCGGTGGCGGGGCCCCGTCGTGTGAATCCTCGGCTGAAAGTGCGCACTGGGCTGAAAGCGAGCCCAGCTGAAGCCGCACGCATGCCTGACAGTGTGCACTCGATCGAAAGCGCAGCCCGTTGAAAAGCGCACGCGCTCGCCGCAGATGTGATTGAGTTGGCAGGACGAACGACATGCAGGAAGGTGAAACCGTGGACACACGCGGGTGGACAGAGCGCACCATGGAGATCGGCCAGCACGCGATGGCCCTGGCCCTCACCGTGATCTCGTGCATCCGCGCCATCGACGGGGGAGCGGCACCGCTGGCGGCGATCGCAGTGAGCATCGTCTTCCTCGCCTGGTACACCCTCGGTGCCGTCCGGGCTGCCCGCAGCGGTGCGATCGTCCTGGCCAAATGGTGGCTGCTGGTCCTCGCCGGTGCGTGGCTGTGCACCCTGCTGGTCTCCGCCGAATTCATCTGGATCGCCTTCGTCCTCTGGCTCCTCGCCGGACACCTGTTTTCGATCCGCATCGCCGTGGTCTTCACCGCCCTGACCTACATCGCCACGGTCGTGGCACCCCTGGCCCATTACGGTGAGGTCGGCACCGCGAGCATCATCGGTTCCCTCATCGGCGCGATCTTCGCCCTCGGCCTCTCCCGCGGCTATATCGAACTTCTGCGCGAAGGGCGCAGGCGCGAAGAGCTGCTCCAATCCTTGGAGCTGGCTCACCAGAATCTCCTTGACCTGCAGGACGAACTTGCCCTGACCCAGCGTCATGCCGGAGAGATCCAGGAACGCACCCGGGTCTCTCGCGACATCCACGACACAATCGCACAGGAGATCTCCTCGATCCGGCTCATCGCCCACGCCGAGGTGGACAAGACCACCGACGAGCATGCCCAGCAGGTCCTGCGCCAGGTCGAAGACCTCGCCGCTCAGAGTTCGCGCGACGTGCGCCGGATCATCGCCGCCCTCGCCCCCGCCGAACTCGAGGACGGGGCGCTGACCGCAGCGATCCGCCGTCTGCTCGCGCGTCTTGAGGACGACACTTCTATCAGCGCTCGCGTCGAGGTCGATGAGACGCTGCCTTCTCTGCCCGCCGAGGTGGAGGTGGCCCTGCTGCGGACTGCACAGTCCGCGCTCGCCAATGTCAGACAGCATTCCCACGCCTCACGCGTCATGGTCAGCCTCATGGATCTCGACGGGTCGATCCGCATGGACATCGTCGACGACGGCGTCGGAATGGCCGAGCCGGGCTCGCGCAAACGCGAATCCGAGTCCGGCTTCGGCCTCGACTTCATTGGGTCGCGCATGCGCGAGCTGGGCGGAGAGCTCGTTATCGAGTCGACGCCGGGCTCGGGATTCGCAATCTCAGCCACACTGCCCAAGAATCCGATTCTGACCTCCCGGCCGGGGGTCGCGGTCGACGGTGAACCCAGGAACCACCTCGGCGCGGCCGATGACGCCAATGGACAATCCACACAAGGAGACAGCGCATGACGATTCGAGTGATCCTCGTCGACGACCATCCCGTGGTGCGGGCCGGCCTGCGGTCCGTCATCGACGCACCCGAGCACATCACCGTCGTCGGTGAGGCAGGCAGCGGCGAAGAGGCACTGGCCGTGGTCGACGAGCTCGCGCCCGATGTGGTGATGTGCGACCTGCGCCTGGGGGAGGGCATCGACGGCATCGAGGTGACGAAGCGGCTCAACGCCCTGCCGAAGAAGCCTGCGGTCCTCATCCTCACGACCTTCGACAACGATTCCGAAATCGTCGCGGCACTCAACGCCGGCGCGGCCGGGTACCTGCTCAAGGACATCAACCCCGAGGACATCTCGACCGCGATCGAGAAGGCTTCACGCGGGGAGACCTATCTGCCGCCTGAGATCTCATCGAAGGTCATCGCCGCGATGCGCAATCCCGGCCCGAAGCTGACCCGACGGGAACGCGATGTGGTAAAGCTGCTGGCCACCGGTGCCTCGAACGCGCAGATCGCGCAGGAGCTCTTCGTCACCGAGGCGACCGTGAAGAGCCATCTGGTCAACGTGTTCACAAAGCTGGGCGTGGACTCTCGTTCCCGCGCCATCCGCGTCGCCGAGGACCAGGGGCTGGTGTAGCACTCGACATCGAGTCCGCGGGGATGAGGGCACAAGAGTTATCTTGAAGTTCATCGACCTTCTCTGCCGTAATGACGGTCTGCCTGGGCTGGCCCGGCCAGAATAGTGAGAATGAGCGAGGCGATGGCAACGTTGGTCGTCATCGCGCAGGTAAAATGGAATCTGCCTGCCTGGGCGGAAGCCATCGGCGCAGAGCTGATCGGGTTCCCGTTCCTCCGACCACCACCTTATAGCCACTCGCATTCTGCTGGGGTTCGCTGAAACACGCACGGAGCGCCGCCACACTTGTGCGTGCACATGGGGCTCGACACGACGGCCGAGTCTCGAGGTGTAGGAGCATGACAAGGACCCGGCGGCATGATTGGGGCGCGGCGATTAAAGAATACGCGGGGAAGACCAGATCGTAAGTTGAATGAATGATCAGTAACCGACTGTGATGACTGTGCTGGTGAGAAGCTCTCCGTCCGCCGATCTGCGGCCCAGATTGTGCTCTCCAAATCGACCTCAACTGTGCGGGTTCTTCTCCTGCAGGTAAGCTCTCCCTTGCAGATCGAGACCGGTGGAGGCGAAATATGGCGGATATGGACAAGACCCTGCCCGGCCCCACCGACGAATCAGCCGGACAACGTATCGGCGCGCTCTCGGGAAATACCAAAGGCATCAGAATGCAGTCAGAACAGACCGACGGCCAGGCAGTCCCGACCGATCCAGCAAAAGACCCAGCAGATGTACCGGCCGAGGATGCCGAAACTCCACCGGAGATCCGTCCGTTGCCGCGTGCCGGCGACCTCACCTCGGCGAGTGAAGATGCCATCGTCGACCCGTCCGAGGCGATTCTCGAACGCATCGACCTCGACTCCTGGAAATGGCCCGAGTACTTCGCATTCTCACTCACTCGGATGGAAGAGCTCTTCCCCGTCGGCGGCATTCCGCGCGGTATCGGTTCGGTCCGTGATCTGGTGACTCAAGAGCATGATTTCCGTCCCCTGCCCATCGACCGTCACAAATGGTCCGCCGCAGACGAAGCCTGGTCGACCGTCGGCGATGTCCTGGCCAATACCTTCACCGATGCCTGGCTCGTCACTCGTGAAGGCGTGGCACTGGCGGAAGAGTACGCCTGGCCGATGAAGCCGGCGCGCCAGCACATGCTGTTCTCGATCAGCAAGTCCATCGTCTCCACCGTCGTCGGCGCACTCAGCGACGCGGGCCTGCTCTCACCGGAAGACCTGGTCGCCTCCCGAGTGCCGGTACTGTCCGAGAGCGGATACGCCGGAGCAACCATCCGCGACCTCCTCGACATGCGATCCGGGATCAAATTCTCCGAGGAATACCTCGAAGAAGGTTCCGAGATCCGGGCACTGTTCGAAGCCGTCGATTTCGCGCCTCGGACAGCCACCTCGGCGAACGGGATCAAAAACTTCCTCATGGGGCTGACCAGCGAACGCGAACACGGCGGAGCCTTCGTCTATCGCAGCTGCGAGACCGACGTTCTGGCCTGGATCTGCGAAGCCGTCGTCGGGCAGCCCTTCTCCGTCATCGCCAGCGAATATCTGTGGTCGAAGATCGGTGCGGCCCACGCAGCGCAGGTCTGCCAAGACCGCTGGGGCGGGTCCATCGCCGACGGCGCCATCAGCACCACTCTGCGCGACCTGGCAAGGTTCGGCGAGATGATCGCCCGCGGCGGCACCACCGCCGAGGGCGAACGTGTTCTGTCAGGCAATTGGATCGACGACATCTTCACCGGAGCGGCCGACTCCGCCCAGGTCTTTGCGGACTCTCCATCGGGGCAGTCCTACCCGGGCGGCATGTATCGCAGCCAGTTCTGGGTGCCTTCGGCCAGTCGCGACGTGGTCATCGGCATCGGCATTCACGGCCAGATGCTTTACATCGACCGCGCCACCCAGACCGTGGGCGTCAAGCTCTCCAGTGACCCCCAGCCGGTGAGCCTTGCCCACCAGCACGGCACCCTGGCCATGTTCGAGGCCATCGCCGAGGCGGTTCCCCCGAAGGCTGATTCTCCAGCTGTTCCGCCGGTGGCCTCAGCAGTCGAGCCGGCAGTCGACCTCAGGAGTCCAGCTCCGACCGCGACTGCTCCCACCGAGGCTGCTCGAAGCATCGCTCCCCAATCGCTGGCAGCTCAGCCCGGCATCTTCTGACCGACTTCTTCTGGCCATCATCGTCTGGCCCGCGTTCGGGCGCGTTCCTCCGGTCACATATGACGAAAGCGAATACATCCCCTTGCCACTGGAGGTAGCGTGGCAATTTGGAACGATTTCGATCCCAGGAGGTAGCGCACCATGACTGATTTCTTCGATCGCGAAGGCGACGGAAAGTACGACAAGGCCTACAAGGAGACCACTCCGGACATCCTCAAGGCCTTCGGTGATTTCAATAATGCCGTCTTCGCTGAGGACGGGCGTGAGATTCCGCTGAAGTACCGTGAGCTCATCGCCTATGCCGTCGGACTGACGACCCAGTGCGCCTACTGCATCGATGCGCACGCGAATGCAGCGGTCAAGGCCGGCGCTTCGGAAACCGAGCTGGCAGAGACCGCATGGACCGCCTCGGCGATTCGGGCCGGCGGCGCATTCGCCCACGGACGCCTCGGCTTCAAGCTCACCGGAGCCCACGACCACAGCTGAATCGAACCGGGAGTCGTGCCCGATCCTCGATTGCTCAGAGTCGCTGATGAACGGGGCCCTTCGATTGCCTAGACTGAAGAGCAATCATGACTGAAGATTCCCGAACCCCGCTGCGCAGAACACCCCGCCCGAAGCCGCACCGGATTCTCGTGCTGGCTTTAGGTGGGGTGTCTGCCATTGACCTCGGCGTTCCCGTCCAAGTCTTCGGCCGCGGCTCCAACGCGGTCAGCCCCACCTCGTCTGTTCACCCCAGCGGTATCCTTCCCGGCGGAACCTGGCCGTACTCGGTTGAAGTCTGTGGGGCGGCCCCCGGGATGGTCATCGGAGCCGATGGTCTCTCCTACAGCGTCGACGTCGGACTCGACGCATTGGAAGCAGCAGACACGATCGTCATCCCGGGCGCCGCTTCGGTCGTCGAAAATGAGCCATCAGCGGCCGTCGTCGGGGCTCTGCTCTCCGCGTTCGAGCGCGGTGCCCGGGTCGCCGCAATCTCGACTGGCACCTTTGTCCTTGCACGCACCGGTCTGCTTGCAGGGCGGCGGGCGACGACTCATTGGTCAACGGCGAAGGAACTGGCCCGACGCTATCCCTCGATCGAGGTCGACGAAAACGTCCTGTTCATCGACGAAGGAGCGCTGCTGACCTCGGCCGGAGCAGCCTCAGCGATCGATCTCTGCCTCCACCTCATCCGCCGCGACCACGGTGTGGGACTGTCCAACCAGGTCGCTCGCCGGTTGGTCGCGGCCGCCTACCGCAGTGCAGGGCAGGCCCAATATGTGCCGCGCAGCGTCCCTGACCCCCTTGGTGAGGTCTTCGCCGACACGAGAGAATGGGCTTTGCAGCATCTCGGAGAATCACTGACACTGACCGACCTTGCGGCAAACGCGGGAGTCTCCGTACGCACGTTCTCACGACGCTTCGTCGACGACACCGGATACACGCCGATGCAGTGGGTGCTCCGGGCCCGTGTCGACCTGGCCAGAGAGCTCCTCGAGAACAGCGACTTGGGGATCGAGCAGATCGCTGACCAGGTGGGACTGGGTACCGGAGCGAATCTGCGCATGCATTTCCAGCGCATCCTCTCCACCTCTCCCAACGAATACCGCCATACTTTCTCCGGCTGAATCCGGGGAAGATCTGTCCGGCAGCCACGACTGTCCAGCAGCCACGACTGTGCGCCGCTGATGGCTTACACGCCGGAGACGGCTCACACGGTGATGGGGAGAACGCCGCCGTCAGCACGTAGTGCGGCGCCGTTGGTAGCCGATGACTTGGCGCTGGCCAGGTAGGTCACCAGATTCGCTATCTCCTCGGGTTCGATGAAGCGTTGGATGAGCGAGGACTCACGCACGAGTGTGGACTTCAAAGCCTCAGGAGTAAGCGACTGTGCGGAAGCGATCTGCTCGACCGTGTCTGCTACACCGGCGGAATAGGTCGGACCGCCCAGAACGGTATTGACCGTAACGCCGGTACCCCGGGTGAGTTTCGCGAGACCGCTGCTCAGCGCAAGCGCAGCCGCCTTGGTCGCCCCGTAGTGGATCATGTCACCGGGCACATCCACGGCGGACTCGGTGCCGACGAAGATGATCCGCCCCCACCCCTTCTTGAGCATCGGATCAAGAAGACGACGCGAGAGGCGGACCCCACTCATCACATTGATCTCGAAATACCGCAGCCACTCCTCGTCCGAGATCTCCTCAAACCGCGATACGTCGAAGAGTCCCACATTGTTGACCAGCACATCCACGGGATCGAGCGCGTCGAGGAGTGCACCGACGTGCCCTGGGTCAGCGAAGTCGGCGGCTATCCCCGAGACGTCGCAGCCGGGCACCAAGCTGCGAAGACTCTCAAGCGCATCGGACACGCGGTGCCCGTCGCGGCCGTTGATCACTACGGTGGCCCCCTCTGCGGCCAGGCTCGCGGCCACCGCGAATCCGATGCCCTGAGTGGAACCGCTGACGAAGGCCCTTGTGCCTGAGATCTCTGTATCCATGGTGTACATGTCCTCTCGCGCCGCTGTGCACGGCAGAATTTACTTTCCTGAGTAAGTGAATCTTAGGTGCATCAACTTTCCTGGGCAAGTGAAGTACTAGAATGGCGCTCATGATCAATGACGAATCCGCTGATGCGTTCAACTCCGATGAGCTTGAAGTATGGTCGGCAGTGGCGACGCTTCTGGAGTGGCTTCCTGCGGCACTCGACGCGCAGATGCAGGGTGATTCGGGGATCAGTCATTTCGAGTTCGGGATCCTCTTCGCCCTCTCCGAGGCTGAGGGAAAATCGCTTCGCATGAGTGAGCTTGCCGGCTACGCCAATAGCACCCTGTCCCGCTTGTCACGAGCAGTCGCACGACTTGAGCGGAAGCTGTGGGTGCGCCGCGCTGCGGATCCGAGCGACGGCCGAATCACGATCGCGACGTTGACCGACAGCGGGCAGGGGGCTGTGTCTGCGGCGGCGCCTGGGCACGTTGCTCTTGTGCGCAGGCTCGTCTTCGATTCGCTGACTCGCACACAGGCCCACCAGCTGTGTGACAGCAGTCGACGAATCACCGCCGCCATCCGTGCCGACGGCGATTGGCGCTCTGGCGAATCGACCAGTGAAGGTCGCGATTGATCGGCGCCTGAACAGGTTACATGGCTGATGGCCGGATACTTGCGGCATCTGGCAATACGTCTGGCGAGAAGCTTTCGCAGAATGTCTTGCTGGCCACTGTTGCTGTCTGTCTGAACGCGAGACTATGGAGTTGTACCCACAAGCAGAACCTCTGACAGGGAGTGACTTTGACTCGCATCGCCATCAACGGTTTCGGTCGTATTGGACGCAGCACACTGCGCGCTCTGAAGGAACGCGGCAGTGACCTGGAGGTCGTCGCCATCAATGACCTCGGCCCTGTCGAAGGCCTGGCCAGGCTGCTCAAGTTCGACACCACGCTGGGTCGCTTCGCCTTCCCCGTCGAGGTCTCCGGTGATGAGATCATCATCGATGGAAAGCCGATCAAGATCCTTGCCGAGAAGAACCCGGAAAACCTGCCTTGGTCTGAACTCGGCGTCGACGTCGTCCTCGAATCAACGGGGCGCTTCACCAAGGCCGACAAAGCCCGAGCGCACATAACCGCCGGTGCGAAGAAGGTCCTCGTCAGCGCCCCATCGAAGGGTGCTGACGTCACTCTGGCCTACGGCGTGAACACCGAGGCCTACAAGCCTGAACACACCATCATCTCGAACGCCTCATGCACCACGAACGCTCTGGCACCCTTGGCTAAGGTCCTCGATGACCTGGCCGGTATCGAACAGGGCTTCATGACTACGGTCCACGCCTACACCGGCGACCAAATGGTCCAAGACGGACCGCACAAGGATCCTCGCCGTGCCCGGGCCGCCGCGGAGAACATCATCCCGACGTCGACCGGCGCCGCCAAGGCAATCGGCCTGGTGCTTCCTCAGCTCGAAGGCAAGCTCAGCGGCGACGCGATGCGCGTGCCCGTGCCGGTCGGGTCGATCGTCGAGATCAATGCCATCGTGTCCCGTGAGGTCACCCGCGACGAGGTGCTCGAGGCCTACCGCACGGCTGCCGACGGGGAACTCAAGGGCATTCTGGAATACGAGACCGAACCGATCGTCTCCAGCGACATCGTCGGGCAGGCCGCATCCTCGATCTTCGACTCCGCCCTGACCCGCGTTGAGGGCAAGATGATCAAGGTCGTCGCTTGGTACGACAACGAATGGGGCTTCTCCAACCGAGTCGTCGACAACCTGGAGCTCATTGCCCAAGGCTGACCCCAGCTTCGGCTGACTCCAACCAAGGCTGACCCCAGCTTCGGCTGACTCCAACCAAGGCTGACTCCAGCCCAGTTAAGCGCAACGAGAGCCGGCCTCGGCCATGCAGACTGCATGGCCGAGGCCGGCTCTCAGATTCACATCAATCAGATGACTTCGATCAGACGTCGTCTTCGGCGGGTGTTCCGCCCTCGTCTTCCCAACGCTCGATGGCGCGAACCTTGGCGCGGTTGAACTTCAGACGCACTCCGTAGCCGCCCTGGGAGTCATCGAGGACGAACCTGGCCCCGAATTCCTCGAGAGCTTCGAGGACGCGGTGCTCCTGCAGTTCGGTGAGGTCTTCGAGACCTTTTTCGAAATCCTTGAGTTCGGACTTCTTCACATTGGCTTTGGACGCAACATCCTTGGCCGATACGCGAACCAGGGCACGGGCTGCACGAGCCAACGGCCCGTCGAAGATCTGTTCATTGCTCATGGTCATACCCTGCCAGAAGAACCCGGAACCCGCCAGATTCCCTGCAGGCTGCAGACGCCGATCAGGCCGAGTGCTGCGCATTCTTCCGATGCTGTGCAGCCAGCCGGACGGGAGCGTCGGGTGCACCGAACCCAAGGTAGTCACCTCGGCGTTCGATCATCTCGAAGAAGACGGAGCCGATCGTCGAGGTGTAGAAGTGCAGGAACTCACCGTGTTCGTCGCGATCGTAGAGGACATGGTTCTCCTGCAGCTGCTGCAGGAATTCCGGGTCGAGGTCGAACCGTGAAGCGAGGTCCTCGTAATAGTTCTGCGGCACGGGAAGGAAGTCCAGCCCGCGTGAGAGCGCAGTCGCGGCGGCTTCGAAGATGTCCTCGCAGGCTACTGCTACATGCTCCGGATAGGCCTCGACCACCGAGCCGATTCCACGGCCCGCAACGGCTTCGGCATGCGGCTGGGGTGAGACGTTGAGCGGCATTCGAACCGAACCATCGGTGCTCGACATGACCTGGGACCTGACCAGGCCGGATGGGCTCGGCACGTCCTGTGAGGATTGGGCATGCAGTGCCAGCAGCGAGGTATAGAAGAGGACAGCCTCGTCGTAGTGATTCGAGGGCTGGGCCAGGTTCACATGGTCGATGTGTGAGACCTGCTCGTCGTGATCGTGTCCGAATTCCTTGATCCACGCTGGCGTCGTCTGATTGAATTGATGGAAGAAGACCTCGGAGCCGTCGGGAGCGAAGACCCCGCGCAGCACCTCGTCGTTGTGCGTCTGATCGCGCGGCACTTCCTCCGCGAGCAGCAGCGCGGCGCGCTCCATGGCTGACTGCGAGTCGGTGACCTCGAATCCGATTCCGCGCAGGAACGTGCCGTTCACCGGCGCCGAGGTGGTGCCCGCTTCCTCGGTCACCTCGCTGACGATGATGCGGGCCTTCCCCCGAAGCCACAGCTGCACGTGGGGTTTGCTGCGGTGATAGCCGATGAACTGGAACCCGAGTTGGTGCATCTGGCGAGTCAGGGCGCCGAGGTCGTTGGTGCTCAGCTCGACATAGTTGATTCCGCGCGGTTCCTCTACCTCTGGCAGAGGCTGCAGGTCCAACGCGGAGCTCGGGACCTCAGGCTGCGCCTCGCCAGCAGTTCCCGCCGCGGGCGCATCGGCAATGCTTGCTTCGAGCCAACGCAGCGAGCGCAGGCCATCGACGGCCGTCCGGTTCGTATCTCCTTGGCGGAAAGAGTCGTTGAAGACTTCGAGAGAGACCGGTCCGGCGTAACCCGTGGCAGCGATCCTGGTCAGGAAGTCGCTGAGATCCCAGGCGCCCTCACCGGGGAAGACACGGTGGTGGCGGGACCAGCTGAGGACATCCATGGTCAGTGCGGGCGCGTCGGCCAGTTGGAGGAAGAAGATCTTGTCTCCAGGAATCTCCGCGATGCGAGCCAGATCCGTATTGCGCGAGAGGATGTGGAAGCTGTCGAGGCAGGTTCCGATCCGGGGGTGGTCGGCGGCCTTCACAAGGTCCCAGGCGTAGTCGTATTCGGAGACGAACCGGCCCCAGGCCAGGGCCTCGTAGGCGATGTTCACGCGATAGCGATCGGCAAGATCACCGAGGCGGCGCAGCTGCTCGACGACCACGCCGTCATCGGCGATGGTGGCGGTGCCGACGTTCGAGCACAGCAGCATGGTGTCGATCCCGAGCCGAGCCATGAGCTGGAATTTCGATTCCGCACGCTTCAGGTTCTTCTCAAACTGCGCCTCCTCGACGCCTTCGAGATCCCGGAAAGGCTGGTACAGGTCAAGGCTGATGCCAAGCTCGCGCGCCAACTCGGCGATGGTCTCGGGGGAGTCGGGAGAAACGACGAGGTCCTGTTCGAAGATCTCGACTCCGTTGAAGCCAGCACGTGCCGCGGCCCGCAGCTTCTCCTCCAGGGTTCCTGACAGACACACTGTTGCTATCGACGTTCGCATGGACGTCCTTCCTCACTTCTCGTCATAGACAATTCTTCGTCACGGGCACGCGCCTCAATATGATCACGGCTCGCCTGCACGCGCCTCAGCGTGAACGCGCTTCGTGCACTGTGTCGATCTCTTCGAGGCTGAGCCCCTTGGTCTCTTTCGCCGTCATCGCGGCCACTGCTGTGAAGACGCAGACCCCGGCCGTGAAACCAGCGACCGAGATCCAGTTCTGACCCGAGGTGCCGGCAACGGCTGAGGCCAATACCGGGGCGAGTCCGCCGGAGACGGCGAAGCCGATCTGCGTGCCCAGGGCCAAGCCGGTGACGCGAGCGGTGGTGGGGAACATCTCCGCGTAGAACGAGGGCCAGATCGAGTTGGCCATCGAGTAGGCGCAGCCGGACATGATCGCACCGCAGACGAAGATGAGTGTCCAGTTTCCGCTCGAGACCGCAGCGAGGTAGGGGAACATCATCAGCCCGGCGCCCAGGGCTCCCGTGATGAAGACGGGTTTGCGCCCGATGCGGTCGGAGAGGACCGCGGCGAGTGGAATGGCCAGCAGAGCCACAGCATTGGCGATGACCGAGACCATCAGCATGGTCGAGCGTTCGAGGCCGACGATCGATGTGGCAAACGACAGCGACCAGACGGTGAAGACCATGTTCACGGTGTTGACCATGGCGCATGACGCGACGCGCAGAACCGCGGCTTTGTGCCAGCGGAAGACCGCTGTCAGGGGAGGGTGTTCATTGCGAGCTTCCTTGAAGGCAGGTGGCTCGTCCAGTCCGCGGCGGATCAGCCATGCGGTGAGCACCACGAGTGCCGAGAGCCAGAACGGCACGCGCCAGCCCCAGCTGAAGAGCGCCTCCTCGGGGAGGAAGGCGGTGAAGGGGATGAAGACCGCGGTGGCCAAGAGGGTGCCTGCCTGGGTGCCGTGCAGCGTCCAGCTGGTCGTCCAGGCACGTTTGGTCTCCTCCGAATGCTCCAGGGAGACGCTGATTGCGCTCGCCTGCTCACCTGCAGCGGAGAGTCCCTGGATCACACGGCATAGCACCAGAAGCGCCGGCGCGAGGTATCCGACCTGATCAAAGGTGGGCAGGCAGCCTACGATGAAGGTCGAGAATCCCATCAGGAACAAGGTGAGCATGAGGACGAACTTCCGTCCCATCCGATCGCCCAGAGGCCCCATGATGAGGGCGCCCAGCGGACGAACGACATACGCGACGCCGACGGTGCCCATCGCAAAAAGGATGGCCATGCCTGGGGCGGTGGTGTCCGGGAAGAACAGAACATTGAGCACCAGAGCTGCGGCGGTTCCGTAGACCGCGAAGTCGTAGTACTCGAGAGCCGATCCCGTCCAGCTGGACAGTGCTGCACGAAGCGGGGTCTTGCCGGGACGAGCGTCTTCGGTCGCGTTGATCATGCTTCCTCGCATTTCTCTATTGCCATAATGTGGAAGTCGTTGTTACAGTGTGGTTTACAGTGTGATCGAGATGACATAGTCTGTCAACGTTCAGTTCACTTCGATAGCCAGGGAGGCGAAGAATGCCGGCTAAAGGGTCAAACTCTGTGACCAAGGCCTTCGATATGCTCGAACTCCTGGGAGATCACGCGGAGGGCATCAGCGCCGCGAGAGCCGCAGAGCTCACTAGCCATCCCTTCAGCACCGCCTACCGACTGCTCGGCGGCCTCGTTGAGTCCGGATACGCGGACTACGAGCCCTCCACCAAGACCTACACCTTGGGATTGGAAGTCTTCCGGCTCGGACAGAAGGTTGCTCACCGTCGTGGCATCGCCGGATCGTCGAAAGACCTCCTGCAGTCACTGACGACGACCACGGGGGAGTCGAGCATCCTCTCCGTTCGCCGCGGCAACGCCGCGCTGACGGTGATCACGGTCGACGGTCCCCAGTTCCGGACCACGACGGATCCCGGGGACGATTCGCCGCTGCACACCTCGGCGTTGGGGCAGGCACTCCTCGCCCACGACCCGAACAGCGATAACACGATCGCTGAACTCGAACTGGAGCCGCGGACCCCGAATTCCATCACCGACCCCGCACAGCTGCGAGCCAAGCTCGAACAGATCCGCAGCACCGGTTGGGCGGGGCAGTCAGAGGAGAACGACATCGGCATGAACGCCCTGGCCGTGCCCGTCTTCGACCTCGACGGGAGTCTGCTGGCGGCCCTCGCCTTGGCCGCACCGGTGTTCCGTCGAAGCCTGGATGGGCTCATCGAATTCGTTCCCCAGCTGACCGAGACGGCGGCCGCAATCGCCGCCAGAATGCCCAGGTGATCATGTCGACCGTCCTGATCCTCAACGGACCCAACCTCAACCTCCTCGGCGTCCGCGAACCTGAAATCTACGGTCGCACCACCCTGGCCGACATCGAGGACATGTGCACCGCAGCCGCCGCCGAGGTGGGCCTGAATGTGCGTTGTGTGCAGAGCAACCATGAGGGTGGGCTCATCGACGCCGTGCACGAGGCACGGGAGACCACGGTGGGGGCGATCATCAATGCCGGTGCCTACACGCACACGTCGCTGGCGCTCCACGATGCGCTCAAATCCTATGATCATCCGATCATCGAGGTGCATCTGAGCAACCCGCACGCCCGCGAATCGTTCCGCCACCACTCCTATCTCTCGCCTGTGGCCGCCGCGGTCATCGCCGGCGCCGGAGCCAAGGGGTATGTGCACGCGATGGAGATCCTGGCCGACAAGCTCGATACCTGAAACACCGAACGCACCATATGAAAGCGAGACTATGACCCGATCACTGCTCCTTGGGCTCATCGGCGAAGGCATCTCCGCCTCCCGCACCCCGCGCATGCACGAGACTGAAGGTGCCGCGCATGATCTGACCACGATCTACCGCACGATCGACATCGCCGAGGAGCGACTGGCTGCCGTGCCGCTGGATGAGCTGCTGACATCGGCAGTGCGACTCGGCTTCGATGGACTCAACATCACCCACCCCTTCAAGCAGCAGGTCATCGACCTCCTCGACGAGGTGGCCCCCGGCGCCCGCCGGATCGGCTCGGTCAACACAGTCGTCATCGACGAAACGGGACGGACGACGGGTCACAACACGGACGTCACCGGTTTCGCACGCGGTTTCGAAGCCGGACTCGCGGGGGCGGAAAGGAACCGTGTCGTGCAGATCGGTGCCGGCGGAGCGGGACGAGCCGTCGCCTTTGCCCTGTCGGAACTCGGGGTCAAGGACCTCGTCATCGCCGACATCAGCGCGGAGCGGGCACAGGATCTGGCCGCCGAGATCCGGGACCATGTCCGTGCGATCTCGATGGCAGAGCTGGAGCCGGCGATCACCTCGGCGGATGGAATCGTCAACGCGACCCCGGTCGGCATGGCGGCCTTTCCGGGGACCCCCTTCGACACGGAGCTGCTGAATGCGCAGACCTGGGTCGCCGATGTCGTCTACTTCCCGCTCGAGACCCAACTGCTGCGGGAGGCGAAGGCCAAGGGCTGCCGGACTCTCGACGGATCAGGCATGGCCGTGAACCAGGCGATCGATGCCTTCGAACTCTTCAGCGGATGCAAGGCCGAGCCGACGCGGATGCGCGAGACCTTCCTGTCCTTCGGCGCCTGAGGCCAGCTACCTCGGCGCCTGAGGTCACCGACGCGCGAAGCGGCGGCTCACTGCGCGTTCTTCTGCTTCCGGTATTCGCGGACATAGGTGATGACGAAGATGCCGACGATGATCGCCAGGGTCAGCCACATGGCGTATTTGTCGACGACCTTGAGCACATCGACGGCGGTCTCACCGAGCTGATAGCCCAATGTCGTCCAGATGATGGTGAAGAGCAGGCAGCCCAGGAGGTCGGCGACGAGGAAGAGTGACAGGCGCATCCGGGTCCAGCCGGCGACGAGGTAGACGAGGGTTCCGGGAACGCCCGGGCAACGCGAGACGACAGTCATGAGGAACAGTGCCCAGTTGGGGATCCGTTTGAGGGATTCGATGCGTTTGAGCTGCCGCTCGTTCTGCGCGAAGAGCCGCAGCACTCCATCGCCCCACCGGCGGCCGGCTAGCCAGAAGGCCCAGTCGAACTTCGCCATGCCGATGAATCCGGCGACCACGACGAGCCACAGCGGAATCTCACCGACGCGGGCAAAGGCTCCGGCAGCGACAACAGCGGTCTTCGCACCGTTGATGAATTCCTGCAGGACCGGAGCATGCACCAGCATCCAAGGGCGCAGCGGCATCAGCGCCAGGTAGACGAGAGGGATGCCGATGATGATGAAGAGCAGCAGTTTGTCGAGGCCTGTGGCCTTGCCCTGCCAGGGCTTGAGCGCCGCCCAGGGGTTCTCCGTGGGGGACTCGGGTTCCGTGTCGGCCGTCTGGTCAGACGGTTCGCTGGAGGTATCGGCAGGATGCCCCTGATCGGAAGCGCCGACTTCGGAGTCGCTGACTTCGGAGCTGCCGAATTCGGCGTCCCTGCGCCGGGCCTCGTCATCGGGAAGACGATTGTCACTCATCGGAGGCTCCTGCGTGGTGCTGTGTGGTCGGCGCTCACGGTATCACAGCGACACAGGCGAACCCTGGCAGACCGCGGCTGATTCTGGCCGCCCAGCACAGCGGCTCGGCGTCGGTTTTGCACGAAAGTGGGGGTGTACTCACGCTGTTGTGCTGCGGCGAGCATCGCCCCAGATGTCGACACCGGAATCGATGGCGAACTCATCGATCGCGGTCAGCTCCTTGGTGCTCAGCGGTGCCGCCTCGAGTGCCGCAACATTGTGCTCGAGCTGCGAGACACGGCTGGACCCGATGACCAGCGAGGACACCCGATCGTCACGCAGGGCCCAGCTCAGAGCCATCTGCGCCAGTGACTGACCGCGCCCTGCCGCGATCTCGTTCAGACCGCGAATGCGCTCAAGGTTGTCCTCGGAGAGGAACCCATTCTTGAATGAGGGAGTGGCCTTGCCGGCCCGGGAGTCATCGGGGACCCCGCCCAGGTACTTGTCCGTGAGCAGCCCCTGCGCGAGCGGGGAGAATCCGATGACGCCCAGACCTTCGGCTTCCGTGGTCTCGAGGAGACGGTCGGATTCGATCCAGCGGTTGAACATCGAATAGGAGGGCTGGTGGATGAGCAGGGGAGTGCCCATCTCCTTTGCCAGCGCCGAGGCTGTGGCTGTGTCGTCCGCCGAATACGAGGAGATGCCGGCGTAGAGGGCGCGGCCCGAGCGCACCGCCGTGTCCAGAGCCGCGATGGTCTCCTCCAGCGGAGTTGAGGCATCGGGACGGTGGGAGTAGAAGATGTCGACGTAGTCGAGGCCAAGCCGCTTCAGCGAAGCGTCGAGGCTGGCGAGCAGGTACTTGCGGCTGCCGCCCGGACCACCGTATGGACCGGGATGCATCGCCCACCCGGCCTTGGTGGAGATGATGAGCTCATCGCGATATGGGTGAAGATCCTCGTGCAGCAGCCGACCGAAGTTCGTCTCGGCCGACCCCGGTGGTGGGCCGTAGTTGTTCGCGAGGTCGAAATGGGTGATGCCCAAGTCGAAGGCCCGACGCACGATGTCACGTTGGTTCTGGAAGGCGACGTCATCGCCGAAGTTGTGCCACAGGCCCAGCGAGAGCCCGGGGAGGACGAGTCCGGAACGACCGACCGGGCGATAGGTCATCGATTCGTAGCGGTTCTCGGCGGCCTGGTACACGAAGTCTCCTGCGGCGGGAACGAACTCGCAATGCTGATCTCAGCCTAAGCGAGGATGAGGAACAAGTCGCGGGCGGGCGTCAACTCGTCGCCGGTACGGCCCGCGACCTCGATCCACGCCGGGCTCGAATATGTCGTCGCTGGCGACGACATATTCCGGCGCCGCGTTGATTCAGAGATCACAGAGCCGAAATGTTCCGAGGTGACGCTGACCGCTGAACCTGTGCCGCCGCAACAGCACCGATTGCGACCAACAAAGTAGACCAGTGGTCTTGATTTTTCAGTGTGTCCTATGCCTCAATGGTCACGTGACGAAATTTCATTCGATTCGGGATCAGCTTCTCGACCGCCTGGAGTCAATGGCCGCCGGCGAGCAGTTCCCACCCGAACGCCAGCTCGCCGAGGCGCTGGGCATCTCACGGATGACCCTGCGCAGGGCCATCGACGAACTGGTCGCCAAGGGCGTCGTCCGCCGCCGCCATGGTGCCGGTGTCTTTGCGCTCGGCCCGAAGTTCGACCAGCCGCTGGCCGCAAGCTCCTTCACCGAAGACATGCTGGCCCGCGGACTGCGCCCCGGGTCTCGCGTCATCTCCTTCGACGTCGCGAATGCCGGAGCCCACATCGGACGCAGGCTGCACATTGCTGATGACGCCGAGGTGATCGCGATCGTGCGCCTGCGCTTGGCTGATGAGGAACCGCTCGCGCTCGAAGAGCTGCACATTCCCTCTGCCCTCGTTCCCGGCCTATGTGCGCAAGACCTGGAGAACAGCTCGTTCTACGAACTGCTGCGCTCACGTTTCGACATCTCTCTCAACCACAGCGTGCAGACGATCGAGCCGACCCTCCTCGATGAGGATGAAGCCAAGGTGCTCGGAGTTCCCGAACAGTCACCGGCGCTCCTTTTCGAACGCACTTCACGGGGGGCCGACGGAGTGCCCTTCGAGTTCGTCCGCTCCGTCTATCGCGGCGATCGCTACAAGATCCGCACCGAACTCACCGTGCCAGAGCAGCGCCCCAAGCCAGAGCTGCCCGAAGGGAAACTCGCATGATCATCGCCGGCCTCATGACAGGCACCTCCGCCGACGCCCTCGACGTGGTTCTCGCCGAATTCGTCCACGACAGTCCCAGCGTCGGCGGCAGTGGAGACAGTGAGCTGGGCGTGCGCATCCTCGCCAGCCAGGAAATCGACTTCGATCACCAGCTCCGAGCCGATATCCTGCGTCTCCTCGAACCTGGTGATGTCCCTCTGTCTCTAGTCTCCAGCGTCGATGCCCGCCTGGGCCGGTTCAGCGCCGAGGCGCTGCAGCAGGTCTGCACCGAGTCCGGTCTCGACTGCGACCTCGTTGTCTCCCATGGGCAGACCGTGCGCCACGACATCACAGACGGTGTCGTGACCTCGACGATGCAGATCGGCCAGCCCGCCTTCATCGCCGAGGCGACCGGCAGCCCCGTCCTCTCCGACGTTCGCGCCCGCGACGTTGCAGCTGGGGGCCAGGGCGCCCCTCTGGTCGGGATCCTCGACGGACTCCTTGCTGGAGACATCGCGGCACCGACCGCGGTGCTCAACCTCGGCGGCATTGCGAATATCACGGTCCTGGCGCCGGAGCGCGATCCTGTTGCCTTCGACACCGGGCCGGCCAACGCCCTCATCGACGTTCTCGCGCGCAGGATGACCGGAGGGGAAACCGGCTTCGACCGTGACGGCAAGCTCGCCGCACAAGGACAGGTCGACGACGGTCTGCTCACCGAGCTGTTGGCCGATGCGTACTACGAATTGCCCGCGCCGAAGTCGACGGGCAAGGAACTCTTCCACGCGGACTACCTCGACCGTTTCCTCGGGACTCGGGCCCACCTCGGCGAGCATGATGCCATCGCCACGGTCACAGAGCTGACCGCCCGCACGGTCGCCGATGCCTGCCGCGCTCACAGCGTCACCCGGGTCGTCGCCTCCGGCGGTGGCACACGGAACCCGACGCTGATGCATCGTCTGCAGGCCGAACTTGGCGACGGTGTCATTCTGACGAGCACCGATGAGGCCTTCGAGCTGCCCGAGGGCAGCAAGGAAGCACTCCTCATGGCGCTGCTCGGATGGCTGACCTGGAACGGGCTGACCGGGACAGAGCCGGGTCTCACCGGTGCCGCGCATCCGAGTATCGCGGGGCGGCTGAGCCCGGGCAAGAACCCCCTGCAGCTGCCAGAGCCCCTGCACCGAAGACCCACCCGTCTGACAATCCTGCCCTGACCACAATCCTGCCCTAGCGAGAACTTGCACCGACGCAGACTTCTCGACGCAACGCACACCCCTCGTTTGAAGGAGAAGCACCATGCAGATCATCGACCTTTTGGTGATCATCGTCTACCTCGTCGCCACGGCCTGGTTGGGACTGAAGCTCAGCGGAAAGCAGAAGGACCTCAAGGACTATTTCCTGGGCAGTCGAAACCTGCCGTGGTGGGCGGTGTGCCTGTCCGTGGTTGCCACCGAGACCAGCGCGCTGACGGTGATCGGAATCCCGGTCATGAGCTACCTCGGTGACATCAGCTACCTGCAGCTGGGGCTGGGCTACATCCTCGGCCGAGTCGTCGTCGCCTTCTTCATGCTCCCCAGATACTACGACGGTGAGATGCTCACCGCGTACGCCTACCTGGGCAAACGCTTCGGCACCTCGACTCAGACGACCGCGGGCGTGACCTTCTTGTTCACTCGCCTGCTGGCCGACGGAATCCGGGTCCTCGCCGCTGCCATTCCCGTCAAAGTCATCCTCGACGGGCTGGGCATCCACACGAACTACTTCGTCATCATCGTCGTGCTCTCCTTGGTGACGATCGCCTACACCTTCATCGGCGGCATCAAGGCTGTGGTCTGGGTCGATGTGGCGCAGATGTGCCTCTACGTCGTCGGCGGCGTACTGACGATCATCGTCATCAGCGCGGCCTTGGGCGGTGGCTGGTTGGGCGAGGCCGCAGCGGCCGGCAAGCTCAATATGTTCATCTTCGAGGGCAACCCGATCTCAGCAGACGCCTCGTTCATTCCCTCGCTGCTCGGCGGCGCGGTCTTCGCCATGGCCTCTCACGGCTCGGACCAGCTCATCGTTCAGCGCCTCCTGTCTTGCCGGTCCAAGGTCGAGGCGCAGAAGGCGCTCATCGTCTCCGGCGTCGTCGTATTCGTCCAGTTCGCGATCTTCCTTGCGGTCGGACTGGCACTGTGGGCCTACTACGACCACGCCCTGCCTGCCGATCTCGGTCTGACTCGTGATGACGAGATCTTCCCGCTCTTCATCATCGAAGGTCTGCCACCGGGCGTCTCCGGACTGTTGCTGGCCGGCATCCTCGCCGCGGCCATGTCCACCCTGTCCTCGTCGCTGTCCGCGCTGTCCTCCTCGACGGTCAACGACGTCTACGCCCGGTTGAAGAAGACGCCCATGACCGACGCCGAGGGCTTCAAGGTCGGACGCTGGGCGACCATCGGCTGGGGCATCGCCTTCATCCTCCCGGCCACGATCTTCCAATCCGATGAGGGCAACATCGTCATCCTCGCCTTGGGCGTCGCGGGCATCACCTACGGCGGTCTGCTCGGCGCGTTCGTCTTCGGCATCGTCAACAAACGTGCGACCGCGGTGGATGCGAACATCACCTTCGCCCTGGCAGTGGCCGTCAACGCCTTCTTCTTCATCATGGAGAAGTACGTCACCGGCGAGGTCTGGGTCGCCTGGCAGTGGTACCCGGCACTCGGCATCATCGTCATGGTCGGCATCGGCGGGCTCCTGTCCCTGCGCCATCCGAAGGCCGCGAACCGGTCCACCGTCGCCGAGGCGGAAGGCAGCAACCGTTGATGACTCCGTCCCAGCAGCCCTCGCCCCACCCGTCGTCTCCGCGACCGCTGCCTCCGACCGAGCAGCGCAACCCCCTCAGTGAGGGACTCGACGAGCTCGACACCCTCGGGGTTCTCAAGGTGATGAACAGTGAAGACCATGCCGTTCTCGGCGCGGTCGCAAACGCCCTGCCTCAGCTGGCCGAACTCGTCGACATCGCGGCCGAGCGGATGCGCCGAGGTGGGACCGTCCACTACTTCGGAGCCGGCACTTCCGGTCGTTTGGGGGTCCTCGATGCCAGCGAACTGTTGCCGACCTTCAACCTGGAACCAGGGCGCGTGGTCGGGCACATCGCCGGCGGCCAGGCGGCACTGGTCAACGCGGTGGAGAACGCCGAGGACTCCGTCGCTGAAGGTTCCAAGGTCGGGGCAACTCTCGGCTCCGATGACGTGGCGATCGGAATCGCTGCGAGCGGTTCGACGCCCTACGTCCGCGGCGCGCTGGAGGCCGCCGGTCACGCGGGTGCGCACACCGTGCTCATTTCGAACAACCCGCAGGCCCCTGTCGCCGAGGCGGCGGCCGCCCATATCGTGCTCGACACCGGGCCCGAGGTCGTGACGGGATCAACCCGCCTCAAGGCCGGCACAGCGCAGAAGATGACCCTCAACGGTTTCTCGACGGCACTGATGATCGCACTGGGCCGCACCTGGCGCAACCTGATGGTCTCCGTCGTCGCAACCAACGACAAACTGCGCGAGAGGACCGTGCGTATCCTCCGCGAGGCAGCAGACCTGCCAGATGCTGATGCGCGTAAGTTGCTAGAGCAATGCAGCGGGGACCTCAAAACGGCTCTGGTGGTCTCCTTCACCTCTGCGCCCCCGAGCGATGCGGCACGGCACTTGGAGGAGACCGACGGATCGGTCAAGGCTGCGATCGCCGCAATCACTACGGCCGGAGCCGAGGCTGAAGCCGAGGCGGGAACTGGGCTAGGGCGCGAGGACCGATGAGCGGATTCATCCTCGGAATCGACATCGGAGGCACGGGCAGCAGGGTCGCGCTCGCCTCGTTCGAGGCAACCGCTGAACCTGCGCCGCCATGCACCCTCACCGGCCCCGGAGTCTCGATCGGTGCGGAGGGAAGCAACGCCCCGCAGCAGATCCGACGCCTCGTGTCGGCTGCGAGGGAAGCGTGGCCAGAGAGCTTCGAATCGATTCGCGGAGTCGGCATCGGCGCCACCGGGATCGCCTCGCTGAGCACGGACGTCGGTGAATTCGCACGGTCTGTGTCGACCGAAACGAAAGCGGAGACGGCGGTGGCGATCGACGCGGTGGCCGCCCATCTCGGCGCCCTATCGGGACGTGGGGGAGCGGTGACAGTCCTGGGGACGGGCGCGATCGCCATCGCCCACCCCGGCCCCGATGCTCACGGGGTTCTGCCGCCGATGTGGACACGGACCGATGGGTGGGGTCACCTGTTCGGTGACCGGGGAGGCGGAGCCTGGATCGGCAGGCACGCACTCGAGGCCGCGCTGAAATGCCACGATGATGTCGATCTTTCCGGTACTGCGCTGCTCGAAGAGGCACGGGAGAGATTCGGTCAGCCAACCACCTGGCCGGCGACGTTCTACACGCGCAGCGACCGTGCCGGGCAGCTTGCCGCGTTCGCCGTCGATGTGGCTGGCCTTGCCCGCGAGGGCGACCCTGTATCGACGGCATTGCTGGCCGAAGCCGGACGAGAGGCAGCACGCAGTGCAATCGCTGCCGGAAGCCAGGGCGCCGACGCTCACCCCCTGATCGCACTCACTGGTAGTCTGCGCCAGGCAGGCGAGACTCTCGTCGAGGCGTTCCGTGCCGAGGTGCTGCGCCTGAATGCGGAGGCCGTTGTCGTCGACCCTGCAGGCGATCCGCTTGACGGGGCGTTGACCTTGGCCAGACTCGTGGCAGAGGAGCGGGTTCGACCGCAGCCCGGAGTTCTGTGGACCTGAGGCAGTTCTGTCTGCCGCCGGGTTCCATCTGTCCATATCATTCGGTTCCCTCGTGGACTAGCATCGATTCTGTGCCATCAACGCTGAGGAGGGTGTCATGACAGACCCCGCGCACAATCAGACTGCCCGCAACCAGACGCCTGTCGAATATGACTGCATCATCTCCGGAGGTGGGCCGGCCGGGATCGTCGCCGGTCTGCTCCTGGCCCGCGGCGGTGTGAAGGTTGTGGTGTTGGAGAAGCACACAGACTTCTTCCGCGACTTCCGCGGTGACACCATCCATCCGTCAACGCTGAGACTGCTCGATGAACTCGGGCTCTACCACGAATTCGCTCGGATCACGCACCGCAAGGTGACCAATATCAGTCTCATCGGCGACGACGGTCAGGACTACATCCTCGGCGACCTGTCCAGGCTGAACACGGCGCATCCGTTCATGACGATCGCACCTCAATGGGACTTCCTCAACCTGCTGGCCAAGGCGGGGGAGCACGAACCCGGATTCGATCTGCGAATGGGGGTCGAGATGACCTCATTGATCTGGGATGGCGACAGGGTCATCGGCGTTCGCGTGCAGACTTCCGACGGCGAGACCGAGCTGCGTGCGCCACTGGTCGTGGCTGCCGACGGGCGCTGGTCGAAGGCTCGGGACGAGGCGCAGCTGTCGATGCGGGAACTGCGGTCGACGATCGACGTCTGGTGGTTTCGGATCGACACCACGGCGCAGCTGGACGACACCATCGCACCCCGAGCCAAGGGCGGCAATGTGTTCGTCGCAATTCCACGTGACGGTCACGTGCAGATGGCCCGACTCATCCCGAAGGGTGAGGACGCTCGATTCCGTGAGCAGGGGATCGGGTCTCTTCGTGCAGCAGTCGCAGAGACATTTCCGGCTTTGGCGGACGACCTCGAAGCACTCGAACTCGATGATGTGAAGCTCCTCGACGTCCGGCGCAACGAAGCCAAACGTTGGTTCGTCGACGGGCTGCTGTGCATCGGTGATTCTGCGCATGCGATGAGTCCGCTGGGCGGAGTCGGCGTCAATCTGGCGGTCCAAGACGGCGTGGCCACAGCCCACCTGCTGGCGAAGTCTCTGCGCTCGGGGTACGTGCCCAGCCGCGAGCTCAGGCGTGTGCAGCGGAGACGGATGCTGACGACGAAAGCCGTTGAACTGCTGCAAGGCGGCATCCACGCGATGATCGAACCTGTCGTCCACAACGGCGGAGCCATTCGTCCGCCGAAACCGGTCGTGTGGCTGTTGACGACATTTCCAGCGCTGACCGTGATTCCGGCGCGCATCCTCGGGATGGGTGTCACTGCCGAGCACGTTCCGGACTTCGCCCGCGGGCAGCCGGAACGGATCTGACCTTCAGCCCAGTCTGACCTTCAGCCCAGTCTGACCCTCAGAACGACTGAGTTCAGCCCCGGATCCGACGCTGCCTGGACAGCAGATTGGCGAGCTGACGGCATTCGGCCTCGGACATCGAACTCAGGCCGAACCCGGCATCCGCGAGGATCTGACTGGCACGATCGGTCATGGCGCGTCCCTTCGCGGTGATCTTTGCCAGCACCTCGCCGTCGTATTCGGGTTCCAGTATTCTCTCGATCAGGTCATTGTCCTCCAGCCACCGCACCGTGGAGAAGGATGAGCTGGCCTCGACCTGCAGGTGATCGGTGAGTTCGACGAGGGGGAGCGCGCCTTGCTGGTCGAAGAACAGGAGGAGCAGCACTTCATAGCGTGCATACGTCAGGCCGAGAGGACGGAGTCTTTCGTCGAGGTTGGTGATGAGCAATCGGTGGGCACGCATCAGCTCGGTGGCGGTCTGCATCCGGTCGCGTTCGGGCCACCGCTGCTCCCAGGAACGTGCCGCCATCGACACAGGATCATTGAGTGCAGGTGACGCGCTGCCGATCCTGATCTCCTCCGAGTCCGTGAAGCCGTGACCGGTGTTGAGCTCCATCGTGGTCCACTCTTCGGTATCCACATCCGGACCCACCCCGGTGCGCACCGCTGGATGCGCGCCAGTTCTCACACCCGCACTGAACCGGCGTTCGCTCTCAACCACAGCCGGCTCCATGCCAGGCTCGATGCCAGACTCCAAGTCGGGTTCGAAATCCGGTTCGAAGTCCGCATCCGTCTCCAGATTCGCCTCCGGCTGGTTGGCGTCATTCTCGGCATTCTTGTCGTTGAACGACTTGATGGCCGAACGCAGTCCGGAGCGCTGAATCACCGTCTGGATGGTGAGGTCTCTTTCATCCGGCCGCCCGACATACCGGATATCGCGCAGGCCTTGGTCCTGTGCCGCAGATTCGAAGACGAAGTGACCGTACCTGAAGATCCGGCCCATCAGTGGCTTGTGCACCGAGATATCGAGGATACGCGCCATCGGCATCGTCGCCTTGTGCTGAGTGAAGATCCCGTGGATCCGAAACACTCGCATGTTCGTGATGACGAACCGGTCCATATGCACGCAGAGCGCACGGTAGACACCGAACAGGGCAATGGCGGCGCCGATGCCCAGTGGAATCGAGGCGTAATCGACAGGCACCGTGAAGCTGAGGGCCGCGACGGCCAAGCCCAGCAGGATGACGAGCGAGGGAGTGACGAAGGCAAGGAAGTGGCGACGAACCTCGTCGACGACTACTTCGCCCTCATCGGAGATGAGATGATTTTCGACCCTCGGATCGGTCAGTGCCCCGAACATGTCCGGCTGCT
The DNA here is from genome assembly GCF_014897515.1 of Brevibacterium sp. FME17. Lineage (NCBI taxonomy): Bacteria > Bacillati > Actinomycetota > Actinomycetes > Micrococcales > Brevibacteriaceae > Brevibacterium > Brevibacterium sp. FME17. The sequence goes on from NZ_JABUYD010000008.1 coordinate 155,342, forward strand.
TCCTGCTCGCTTACGAGGACAGGGACGTGAAGAACGTGACCAGTGAGCCGACACCGCCGCCCACCGCTTCGAAGGCGTTTCGGACTGCATCGGCGGAATCTTCCGGCCGAGTGAACAGATAGAAAGCCACGAATATGACGACGAGCGTGAGGACGGTCTTCTTCAACCACTTCACAAGGGACTCCTCTATGCCGCGTCGCCCAGATGGCAGATGCGGACAATTGGTTGCACAACGACATAATCGTAACCGCCCTTGCCGTCCGTCATTGCATTGACGCGCCCAAAACCCGTGATCGTAATCTCACATAATGAGAATCGGATCTGGATGGCCGCCGAGGTGGCCCTGCCCTTCCAGCTCATCCCGCGGTTGCTGTTCCGGTTTCCCTCAACCCGGTTCAACGGTCAGCACCACTGTGCAGATCACAGGATCTGCGTATTGTTAAGAGCATGAAAAAACTATTTGATGCCATCCGCAACACAGGTTTTCGTCGTGGCCCCGACAGGGTCCTAGGCGGTATAGCGGGAAGTCTGGCCGTGTCGACCGGACTCAACGTGTGGCTGGTTCGACTGCTGGTCCTCGCCTCATTCCTGCTTCCGGTCCTGGGCCTCGGCGCCTATCTCGTCGCCTGGGTGCTCACCCCGTGGCAGGACGGAAGCATTCCCGTCGAACAGGCATTGGGCGGCCGCCTCGAACAGTGACGTCCCGTCTGCCAGGCAGAGATGAACGGCAAAGAACCCCTCCGATCACGGTGCTGACACCGTGATCGGAGGGGTTCTTTGGACTGGGTGGGTAGTTCACGAAACTTGCTGATTAGGTGATATGTAGAGGTGGCGGCGATTTCTTGTACATAGTAGCGGCCGGTTTTGTGCATCGCATTCTCCGGCCCATTATGGGCCAGTATTAGCGTGTCCACCACTCAGGGTTCAGCCCCAGCTTTTACAAGTGGTGTCAGTCCCGGTCGGCACGGGCGGCCAGGCGGGAAGCTGATGATGCTCTGATGGCCCGGATTCGGTACCACTTCGAATTCTGGGACCACACGTACGGGTACCGACGGATCACGGCCGAACTCGCCGATGACCCGCACGTGGACGAACCGGTCAACCGTAAGCCCAATACCATTAAGTTAGTGGAACGATAGTCGGGCGTGCCAGTGGTGGCTCTTTGGGCCGTCGGTGGTGTCGTTTCTTGACTGGCCACTTCGACATTTTGCGTTTGATCACCCTCGGATTCCGGCGCAGTCGGCGGGCCGGATTGAGGTGGCTGGCCAGCCAGCCCAGTCCACGCTGCCAGACCACCGTCGCGCTCTTGTCCTCAGGGGGAAAAACTGCCCTGGGTCAATGACCGACGGCAGAGGCGAAGCGCTTTGACAAACGAGATCCGGCCGGGATCATGCCCGGAGTGCGAGGCGGTATCGGCCATCAGCGCCCTAATCGCGTAGTGGCAACACAGGTGCCCCCAGATTTCCTGTCTGACCAGCTCCGGAGACTTCGACCGCAACACGATGCGCGGACCGCGCTGATGTGTTTTGAGCTCATCGAAGACGGACTCAATCTTCCACCGATGATGATAAGCGGCAGCGAGATCCTCAGCGACAGCTTCATCCGTGTCGGTCAGCGTCGTCAGCAACCGGTATGACTGGCTCGTGTCCCCGCTTGTGGTGATCTCGTAGTCGATGACACGCACCCGCAGTGGAGCGATCTTGCGCCATCCGGGACCCGACGTCGGTGAGACCTCAGCCAGCCAGGTGCCATCGGCCAGAGTCTGAATGTGGCGGGGCTTGACGTTGGACCTCACCCGCCAGAGCAGGTCCGCCCCCGTGTCGGCGGCGCGTTGCCAGAGCCTGAAGCTGTAGAAGCCGCGATCAGCGGTGAGCACGACTCCCGGACGCAACCGGTCGATCAGTTGCCGGGCCAGGGTGGTCTCTCCCGTCCCGGTGTCACCGATGGTCGCGTCAACAACGGCATGCGTGCCCGTCTCGGCCACCGCGACAACCCTGGCCTGGGGGTAGGCTGCTTGTTCACCGCGGCCGACTCCAGGACGACCGAACTCAGCCTCGTTGACCGGCGTGTCGGCGACATCGAGAGTGGTGCCATCGATGGCGAGGAGTCTGCGCCCGGCCAGCCACGAGTCGGCCCATTCCTCACGTGCCAAAGGCCGCGTGACGGTCCGGAATAAAGCTTCGACCGCACCCGCGCCCAGGCGGGCTCGAGCCTGGAAAATCGCGGAGGCCGATGGACACGGATACTCATCTTCCCATCCTGACGCCCAGGAGAGTCCATCAACGAGATCGGCGAAGACGTCTTCATACGAACCATCGGCGTTTAGAGCCATCGCGATCGTGAAGTACGCGACGACCCGGGCGGGCAGCACACGAGACCGTTGCTGCCTGCGGCCGGCATCGGCGATCACCTCATCAACGAGGTCAGGCGGGAATACCCGTGTGAGCAAGCCCACCGACACCAAGTCGGAGAGGCGACGGTCGGTGGTTGGCTTTCTCCATCCGCTGCGAGGCATGCCCCCAGTCTACTCGAAAGAACACTAACTTAACGGTATTGGGGTTAAAGTAGATCACACACACCGACTCCGAAGGCTCTACGTCGGGCCGGTACACGCCGGGTTGAGACATTGCTGGCCAAACACGCACCCAGAGTGTGGAAACGCTGGGCGACAGCGATCTTCACCGCCTTGGACGAACAGACGGTGGTGGTAGCGGGCACCGATGCAGCAGGGATCGTCCTACCGCAACTGGCCACAGCTTTGGCTCAGACGAGGTCGTCGCGGGACGAGGTCTTTGCACGGATCGAGGAGCTGGTGGAATCACATCCTCTTTTCGGGCTCCTGACGTCGATGCCGGCAGTCGGCGTCAGGACCACCGCAAGAATCCTGACCGAGGTCGTGGGCAAGGACTTCGCTACCGCCGGGCACTTGGCCTCTTACGCCGGTTTGGCACCGGTGACGTGGCGATCGGGGACCTCGATTCGTGGCGATCACTCCTCACGCCGCGGCAACAAGGTCCTCAAACGGGCGCTGTTCCTCTCGGCATTCGCAGCGTTGAAGGACCCGTTGTCGAGGACGTATTACGACCGGAAACGCGCCCAGGGCAAGAAGCATAACCAGGCACTGATCGCGTTGGCTCGTCGACGTTGCAACGTGTTGTTCGCGATGCTGCGCGATGGCACGTATTTCCACGTACCGATGGAGGCCACCGCCGCGTAGACAGGTTCACAAGCACCCACGTCCAGTCCGAGACTCCGGTCCCGGACCAATCAGTCCTGCCCAGCATCAGCCGGCAAGACTATTCGAAGAAGTCCCGGTCACCCCTTGACGAAAACCATAGGGGCACCTGGCAGGTGATAATAATGTTAGGCTAAGCTATCTAATTGCAGGCGCCCCCTGCGCGGCCTCGTCTACCTTCAGGAGTCTCTCGTGCAATTGTCGATGCACCAGTCAAAATGCCCTAAGCACCGCGTCCCAGTTCACCAAATATCAAACGATTTGACTCGCCGCAGCCTCATCGCCGCGGGGATCGGCACTCTGGCACTGGGCGCCTCAGCTTGTGCACCAGCCGATGACCGTAACTCCGGTGGTTCGCGGGCTCGGACCATCGAACATGCCTTCGGAACGACAAAGGTCCCCAATGATCCTCAACGGGTGGTGGCGCTCGGATACACCGATGTCGAAGTTCTGCTGTCCATGGGCGTAGTCCCCATCGGCTTCACCGACTTCTTCGGCACAGGTCTGAACGAGTGGGCTCGGCCGCTGGTAGGGGAAAAGTCCCCGGAGAGCTGGGAACTCACTGGTGGGGTGCCACTCGAAAAGATCATCGAATTGGAACCGGACCTCGTCATTGCCAGCGATGCCTTGGATAGGCCCAACTATGACAGGTTGAATGCGGCAGTACCTACGGTGGGACCGTTTAAGAAGAACGCCGCTTTCGGCACCCCCTGGAGAGATCACACTCGCCGCACAGCCAAAGCCGTTGATCGCGTTGCTCGCGGAGAGATAGTCATCACCGACCTCGAGGAACGATACGCGGAGGTCAAAGCGAAGCACTTCGAATTTCTCGACAAGACAGTGACATACTCCTGGCCTATTGAGCCTGACTATTACGTATACGGTGCAAGCGACCCACGGGTGCAAGTGTTCTTAGAACTCGGCTTCGCCTTGACCGAGTCGGTACAGAGACTCGACCGCAAAGAGTCAAAGGCGTCGGAAGCTGGAATCGCGTTGAGTGCGGAACGACTCGATCTCCTCGACGCCGATCTCATCGTGGCGCAGAATTATGGAACAGAACGCCAGAAGGCTGAACGACGTAGCTTGCTCGACACTATCCCCGCGGTTAAGGCGGGCAATCTGCTCTGGTTACCCGAACGAGTGTCGGACGGCTTGGCGTTCGGGACCTCGTTGAGTACCTCAGCAATCCTGGATGACTTGGTCAAGGCGATCAGCAAGACTCTGAAGTAGCGCTCGGCACTGCACTCATCACGCAGCGACTGTCGGGTCCGAAATCCGCTAGACGTGTTCAATCGGCACTGGTTGACTTGAAGCATGAAGAACTTCACTTCAGAGAAGGCAGCCTATTTTCACGCTCTCCACTATCGCGAACTCCCCTTTTGCTCAGCAATGCGTGGGACGCCGCATCAAAGCGAATGATTGAAACAGCCGGTAAACCAGCTATCTCAAGCACCAGCGCTGGCATCTCGGGGGCTGCTGGAATACCCGACGGAGACAACATCGTCTGGTCACGGGCCGTTACGGCCACCTAAACCATTATCGGAGCAAGTGCACTCCCAGTCACCGCAGACCGGAAGTTTTCAAGTCAAGCGGTACCAAGGTGAGTGAAGCGACGGTTAAGCTGGGACTGATGCAGGGTTTGGTGACATCTAATCTGGCTTGTTTGCAGGCAAGTCTGGAAGGATTGACACCATGCCACAGCCCTACCCGAAAGAACTCCGCGACGACGTCATCCGCGTCGTCCAGACCAGGGATTCCAAGACGACGATCGCCCAGATCGCCAAGGACTTCGGCGTCCACGAAGGCACCATCAACAAATGGTTGCGCCAGGCCGATATCGATGCCGGCAACAAACCCGGCAACACCAGCGACGAGTCCGCCGAACTACGAGAGATGCGTCGGCGCAATCGTCTGCTTGAGCAGGAGAACGAGGTCCTGCGCCGTGCTGCCGCGTATTTGTCGCAGGTGAATCCTGCTGATCAATTGTGCTCTACCCGCTCGTGAGAGAGCTCGCCGTCGACGGGATCCCGTCGCGGTGTCAGAGGGGGTACCTCCCGCTTGAGAGCGAAGCGCGCGGGGGAGCGGGTCTTGAAGCTTTCCCGCCAGCCCTACTACCGGTGGCTGGCCGCACCTGTTCCCGAAGCCGACGTCATCGAGGCGTATCGGGCCAACGCCTTGTTCGATGCCCATCGTGATGACCCGGAGTTCGGGTACCGGTACCTCGCGGATGAAGCAGAGGCGAGTGGCCAACCCATGGCGGCACGCACTGCGTGGCGGTTGTGTTCGGCCAATGACTGGTTCTCCGCCTTCGGTAAGGGCCGGGCGAAGAACGGGAAGAAACCCGGCCCACCCGTTCACGACGATCTGTGCGCGGTTGTCGATGCCGGCGGGAAGACCAGGTACGAGTTTCGAGCTGATGGCCCGAATCAGCTGTGGTTGACCGACGTTGTGCGCCACGAGGCGCTGTTGAACCGAGTGGAGGTGAGAGACCACCACCGCCTGG
>NZ_JABUYD010000076.1:0-769 GCF_014897515.1 Brevibacterium sp. FME17
TTGGTGACATCTAATCTGGCTTGTACACAAGCAAGCCTGGAAGGATAGACACCATGCCACAGCCCTACCCACAAGAATTCCGCGATGACGTCGTCCGCGTCGTGATGGGCCGCGACAAGAACACAACAATTGCCCAGATCGCCAAGGACTTCGGCGTCCACGAAGCCACCATCACCAAATGGGTCCGCCAAGCCGAGATTGATGCCGGCAACAAACCCGGCAACACCACCGACGAATCAACCGAACTGCGAGAACTGCGTCGGCGGACCCGCCTGCTGGAGCAGGAGAACGAGGTCCTACGCCGTGCCGCCGCGTATCTATCGCAGGCGAATCTGCCGTCAAAAGGCTCTACCCGCTCGTGAGAGAGCTCGCCGCCGACGGAATCCCCGTTGCGGTGTCGTGCCGGGTTTTGAAGCTCTCCCGCCAGCCCTACTACCGGTGGCTGGAAGCACCGATTCCCGAAGCCGACGTCACCGAGGCGTATCGGGCCAACGCCCTCTTTGATGCCCACCGTGATGACCCGGAGTTCGGATACCGGTACCTCGCTGACGAAGCCGAAGCGAGTGGCCAGCCCATGGCGGTGCGCACCGCGTGGCGGTTGTGCTCGACCAATGCCTGGTTCTCGGCCTTCGGCAAGGGCCGGGCTAAGAACGGGAAGAAACCCGGCCCGCCCGTCCACGACGATCTGTGCGCGGTTGTCGACGCCGATGGGAAGACCAGACACGAGTTCCGAGCCGATGCCCCGAATCAGCTCTGGCTGACCGACATC
>NZ_JABUYD010000077.1:0-699 GCF_014897515.1 Brevibacterium sp. FME17
AGCGCAGTACCGGGACTTCCTTCTTCAAGCCGCTTGACATCTATAGGAGCATCACAAGGGACTGATTCGACGACCAGTCCTACCAGCGAACTAGGAACACCTCGCGCTTTTCACAACGTTGGGAAAGGTCGAGACACTCCACTCGGCTGCCGCATGGACGGGCGAGTTCACGTCATGGGAAGCGACAGGGCGATCCTTCCTCCAGCACCGTACACGGGGCCCGAACAAGCCCATCAAGGACTTTCTCCGTGCCCACAGGGGTTCGAGAGTCGATCATTCCCTAGAAGTCGATTGGCTGCTGTTCCAGCTCACACACGCCCCGAGGGATCGTGGGAGTTCGTTACGTCTGCAACGTGGGCGAAGAAGCCTGCACGCAGGTTCGCCCATCCTGATGCGGAACGCGGTGGGACGGCCTCGTCTACTCGCTGAACAACGACGTGGCTGTTTGGGCCGCGCTACTTGAGGTCTGGAGGAAGAACGAAGACGGGAACTGGCAACTCTGCCACGACGTCACAGAGCATTCGGTGAGCCCACCAGCCCACACAGCCTGACGCAGCGACAACACCACCCATCACACGCCCCCAAGACACAACACCCATGAATACGAGAAAGGGGCCACCCCACCAAAGTGGAATGACCCCTGACTCTCAACAAATTATTGCGGCAGTCACTTACTCTCCCACAACCACCAAGTTGCAG
>NZ_JABUYD010000078.1:0-673 GCF_014897515.1 Brevibacterium sp. FME17
GTGAAGAGTGGACGGATCTTGCACGCTTCGCTCCCGAAGTCACGACCAGTCTCACCGCGCTGAGCGGACTCAAGGACGGGCTGCGGACCTTCGACCGGCGTATGGGTGCCGAAGAGGCCATCAGGCTCATTGATGGGCTCGAAGCCCTGGGCCGCGTCAACGAAGCCCTATCGACCCTGGCCCTGGCCGTGTGTGAACGAGCGGGAACTCCGACCGACTACGGTGCCAAAACCACGAAGGCCCTCATCCAAGACCGGTTGAACATCACCAGCCGCGAAGCCAGCCGGCGTACCGATATGGCGAAGAACCTCGGCGGTCGGGTCACCCTGACCGGTCAGCCACAGGCACCGGTCTGTCCCATCGTCGCCGATGCCTTCAACGAAGGTCGGCTCTCAGCCGACCAGGCCAGAGTCATCAAGGACTGTTTGAAGAAGCTGCCGACCTGGGTGGGCCAGGCTCATCGTGATTATGCCGAAGCGATGCTGGTTGAGAAGGCACCAGTGGTGCGGGTCCATGACCTCCACGCTATCTTCGCCCGCCTCTTGGCCCATATCGATCCCGATGGTCAAGAACCCGTCGATGCCACGGACCGGACCAAGTACAAAGTGAACATGCATGCGTGTGACAACGGGGACTGGGAGATCACGGGTCTCCTCGACCCCGTCACCGGTGG
>NZ_JABUYD010000009.1:0-160515 GCF_014897515.1 Brevibacterium sp. FME17
TGGTCATGTTTGTGAGTGCTCCTTAAAACCTGTCTCACAAAACCATACGGCCGCAGGCACGGGTGTACTCACCCTGTTGGCGACAACCGACGTCCACGGACACGTCCTCAACTGGGACTACTTCGCCAATGCGCCCTACCCTGACGGGGAAGAGCTGGGTATGTCGCGAGCCTCCACTCTGATCAACGAAGTCAAAGAGGCCAAAGGTGAGGATTCTGTGCTCCTTGTCGACAATGGCGACACGATCCAGGGCACCCCGCTGACCTATTACTACGCGCAACAGGAACGCATCACCGAGACCGGTGAGATGCACCCGATGGCCAAGACGTACAACCACGTCGGCTACGACGCGCAGGTCGTGGGCAACCACGAATTCAACTATGGTCTCGACCTGCTCACCAAATACAAGGAACAGGTCGACTTCCCCCTCCTCGGCGCGAACATCATCAATGACGATGACGGTCAGACCCACCTTGATCCCTACACCCTGGTGAAGAAGAACGTCTCCGGGCAGGAGATCACCATCGGCGTGCTGGGCGTGACGACCCCCGGCAGTCGCATCTGGGACAAGAACAACCTCTCCGGTAAGGTCCACTTCGATGACCCGGTGGAGACTGCGAAAGAATACGTCCCGAAGATGAAAGACGCCGGTGCAGATATCGTCGTCGTCCTCTCCCACTCAGGCAAGGATCCCGAAGGCCAGTCCTGGGACCCAACGAAGCTGCAGGAGAACGTCAGCACCTCGGTCGCGAAGGTCCCCGGGGTCGACGTGCTCGTCGCCGGGCACACCCATCTGAACGAGCCCAGCCAGGTCGTGTCCCGCGAAGACGGGACGAAGGCCCTCATCACTCAGCCCAACTACTGGGCGCGGTCGGTCTCCGATGTGGATCTGCCTATCGACCTCGAGGACATGGGCATCGACTGGGGGACTGTCGACCCCGAAGCCACACCTCTGGCCACTCAGGGCGACGTCGCCGAGGATCCCGAGATCAAAGACATCATCGACTCTCAGCACAAGAAGACCGTGGACTACGTCAACACGAAGATCGGCTCCGTGACCGAGACCATGAGCGCTTCGAACTCGTACTATGAGGACACCCCGATCCTCGACTTCATTTCAAAGGTGCAGTCCGAGACGGTGGAAACCGCATTGGCTGACACGAAGTACAAGGACGTTCCCGTCATCTCGCAAGCTTCACCATTCAGTCGCACGGCCGAATTCCCCGCCGGTGACATCACCATCCGCGACGTCGCAGGACTCTACGTCTTCGACAACACCCTCGGCGGCGTCGAGATCAACGGTTCACAGCTGAAGGACTACCTCGAGTTCTCCGCTCGTTACTTCAAGCAGACGGAAGAAGGGGCAGACTTCGACCCGGTCAATGGAACCAACGCCATCGACGAAGGCCTGGATCGCCCGATTCCCGACTACAACTACGACGCGCTCTCAGGCATCGACTACGACATCAACGTATCCAAACCAGTCGGCAAGCGAATCGAGAACCTCACCGACAAAGAGGGGAAGACTGTCAGTGATGATGACACATTCATCCTCGCGATCAACAACTACCGTCAGTCCGGGGGTGGTGACTACCCGGTCGGTGACCTGAAGGAGGTCTACAACGAACAGGTCGAGGTCCGCCAGAGCCTCATCGACTGGGTCAAAGACAACAAGGTCGTCGACCCCACGGCCTTCTACGACGAGAACTGGAAGGTCGTCACGACCACGCAGGAACCCGGCGACGATGACGAGAATTCGTCGAACGCCCAGGCAGAGGCTGAAGCTGACGGGACGGCCGACGGTGGCAACGCGGGCGCCGTGGATGGCACTGACAAGGGCAACGGCGACGATGGCGCGGCTGGTGCCAAGGATGACTCCGATGCCAACGACGAGGCTGCTGCGAACGCATCGGCTGCGGCCAAGGGTTCGGACTCCTCCACCAGCAGCTCCTCCAACGGCAGCGGGGACGCGAACGCCGGCGGTGACCTGCCACGCACCGGTGCAGAACTTGCCACGACGCTCGGGATCGCGGCAGTCATCATCGCACTCGGTTCAGGATTGGTCTTCATCGCCCGCCGACGTCGGATCTGAACGACCGATTCCCGTGTCCGTCCTCTCACGTAGGGTGGTAACTGACAGCAGTGATCACGACAGAAAGTGAGAGTGAAACATGGCGAAGACAGCATTCCAGGGCACACCGGTCAAGACCGTAGGTGACCTCCCGGTAAAGGGTGCACAGGCACCAGCATTCAGCCTTGTGGGCAACGACCTCGGTGAAGTGAGCTCGGCCGACACAGCTGGTAAGCGAGTTGTGCTCAACATCTTCCCCAGCGTGGACACCGGAGTCTGTGCCGCCTCGGTGCGCAAGTTCAACGAACTCGCCGCGAGCCTGGACAACACCACAGTCCTCTGTGTGTCCAACGACCTGCCCTTTGCTCAGGCCCGCTTCTGCGGCGCGGAAGGCATCGAGAACGTTGTGGCCGCATCAGGTTTCCGCAGCGCCTTCGGCAAGGAATTCGGTATGACGATGGTCGACGGCCCCCTGGCCGGACTGTTGGCCCGCTCCGTCGTCGTCCTTGACGAAAAGGGCACCGTCATCCACAAGCAGTTGGTCGACGAGATCGGGACCGAACCGGATTACGACTCGGCGGTTGCGGCACTCGGCGCCTGAGCGCCTCGGAGCCGGTCACCGCTCAGTCGTGCCGGGTCCTACATGTCGAATACCTGCACGGGCAGCGCGTACTTCACGCCTGCCCGTGTTCCGCCTTCCGAGGTGATTCCCGGGATCATGTCCGCAGGTGCAGGATGGTCGGGCAGCGCCTCAAGATAGACGGTATGAGCCTGCAACGAGCGCACGGCTCTATCGACATGATCATCGTCGAGGGGCACGGCATGTGTGGCGTCGGCACCGTTGACCAACAGTTTGTCGGCCTTCCATGCGTTGAGACCCTCATCCTTGAGGTCGGTGAAGACCCATGGATTGTCGGCATCTCTGATCGCATCGACTGTCGCGATGCCGGCGGCACGATGGTCGACATGGTTAAGTCCCCATGGCATGTTGAGCTCCCAGTTCGTCACCATCACGGCATCAGGTTTGAATTGGCGGAGCTTCCTCGCGATCGCATGCCGCAGTTCAAGACTCGGCTCAAGAAGTCCGTCAGGGAAATCGAGGATCTCAAGGTCATCCACTCCGACGATCGTGCACGCCTGACGTTGTTCTTCTGCGCGTAGGGGAGCGACTTTCTCGGGGGCCATCTCCCGAATTCCTGCTTCACCACGAGTCAGAAGCAGATAGGACACAGGCTTTCCCTGGTCTGTCCATTTGGCCACAGCAGCGGAGGCACCGTATTCCATGTCATCGGGATGGGCGACGATGCACAGGAGTCGATTGACCTCATCGTCGTCGAAGATCGGAAGCTCAGTCATAGTCCCAGGCTAAGGCTCACACGACACATGTGCCAGAGCAGTCTTCGGATGCACTCGGTACTATGTGAGTGGCTCTGTCGACGCAGTGCCACTTCACCATTTGAAAGCAGGCCCATGTACCGGAGTCTCCTCCTGGCAAGTGTGATGGTGCTGGGTCTGTCCCTCTCCGGGTGCTCAGCCCTGCGGGTGAGCACAGCTGAAGGTGATTCGCGGCCGGTCAGCGTCGGCATCAATGACGGTTCGAAAGAAGAACCACACCAAGAGCCTGACACTTCAGTGATCCCATCTGGCATGACTGAGGTGACGGTCGATCTGGGGCCAGAATGCCCGATCAAGGTGCAGATGGCGATGGATGGACGGTGGAACGATGATCTCGCCTACGACAGTTACCAGCTCTACACTCGCGACGATGGTTCCATCATCACCGTCAACTGCTATAGAGCCGAAGGTGAGACGGCACAGAGCATCATCGACACGGCACAGGAACAGACCTTCGGAGAATCGCGATCGAGCATTCTGGAGGAGACATCCGGAACAGTCTCCGGTGGCGGCTATTGGACTGTCCACGGGTTGCTTGCCCGCCAGGAAGTCCGCGCCATCGATCAGACTGAGTCCGTGCTCTACGGAGCTATCGCCGGGATCTCCGATAACGGCCGACTCTACAAGGTCAGCGTCGAGATGGTCACCGTGGCACACAACCAGTCCGTGGCCGACCTCTTCGCACAGATGTTGCCGAGTGTCAGTTTCGCCGATCAGGTCCTGGAGCCACCAGCCCCCTCATAGGTGGGCGTGGGGTGTTCTGTCTTGCGCCTTTTGAGCAGCTCTCTGGCCGCGATCCGGCCCGCTCGTGTCGCACCGACTGTTGAACTCGCCGAACCGTACCCGACAAGGAAGATGCGTCGATCATCCTTGACCGAGACTTCGGTGTCCATGGAGATTCCGCCCTCGGGTGTGCGCAGACGTAAGGGCGCCAAATGGTTGAGAGCTGCCCGGAACCCGGTGTTCCAGAAAATGACATCGACGTCTTCGACTCGCTCATGTTCGAAGGGCTGCCAGGACTCAGGTAGCGCCAAGTGGTCGCTCGCCGAGGGCCCGAGGCCCTCCGAAGTCGTCTGTGCTTGGGTTGGTCTGCCTGGGAAATGGACCCCATGGGGCAGAATCGAATCGATCATTCCACGTGAGACGAGAACACCGGATTCGACGCCGTCTCGAAAATCCTGACGAACAGGCAGGCCCGTGGTGCGCACAACACTGGCGGGAGCAAGGCCGGCCAAGGTCCGAGAGCGCACGGCACGTTCGACCTCGATGCCCCAATTGCCGTCGAAGGCTCGCGAGGTGAAATTTGGAGGCCGGCGTGTGGCCCACAACGTCTCGGTGACTTCCGACAGCTCCAGTAGGAACTGTGTCGCGGAGATGCCGCCGCCGACGACCAAGGTCCTCAGACCACGGAAATCCTCGACGTCTCGAAAATTCGCGGTGTGCAGTTGGCGGCCCTCGAACTCGGCAATGCCGGGTACGAAAGGAACATAAGGGTGAGTCCAGGTTCCGGTCGCATTGATCAGGTATCGACTAGAGAGTTGAACACGTTCACCGTCGATGTCTGCTGTGATCTGCAGAGGGCCGGCACCAGGAGTGGGCGACTTCACCGTGACTACCTCGGCGGGGCGGACGACGCAGAGTTCTAGCTCGCGTTCGAACCGGTAGTAATAGTCGGACACCACCGCCGAGGCAGGTGTTGAGGGATCGGGTGTGCCCAGCGGGAACCCGGGCAGGTCCGCCACATGGTTCGTGGACCCCAGCGTCAGAGAATCCCACCGTTCACGCCAGGCGCCACCGGGTCCGGCCCCAGCGTCGAGGACGATGAAGTCTTTGCCTGGAACCAGGCCGTCGCGCCAAAGGTAATGGGCGGCTGAGAGCCCGGCCTGACCTGCGCCGATAATGACGATCGGCCAATGAGAGTCGACCAGCAACTCCGAAATTCGGCACACCATGATGCCATTGTTTCAGGTTCGCGGCGCCTTTGGGCCAAAGGAGTTGACGACGGCGGGGATCGGGATAAAGATTGGTCGGTGAGCAATCAGGCAGATCCTTCGACCAATCCGTGGCGTGCCCTGTGGGCGTTATGCATCGGCTTTTTCATGATTCTCGTCGACTCGACCATTGTGACTGTGGCGATGCCGGACATCATGGACTCATTAAATGCGGACATCAACGCGGTCGTATGGGTCACCTCGGCGTATCTGCTCGCATACGTCGTGCCCTTGCTGATCACGGGCCGACTGGGCGACAGATTCGGACCGAAGCGTGTGTACATGGTCGGGCTCATCATCTTCACCGCCAGCTCCTTGTGGTGCGGACTGACAACTACCGTGGGTGCACTGATCGTGGCTCGCGTTGTGCAGGGGCTCGGCGCGGCAGCGATGACGCCGCAGACCATGGCCGTGATCACTCGGATGTTCCCTTCAGACCGTCGTGGCCCCGCCATGGGAATGTGGGGTGCGGTTGCCGGTATCGCGACACTGGTCGGACCAATCGCCGGAGGACTGCTCGTTGATGGATTCGGGTGGGAGTGGATCTTCTTCGTCAACGTTCCCGTCGGAATCATTGCTTTCGTCCTGGCGTGGAGGCTTGTGCCGCGTTTGGAAACGCACGCCCACAGCTTCGACTGGCTGGGAGTCGTACTTTCCGCCTGTGGACTGTTCCTCTTGGTCTACGGCATTCAGCAGGCGCATGACGTCAAGTGGGGCCCGCTGATCGGACCTGTCACCGTTCCCTTCGTCATCGGCGGGGGAGTGCTCTTCCTCATCGCATTCGTGCTGTGGCAGAAGTACACACACGCCGAGGTGCTCGTTCCCCTATCGTTATTCAAAGATCGCAACTTCACCTTGGCGAGCATCGCAATGTTGACGGTGGGCTTCGGCATCACCGCTTTGATGTTCCCCCTGATGCTGTGGGCTCAGACTGTGCTGGGGTATTCGCCAACTCAGTCAGCGTTGCTGGTGTCCCCGATGGCGATTCTCTCCGGGGTGCTGGCACCGTTCGTGGGCAAGATGGTCGATCGGGGAAGCCCGCGTGTATTCGCCGGCATCGGTCTGGGGTCCTTCTCCATCGCACTGTTCTGGATCGGCTCGATTCTGGGCTCGGACACTTCGCCCTGGGTGCTGATGCCGCCGATCCTGCTTCTAGGTGTGGCCAACGGCTTCATGTGGGCCCCGATCAGTTCGACGGCGACCCGTAACCTTGCTCTTCATCACGCCGGTGCAGGTTCGGGTGTGTACAACACCGTGCGACAGGTTGGTGCAGTGTTCGGCAGCGCTGCGATCGCTGTGGCTATGGAGTCTCGTCTGGCGGCCAACATCGGCGATGCCAGCGGGACGTCGGGTGGCTCCGGTGCGGAGGCTGTGGCCGCTATGGCGCCGGAAGGCGGGGGATCAGGGATGCCGGAATCAATTGCCACCGGGTTTGCGCATGCGATGGGCCAGTCGCTGTGGTTGCCAGCAGGACTCATCCTGATCGGTTTCGTCGCAGTGCTGTTCTTCGAAAGACCGAAAGCCCGGGTGCTCGGCTGACCTTCTTGCTCCAAGACTCGTAGTTGATGCCGGCAGAGGTCTAAGTACAGTCGGGTCCTTGCGGATTCATATAGCAGTCCTCATCGACTAAGTAGCGGTGGAAGCGGTCAACATCCATCGAGATCTCGTTGCTTGCTACGTGTGCGAAACCGTCGATGGGCAACCACGGCCCGCCGTCCACGGAAAACTCCCCGCTGAAGGTCGCAGTCATGCCGACAGTCTTCGCGCCCGTCTTCTGGTAGTCATGTCCGATCTGTGGCTCGTCGCCTGGGCGTGGCTTCGATCCAGGCTTTGAGGTGGTCCCGCCAGTGTCGTCGCCGAAATTCCAGTAGTACTTCTCCGGAGTGACCTTCACCGTGACTGCGTACGTCAACAGGGTCATATCGATATAGCTGGTGTCCGCGTCTGTCCAGAAAGCAGCAGGTTTGCCGATCACGGCCCAGTCCTTGGGCCAGGCATGAATCGTGGGGGCGGGAATGTCAAAGGTCTGGAACTGCGACTCGGGAATATTAGTGGGCGGCTCGGGCCTCGCGGGAGCACCGCCACCGCCGGGACCAGGGGCAGGGCCGGGGCCTGGCAGGCTGGCACAGATATGTCCGACTTCCTCGAGGACGCAATCCGGCAGGTCGCCTCCGCCCCCGCCGGAACCTCCACTGCCGTTCCCGCCGCCACCGTTTCCTCCACCTGAGCCGCCGCCGTTTCCACCGCCAGAACCTCCCGAACCGCCTCCGCCGCCGGGGCCGCCTGGTGCAGGGGGAGGGGGCGGCGGTTTAATAGCATCGCATTTGCTGGTGTCACCAATGCTGCAGCCGGGCCTCGCCATGGCCGGAGCAACAACACACAAAACTAGCAACGATATTGTCAGAGTTGCGATTGCGATTTCAGACAAGCGAAGTCTTAGCACTTACGCTCCCATAGCGACTGCTTGTCAACTAGCCAGCTGTCGCGCTCGAACACAATCCGGTGCTCCATTGTCACAAGTCCGTCTGGCTTGCCAGCTCCTTGGTCACCGGCTTGGATTAATGCCCAATCATTCGTATCTACACAGAAGTGAACTACTACGTTTGGTGGATCTTGTGCCTCTGCAGGATCCGCTACTTCGAATATTTCCACAGAAAGTGGATTGATTGCGCCCTCAAAAGTTGCGTCTTTATTTTGAACAGAGTTTGCTTCGGCTTTGATCGAATCAAGCGCCTCGCCCGTGGCGTACTTTGGGAAATTGTCGATCTTGTCGAAGTCGCCTGAGTAGGCATTATTTATCGATGTAAGGAATCCCTCAAACGCAACCAACGCCCCCTCGACGGCTTCCGTCTCCTCGGCACTGAGGTCAAGATCAGTCTCATAGGCGGGGACTGTCGGCTGCGGATCAGCGGCAGGGGAGGCTTTCGACGAATCTTCGGCAGGCAACGTCGAAGTTGGTGCAGCAACGGGGGAATGGTCTTCGCATCCTGACAGCGCCAGGGGCAGCGAGAGCAATGCGGCCAATGTCATAGCTGTCGTCGTGCGCAAACAGATACGTTCGCCAAGTCCAGTTTTCATTCCACGCCTCTGTGGTCGAGAACTCCGACGCAGAAGAATGGAGAGCGCCCGGAATCTCTACATTATGCGAGAACCGTGACTTTGAGAACAGGCGCAGTTGAATCTGTGGATAACTTGCTCGTGAGTGAGCGAACCTACTTCTTGGCTGCTTTCGCGGCGGCCTTCTGCTGCTTCTTGAATGCGCGGACCTCTAACAAGGTGTCCTCATTGACCACATCGGCGATCGAGCGACGGCTGTCCTCATCACCGTAGTCACCTGCGGCCTCACGCCATCCATCAGCCTTGAAATCAAACTGTTTGCCGAGGAGGGCCAGGAAGATCTTCGCCTTCTGATCCCCGAACCCTGGCAGCTTCTTCAGACGTTTGAGGACTTCGGGGCCCGTCGGATCACCTGAGGTCCAGATTGCGGCAGTGTCGCCGTCATATTCGTCGACGATCTCTGCAGCCAGCTTCTGCACTCGGGTCGCCATCGACTTCGGGAAACGGTGGACTGCGGGCTTGATAGAGAACTTCTCCAGAAACTCATCGGGATTCATCTCAGCAATCTTGACCACATCGAGTCTGCCCAGACGCTGCGCAAGCTTCGCCGGCCCAGCGAACGCGACTTCCATCGGGACCTGCTGGTCAAGCAGCATGCCCATCAGCAGGGCAAAGGGGTCATCGGCAAGGAGGGCATCGGCTTCGGCATCGCCGGAGAGGAATACTGAACTCATGGATCCATAGTGGCATGTATCCAGTTCGCAAGCACCTCAGAGATACCATCGAGTCATGATCTGCCCCTGTTCCGGAATGCCGCCCGGCGCCGACTATGACAACTGCTGCCGTCCTGCCTTGGACGCAGAGACCTGGCCAACGACCGCTGAGGCTCTCATGCGCTCCCGCTACACCGCATTCGCCCGCGGCAACGAAAATCACCTCTTCCGTACCTGGCATGCCAAGACCCGACCGCGCGACATCGGATTGGATTCGGATACCGTCTGGCTGGGTTTGGAAATCATGGACACGACAGACGGTCTTGAAACTGATGAAACGGGAACGGTACATTTTCGGGCAACATGCAGGGACAACCTCGGCGAGCACACCCTTGAGGAGAACTCCGCATTCGTCCGTCGTGCCGGCCGCTGGGTTTACCTGGATGCCCTTGATTGACTGCCCTTCTCAAACGACGAACTATGTCTATACTGTTGGCAGCGGCGCATCCATCGCCCAGCCACGGTCGTGATCCCAGCTCACTGACTATTCGGCGAAGGGGAGAGAATCCTCGGACGAACCTGTCACGGTGATCTCCTGACCAGGTTTCGTGCTGGGGGAGACTTGGTCGCTGAGGATCACACGCCATGACCAAGCACAAAGACTTCAAACACCTCGTCCGCACTCGCATGAGCACAACGGGAGAGAATTTCACCACGGCACGCGCAGCACTGCTGGACGACCGATCCAGCGCGGACCATAACCACCGCACAACCTCCCTGGCAGATCCCCAAGCGGAAGCCTTCAGAGCCAAGACGCTGAGGACATTCATGCGCGAGGGGCACCTGGTCTCGATCCCTACGAAGCGTAAGGCCCTCGTCGTGGTCCTGTTGGAGGTCCTCACAGCTTTTGAGACCGATCGGATCTACTGTGAGAAGGACGTCAACACTCTCCTCAGCGCTTTCCATCCGGATTTCGCACGACTGCGACGGGAACTCATCGATTACAAGTACCTGGATCGCGACGCGCACACCGGCCAGTACTGGGTGAACTCGCCGGTGCCGAAACGCAGCGGGAACCTCGGTCAGGAAACGGCAGCCTTTGAGACGTTTCTGCACTGAGTCGGCGACCGCGTATCCTTGAAGCTCGGGTCAACACCGGGCAAACACAAGGAGCATCTATGGGCCAGGCATACCACGCCGATTCGACCGATCTCAACGATAAAGAGATCCTCACGTGGGATACATTCGGCACGTCGGCCAGAGAGATGGCACAGACCATCGCCGACTCCGACTATGACCCCGAAATCGTCATCGCGATCGCCCGTGGCGGCCTGCTGCCGGCCGGTGCACTGGCCTACGCACTCGGCCTTAAACTCTCGGACGCCATCAACGTCGAGTTCTACACCGATGTGCATGAGACTCTGCCCGACCCGATTCTCCTGGCCCCGATGCTCGACATCGAAGCCATCAAAGGCAAAAAGCTGCTCGTCGTCGACGACGTCGCAGACTCGGGCCGCACGCTCGCGCTTGTCCTTGAACTGCTCAAGAAGCACGGTGCCGAAGCACAGTCCGCAGTCATCTACGCAAAGTCAGCGTCGATCATCGACCCGGACTTCGTATGGAAGCGCACGGATCAGTGGATCGTGTTCCCATGGTCGGCCGAGCCTCCGGTCGTCGCCTCCAAATAGGCACGAGTCGATGATGAACGCCTGGCGGGATGTTGATGCCCCGTGTGGTCGGGTCAGAGCCTATGTCGACGGTGATGTGATCCGCGCGCGGGGCATTCGCTATGCCCGCGCGCAGCGTTTCGCTCACCCCGTCGATGAGCCGCCCGTCGCCGACATCGACGGCAGGCAACCCGGCCCCGGAAGTCCGCAGTACCGTCGGGACCCGAACGCTGGAATGACCTTCGACCAGCTCGGCGGCCTGCCCACCAGCGAAGACTGCCTGCGGGTGAGCGTGACATCTCCGGCGACCACGGGCGAAGGCGAATCAGCTCTTCCTGTGCTCGTGTGGATTCATGGCGGTGCCTACGTCGCCGGCGCCGGCGACGCGGAGATCTACGATCCGCACACCCTCGTCGAAGAACAGAACATCGTCGTCGTCTCGGTCACCTATCGCCTCGGCGTCCTGGGATTTTTGGGCACGGGTAAGCCCGAACATTCCAATCTCGGCCTCCTTGATCAGATCTCTGCGCTGCGGTGGGTCCAACACAACATCGCGGCCTTCGGGGGAGACCCCACCAATGTGACGATCGCAGGGCAGAGCGCAGGTGCCGACGCCTGCGCACACCTTATGATCGCCGGGGCGACCGATGGCCTCTTCCACCGCGTGATCCTGGCATCGGCACCACTGGGACTCGCCGGTGGCACCGAAGCGATGAACTGGGCCATGGCGAAGGTCGCAGCGAAGATCGACCCCGATGCCAGCATTGACGAGATACTTGCCGCACAGGACGAAGTGCACAAGTCGGCCTTGGTCGGCGGCCTGCACGCTGGTATGTGTTTCGGGGTCCACTACGGCGACTACCCGCTGCCGGCGAAATACGACACCGCTGCCGCCTGGTCGGAAGCCGCACGCAAATACGATGTGCTCATGACCCGCACGGAACGCGAGATCGCCTTCTTCGCCGGTTTCGTCCCAGCCTTCCGGCGGCTGCACGACCGTCACCTGACTTCCCCCATGCTTGAATCACTGATCTCAGGCATCACCTCAGCGGTCTACACTCGTGCAGCCAAAGAATTCTACGACCGACACCGTATGTCGGGCGGCCAAGGCACACGCCTCCTCATCGTCTCCCGCGGTGATGGCAGCTTCTTCGACGCCGCGCATTCCGGTGACCTTCCCCTGCTGTTCCCCGGCAAAGTCTGGCACGACAGCTTCCTCGACTACGGGGAGACGGCACAGATCGCCGGCCCAGAACTGCGCACTATCTGGGGACGCTTCGCCACCTCCGGCGCCCTGCCTCGAGTCCCAGTCCCCGGACTCATCGATATACTCGGCTGATCCACCTACGGCCAGGCTGCATGTTGCGTCAGTGCGTTGGACTATCGTGAACTCATGGACTCACACCAAGTCTCCGCCGCCCGTCTAATCGCCCAAGGGCTCATCGATTCTCCGCGATCGGAAACCGTCACGGCACTCTCTGTGGTCCGTCACCTCGGGTGCGTCCAGGCTCAGGCGCTCGGAGGTGCACTGGTCTCGATCGCGTTGCGCACAGGTACCTCGATTGCTGCTGTCCGTGCGGCGATGGACTCCGGCGCCATCGTTCGGACATGGACGCAGCGAGGCACGATCCATCTGACTGCGGCCGAGGACCTCGGATGGATTCTCAAGCTGACCGGGCAGCGGACTTTGAAATCCGTGGCGAAGCGGCGTGAGTTCTTCGGCATCGATGATGCAATGGTCGACGCCGCGGCACTACTGGCCGAAGAGGCAATCCGTGATCGTGGGCCTCTGACCCGCCAAGAACTGCTCAACGCCTTCGAACCGCTGCAGGCAGGCAAAGAATATGGGCACGAGCGCTACCTCATCACCACCCTCGCGCTGCGCAATATCATCACGCAGGGGCCGATGGTCGACGGCAAGGACGATATGAAATACGTCCTGAGCGCCGACTGGATCCCGAACCCGGTCGATCTCGACACCGAGGCGGCCCTGCATGAATGGATGCGACGCTATGTTCTCAGCCATGGACCAGTGACGATCGACGACGCCGCACGGTGGACGGGCCTGCCCAAGACACCGGTGCGCACTGCCATTGCCGCGGCCGTCGCCGATGGCGAGATCGTCGAAGACACCATCGAGGGCCGTGAACACTACCAAGCTCCCGAGCTGGAAGACCGCCTGCACGAGAGCAGGTCGGGAGCGAACAAACTCCTGTTGCTGCCCGGATTCGATGAGATCATCCTCGGCTACAAAGATCGCAGCGCCACCTTGGACCCGGAACACGAGAGAATTGTTGTTCCCGGCGGCAACGGCATGTTCAAAAATACCCTCATCGACGAAACCAAGGCCCAAGCAACGTGGAAGCGTTCACCACGCAAGACCGGTCCACGACTGATCATCGACCCCTTCGACGATGGAGCTGTCGACACTGACCGCGCCGAGGCTGTTGCTTCTACCCACCCCGCTTTCGACTGAGGCAGCGATGAAAGTGGGGATCCTCGCCAATCCGAAGCACCCACGCACCATGCGTGCCTATGCTTATCTCGTCGATTTCCTAGTTCGAGCTCGCACCACGTACTGCAGTGCAACAACGACGCGGCAGTGGCCGGGCAACAAGCAGGCTTCGCAACTGCTGGACTGGGGCGCCGATCTCATCGTCGTGCTCGGCGGCGATGGCACTCTGCGCGTGAGTGCTCCGGTGTTGGCAGCAGCGAAAGTGCCGGTGCTCATCATTCCCACCGGAACCGCAAATGTCTTGTCAAAGCATCTTGGGATTCGATCGGCGCAACATGCCATGCAGCTGGCCGAAGAGCATATTGACTCCCAGACAGTGACCCGCTGCGAAGTACCAGTGAACGAAGCAGACTGTTTCACCACCACGGCTGGTCTGCGACGCGAGCACTTTGTGTCGTTGGCAGGAATCGGGGGAGACGCAAGAGCAGTGTCCGGGCGTCCACATGTGCCGAGAGCGCTGAGATTGGGAGTCCTCGGCTATGCCTATGGCGCCAGTCGAGCACTGTTCGCTCCACTCATCAATGCGCGCATCACCGACACTCAGATCGGCGCCCCGGAGATTGCTGATCCGCGGATCGTCGGCAATCCGAACGCCGGCACGGTGGGATCAGAAGTGTGGTCGGTGATGGCGTCGAAGACGGCACGACCCGCAGGTCCGATCCCAGTGTTCGAGCACGCAAACCTGGGAGCAGAAGAATTAGAATTCCTCGCAGTGGAGCTGACCACGACGAAACCCGGCGGCCGCCTCGGAGAATGGGCGCAGATCGCTTGGGACTGTGTGAACCGCCGTCCGGCACATCATCCCGCGATGCACTACTGGCGGGGAGACCAAGTCAGCATCAGCCTTGACGCTCCGGCCCCGGTCCAGCTCGACGGCGACCTCATCGGTGACTGCCGTCGGCTGGACTTGCGGGCGGGAACGACCTCTCTGACGGTCCTGACGCCGAACTAGCGCCGGCGACGCGAGGTGCCGAAGATTCCGCGTGTGATCTCTCGGACCGCGGTGCGAGAGAACTGCTTGAACGCCGAAGACTTCACGACCTTGGAGAACATGCTGTCGTCGTCCTTCTGCTTCGCACCGGAACCTGACCGCGAGCCCGAACCAGAACGCGAACTCTGCGTCGCATCTTCCGGGAACGCAACCTTGTCCGCAGCCGCCTGCTCCTGCTTATGAGCCTCGGAGCCTGACTCCAGACGCTTCGTGAGGATCTCGCGAGCAGACTCGTTGTCGATGGCAGTGCCGTACTTCTCCTGTTGCGGGGATGCCGCCACTGCCGACTTGATCTCGTCCTCGGACATCGGCCCCATCTGCGACTCGGGCGCACGCATCCTCGTTGGGGCTACAGGAGTGGGCGCACCCTCGGGGTCCATGACCGTCACGACAGCCTCGCCGATACCCAGCGAAGTAAGCAGCTCTTCAAGATCGTAGTCAGACTTGGGGAACGTCTGCACCGTCGACTTCAGCGCCTTGGCATCATTGGGAGTATGCGCACGCAACTGGTGCTGAATGCGCGAACCCAGTTGGGCGAGCACATCTTCGGGCACGTCCTTCGGAGTCTGCGTGACAAAGAAGATGCCAACACCCTTGGAACGGATGAGGCGCACGGTCTGCGTCACGGACTGCAGGAAGGCCTTCGACCCGTCGGCGAAGAGCAGGTGGGCCTCGTCGAAGAAGAACACGAGTGAGGGTTTGTCGGCATCACCGACCTCCGGCAGATCCTGGAACAAGTCGGCCAGAAGCCACATCAGAAAGGTGGAGAACAGAGCGGGAGACTGATTGAGTTTCTGCAGCTCGAGGACCGAGATGATGCCGGCGCCATTGTCGTCAAGGCGCAGAAGATCTGCGGTGTCGAACTCGGGTTCGCCGAAGAACACATCGCCGCCCTGCGCAGAGAGCTCGGAGATCTTTCGCAGAATGACCCCGACGGTGGCCTTCGACGCCCCACCGATGTCTTCGAGATCCGCCTTGCCCTCATCCGAGGTGAGGAAGTTCAGGACCGCGCGCAGATCGGAGAGATCGAGGAGTGCGAGACCAGCAGTGTCGGCATAGTGGAAGACCAGCGACAGCACCGACTCCTGCGTGTCGTTGAGTTCGAGAACCTTCGAGAGCAGAATCGGTCCGAACGAGGTGACAGTGGCGCGCAGCGGGGTCCCCAGCCCCGAATCGCCCAACGTGTAGAATTCAGTAGGATTCGCCGAGGCATTCCACTCCTGGCCCGCGGCCTCGAGTCGTTTGCTCAGCTTGTCGGAAGCCTTTCCTGCCGCACCGACTCCAGATAGGTCGCCCTTGATGTCGGAGGCGAACACGGGAACACCGGCGCGGGAGAGCTGCTCGGCCAGGACCTGCAAGGTCACGGTCTTGCCTGTGCCGGTGGCGCCGGCCACAAGCCCGTGCCGATTGAGCATCGACAGGGGAATAGAAATGGGTGTGTCCTTGTCGGGCACATCCTCGTTCAGTGCCACCCCCAATTGCAGGGTCGGACCGTCGAAGGTGTATCCGGACTTGAGTGTGTGCAGCGTCTCATTCGTCATGGTTCAATCTTTACACGGCCGCACCGAGGCTGTGCAGGAATTCTTCGTGGATCCTCGTATCGGCCCCGAGTTCAGGGTGGAAACTGCCGCCCCAGATATTTCCCTGGCGCACCAGCACCGGCAGCTCGGCGAATGAGGCGAGCACTTCGACACGAGCACCCAAGTCCACGATCCGCGGAGCCCGGATGAATGTCGCGTCGAATTCGCTGTCGAGCCCGGTGACCTGCACAGGTGCACTGAACGAATCCCGTTGCCGGCCATAGGCATTGCGGGCAACCGTGACATCAAGACCACCGAGGCGGTCGAAGCCGTCCAGCGATTCATCCGTGAGCCGATCGGCCAGAAGAATGAGCCCCGCACAGGTTCCGAAGACCGGCAGACCAGCACCGATTCTCTCACCGAGTGCAGGAAAGAGCCCGGTGGTGGCAGCGATGCGCACCATGGCCGATGACTCGCCTCCGGGAAGGATGATCGAGTCGATGCCATCAAGGTGCTTTGGTCGTGTCACCTTGCAGGCATCGACACCCAGGGAGCCCAGGACACCGAGGTGTTCCCTGAAGGCTCCCTGGAGGCTGAGGACGCCGACTCTCACCAGCCGCGCTCTGCCAGTCGGTGGGGTGCGGGAACATCTGCGACATTGATGCCGACCATCGCATCGCCGAGCCCGCGGGAAGCCTTCGCCACGGCGATCGGATCATCGAAGTGAGTGGTCGCCTCGACGATGGCCTTGGCACGAGCCTCGGGGTTGCCGGATTTGAAGATGCCGGAGCCGACGAAGACACCATCGGCGCCCAGCTGCATCATCATCGCCGCATCCGCCGGGGTGGCGATGCCACCGGCGACGAAGGTCACGACGGGCAGTCGGCCCAGGTCGGCGACCTGCTTGATCAGGTGATACGGGGCCGAGTGCTCTTTGGCCGCGACGTAGAGCTCGTCCTCGCTCTTTGCACCCAGAGCCCTGATTTCGGAGTTGATGGTCCGCAGGTGGCGCATCGCCTCGGAGACGTCACCGGTGCCTGCTTCACCCTTCGAACGGATCATCGAGGCACCCTCCGTGATGCGACGCAGAGCCTCGCCGAGGTTGGTCGCACCGCAGACGAAAGGAACCTTGAACACGGACTTGTCGATGTGATTGACGAAGTCAGCGGGGGAGAGGACCTCGGATTCGTCGATGTAGTCCACACCGAGTGTCTCGAGGATCTGAGCCTCGACGAAATGGCCGATTCGGGCTTTGGCCATCACCGGGATCGACACGGCAGCGGTGATGCCGTCGATGAGGTCGGGGTCGCTCATCCGGGCCACTCCACCCTGAGCGCGGATGTCGGCGGGCACGCGTTCGAGTGCCATGACCGCCGAGGCTCCGGCCGCCTCTGCGATGCGCGCCTGCTCTTCGTTGACGACGTCCATGATGACGCCGCCCTTGAGCATCTGGGCCAGGCCGGTGTTGAGCAAGGTCTGTGTCTGTGTCATTGTCGTGCATTCCGTTCGTGGTGAGCTCGATGTGAGCGAGCGTGGCGTGCCCGATGGGCCGGGCGAATTGATCGGTGAGAACGGCCGTTCACCACAAGAGTAGATCCATCCGTGGCTCAACAGGAGTGCCAGAAAACATGAAAAGTTTTAGGCCAGTATGATCAGAGCATGCTTCCAGTTCAGCCGACGCGTCCCCCCGCCCTCCAGTCGGAAACGCTCCTGCCTCGAGCCGATGGGATTGCGCTGCCCATCGATATCGACCGGGGCGCGTCGACACCGCTGCCGGACCAGCTGGTGGCCGAGATCAGGCGGCTCATCGCCGCCGGAGCGATTCGTCCCGGCGAACCCGTCCCCGCCAGCAGGCGTCTGGCCGCCTACCTCGAAGTCTCCCGTGGGACCGTGGAAACCGCGTACGCCCAGCTCGTCGTCGAAGGGTTCCTCATCACGGCGGAACGCTCCGCGACACGAGTGAACCCGGAGCTGCCGAGCACGCCGCGCACACGGAACCCACGGATGCGTCCAGCTCAGGTCCCGCGACGCAGGCTGCGCAGCTTCGTCGACCTGCGTCCGGGCTTCGGCGGCGACAACCCACTGCAGGAGCCCGCATTCCGCAGAGCGTGGCGTGATTCGCTCGACATCGATCCTGGCCCGATCGATCCGCTGGGCCAGCCGCAGACCAGATGGGCGATCGCCGATCACTTGCGCCTGACGCGGGGGATGAGCGTGGACCCGGATGACATCATCCTCACCAGCGGGTCCCGTGACGGTCTGCGGCTGCTCTTCACAACGGGTGTCGAGGGTGCGATCGGTGTCGAGAACCCTGGATTTCCGGGTCTGCGTCAGGCCATGTCCGACCGCGTTCTCCAGGCCATCGACACGACACACTTACCCGATGGCACCCCTGATGGTCTGGGCGCGGTCGTTGTCACCCCCAATCACCAGTTCCCGCACGGAACCACCATGCCCATCGACCGGCGGGTCAGACTTCTGGAATGGGCACAGTCGACCGGCGTCATCATCATCGAAGACGACTACGACAGTGAAGCCCGCTACACCCGTACCGTGGTGCCCACCCTCTACGATCTCGCGGTGTCCACGGACGCTTCGGCCCAGGTGGTCCACCTAGGTACCTTCTCGACTTTGCTGACCTCGGCCGTGTCCACCGGGTACGTCATCGCCCATGGGGACCTCGGGCACCGATTGAGCAGTATGCGTACCGCTCTGGGCCCGGCCTTCTCACCGGTCATGCAGACGGCGATTGCGTCCTATCTCAGTTCGGGAGGATTGCGGCGGCGCATCTCGCGTGGTCGGCGCAGGCTCAGAGCCGCCGAGGCGGTCCTGGCTCAGATCGGACCGATCCCTGGCCTCGTCCACGAAGGTCGAACCCTCGTCATCGAAACTACGGCGGCCACCGCTGCACAACTGCGCAGCGACTTGGCAGAGCGAGGGATCCTGGTGGCCTCGCTGGCTGCCGGTTGGAGTGCCGAGACCGAGGTCAGACACGGTATTGTCGTCGCCCACTCGAATGTTGAAGGCGCCGTGCTCCATCAGGCCCTGGAGACGGTGCAGTCGCTGCTGGACGAGGTTGGCCAGTGATGATCCGGGGCGAGGCCGACCAGTGACGATCCGACAGGGGCAGTTGAGTAGGATCGGAGCATGATGAAATTCGGGTTCGTCGCCGATGGCGTCTTCAAATTCCTGGTGGCGTTTGCCATCATCGCGTTTCTGCCCGCGTTCGAAGGCTTCTTCGACTCGCCGCGGTGGCTGGTGATCGCCGCTGCAGTGCTGCTCTTCCTCAGCGGCGCCACGGAGATCTCCTATGGCGCCCGCAGGGGCGAGAAGAGCTACGTGAAGTACTTGGCGATCTTCGACTCGCTCTGGGTGGTCTCAACCATCATCGCGGTGATCTTTGCCCTCATCGACAACCCCGCGGCAGGCTTCATCTGGTTCGGATTCATCGGGCTCGGCTCGCTGGCCATCGCCATCGTATTCACTACCGGGGCAAATGGTCCCGACTTCGGTGAGGACGAGAGTTCTGACGAGTCTTCAGCATCGAGCGACTGAACACACCTGGCGACTGAACACATTGAGTCCTTGACCGGGACTGATTCTCACCGGTTGAACGCGATGGCGGCGTGATAGCCCTCGGGCAGTCCCGACTCCAGATCGAAGATTTCGATGTCCGGGTGCGGGGAGCCTGGTGAGGCGGCCGCTCCGATGTAGTCCATGCCGGGGTCGCGTGCCAGACCCGTGCTCAGTGCTTTGAGGAAGGCTTCCTTCCGGGCCCACACACGCACGAAATCTGTGGCCAGATCAGAGGTGGCGACCTGCTCGAGTTCGGCTTGCTCCTTCGGGTGCAGCAATGCCATAGCCTCGGCGGCCACAGCGTGTTCAGGCACAGCTTCGAGGTCGACCCCGATGGGATCGTCGGCGACAGCTACGAGGACCAATCGTCTGGCTCGGGTGACGGAGAACTCGCATTCCTCGACTCGCGGTTTGCCGGCCGAATCGAGACGGATTTCGATCTCGGCCGGATCACAGTTCAGGTGTGTGCCGAGGACGTGACGCAGGATGACCCGACCAGCAGCCCAGGTGGCCGCAGCATCGGGTTCGAATTCCGTCGCGTAGTTCATCTCCTGCTTCGTCAGCGAGGAGAGATCGATGCGCGCCCATTCTGCCTCCGCCTCAGTATCGGCGAGGACGATGGTGGAATCGAGCTGGGTGGGCAGAAGTGTGAAGCCGGGGTGAGACTGCATGTATCAGCGGCCCAGAGCCTTTGAGATCTTCTTCAGTTTGCGGTTGAGCACGAAGATGCGCACGGATCCGATGATGCCGGCGATGAAGATGCCGCCGATTGCGGCGAAGAGCATGGCAACGCCCAAGGGCAGCTGGAACTGCCAGCCGAAGTACTGGAAGTCGGCGGGCACATTGTTCTGCAGAATGAAGATGAGCAGGAGCACGACGATGACGGCTCCGAGGATGAGGGAGACCCACATCCCTGCGGACATGCCCGAACCGCCTTTGAGCTGTGCAAGATCGGCGTTCTTGCCTGCCGGAGTCGGTTCCTGACGCTGGGCCGGATCGCTCTGCTGCGCCGGTTCGATTCGCTGTGTCGGATCAACCTGCTGAGTTGGTGCGACCTCGCGGGTGTTCCCGGTCTCTGGATCCTCGTCGCCGAGCACGGACTGCGTCTCGGCCAGCAGCTCTTCGGGCGTTTGGGATTCGCCACGTGGGTCTTGAGTACTCATGCGCCCATCATAGTCGCAGATAGGCGCATGAGTGATGTGTATGTGCCTCAGACGTTGGCGCTCAGCGAGGCGATGATCTCATTGAGCGTTGCCGAGGGGCGCATGGCTGCGTCGAGCTTGTCTTCTTCTGGGTAGTAGTAGCCACCCAGATCGACGGGGCCGCCCTGGACCTCGAGGAGTTCGGCCGAGATCTTGTCGGCGTTGGCTTCGAGGGCTTCGGCAACAGGTTTGATGGCCTCGGCCAGTGGTTCATCCGTGGTCTGCTGGGCCAGGTTCTGCGCCCAGTAGAGAGTGAGGAAGAAGTGGCTGCCACGGTTGTCGATCTCGCCGACCTTGCGTGAAGGCGATTTGTTCTCTTCGAGGAACTTGCCGGTCGCCGCATCGAGGGTGTCGCCAAGAACACCGGCACGGGCGTTGCCGTGGACGTTGAACTCGTGGCGGAAGGATTCGGCCAAAGCGAGGAACTCACCGAGGGAATCCCAACGGAGGTGGTTCTCTTCGACCAGCTGCTGGACGTGTTTCGGGGCCGAACCGCCGGCACCGGTCTCGAACAGTCCGCCGCCGGCGATGAGGGGTACTACGGAGAGCATCTTCGCCGAGGTGCCCAGTTCCAGGATCGGGAACAGGTCGGTGTTGTAGTCGCGCAGGACGTTGCCGGTCACCGAGATGGTGTCCTTGCCCTCACGCATGCGATCGATCGAGAACTGAGTCGCCTCGACCGGATTCATGATGCGGATGTCGAGACCTTCGGTGTCATGGTCACCGAGGTAGGCTTCGACCTTCGCCCGCAGGTTGCGGTCATGGGCGCGGGTCTCATCGAGCCAGAACACGGCCGGGGTCTCGGACAGGCGGGCGCGGGTGACGGCCAGCTTGACCCAGTCACGGACCGGGATGTCCTTGGTCTGACAGGCACGCCAGATGTCACCTGCGGCAACCTTGTGCGACAAGATGACTTCGCCAGCGGAGTTGACAACCTCGACGACGCCGTCCTGGGCGATCTCGAAGGTCTTATCGTGGCTGCCGTACTCCTCGGCCTTCTGGGCCATGAGGCCGACGTTGGGAACGGTGCCCATCGTCGTCGGATCGTAGGCACCCTTGGCGCGGCAGTCCTCGATCACGGCCTGGTACACACCGGCGTACGAGGAATCAGGGATGACGGCCAGCGCGTCCTGGGTCGCGTCATCCTTATTCCACATCTTGCCGCCCACGCGGATCATTGCGGGCATCGAAGCATCGACGATGACATCGGAGGGCACGTGCAAGTTGGTGATTCCCTTATCGGAGTTCACCATCGCCAGGGAAGGCCCCTCGGCCAAGCCCTTATCGATGCCGGCCTTGACGCCTTCAGCGACATCGGCTGGAAGGGTGTCGAGCCCGCCGAGGATGGCGGCCAGGCCATTATCGGAGGTCAGTCCCGCCTCGGCGAGGGCAACACCGTATTCGGCGAAGACCTCGGGGAAGAATGCCTCGATGACGTGACCGAAGAGAATCGGGTCGGAGACCTTCATCATGGTGGCCTTGAGGTGCACGGAGAAGAGGACGCCCTCCTCCTTGGCACGTGCGATCTGATCCTTGAGGAACTTGTGGAGCTCGGCCACATCCATCTTGGTGGCGTCGATGACCTCATCGGCAAGGACCGGCAGCGATTCCTTGAGCACAACGGTCTCGCCTTCGGCGGGACGCAGGCGGATCTGCAGGGTGTCATCGGCAGGGATGACAACGGACTTCTCATTGTCACGGAAGTCACCCGAGGCCATGGTGACGACGTTGGTCTTGGAATCAGAGGACCATTCGCCCATTGAGTGCGGGTGGGCCTTGGCGAAGTTCTTCACGGCCTGCGGGGCACGGCGGTCGGAGTTGCCCTCACGCAGGACAGGGTTGACGGCTGAACCCTTGACCTTGTCGTAGCGAGTCTTAGCATCGCGCTCTTCATCGGTCGATGGCTCGTCCGGGTAGGCGGGCAGGTCGTAGCCCTGCGACTGGAGCTCGGCGATGGTGGCCTTGAGCTGGGGGACCGAAGCCGAGATGTTGGGCAGCTTGATGATGTTGGCTTCAGGGGTTTTGGCCAGATCGCCCAGTTCCGCCAGAGAATCTGCGACCTGCTGGTTCTCAGGGAGGAGATCGGTGAACTGCGCCAGCACACGCGCGGCGAGGGAGATGTCGCGGGTCTCCACGTCGACACCCGCCGAGGTGGCGAATGCTTCGATGATCGGCTTGAGCGAGTACGTCGCCAGAAGAGGCGCTTCATCGGTGCGCGTATAAATGATTTTGGCCATGGTGATGGACTACTCCACATCGTCTCGGGGTTTGACCACTCCATCCTACCGTTGACCCTGCAGGGCTCGGCTTCCCGGTAGGGTTCTGTTTCGTCACACTGACAATACGAGAATCATCACGAAGGACAGAGAGGACAACGGTGGCCAAGCTCTATTTCCGTTACGGGGCGATGAATTCCGGAAAGTCGACCGCTCTGCTGCAGGCTGCCTTCAACTACGAGGAGCGCGGCCAGCGCGTTCTGCTGGCCAAACCCCACATCGACACGAAGGGGGCTGGCGAGATCGTTTCCCGCCTCGGCGTCACCCGTGAAGTCGACTTCCTCATCCCCGCGGGCTCCGACGTTGAGACCATCTACCGTGAACACGCTGACTACGTCGATCACGATGCTCTGCTCGAATCCATCGACACACCCAAGGCACGCGTGGCCTGTCTTCTCATCGACGAGGCCCAGTTCCTCGAACCACTCCAGGTCGATTCGCTCATGCGCATCGCCACCAACGCCTCGGTGCCGGTGATGTGCTACGGCATCCGCACCGACTTCCGCACCAAGGCCTTTCCCGGTTCTGGTCGGCTGCTTGAGATTGCTCACACTCTGGAAGAGCTCAAGACGATCTGCCGCTGCGGCCGCAAGGCAATGTTCAACGGCCGCCTCGTCGATGGTCGCTTCATCTTCGACGGCGACCAGGTGGCCATCGACGGCAACGCAGTGACCTATGAGTCACTGTGCCCGCGCTGTTATCTCCAGTTCTCGGACGGTAGGCTGAGCGCGATTGACTCCTGACCGTCCCACCTCGTCTTCTGCTAGGAGCTTTTATGCGCGTCCGCATCCAACCTCTCAATGACAATCCTGGCTCACCCGTCATCGTCTTCGGCAATGCCCTGGGAACCAGGATGTCCCTGTGGTCGGCGGTGGCCGGACGTCTGGCCGACGACTATCAGATCTACCTCTCGGATCTTCCCGGGCACACCTTTCCGGCTGCCGAGAACAGTGACACCATCACCGAGGCGGGGGCAGGGTTCACGGTCTCCGACCTCGCCACCGGCCTCGTCGAATCTCTGGCCGACGTCGGCGTGGAGAAGTTCACCTTTGCCGGTGTCTCGATCTCCGGGGCGATCGGCCTGACCCTGGCCCTCGAACACCCTGAGGTGCTGAACGGGCTCATCGCATGTGCGACCTCGACGAAGTTCGGGACCCCGGAAACCTGGGCCGAGCGCATCAAGGACGTCAAAGAGGACGGTACGCGCGGACTGCTCGATGACACGGCTGACCGCTGGTTCGCGGCCGGGTTCCTCACCGAAGACATC
The DNA here is from genome assembly GCF_014897515.1 of Brevibacterium sp. FME17. NCBI lineage: Bacteria > Bacillati > Actinomycetota > Actinomycetes > Micrococcales > Brevibacteriaceae > Brevibacterium > Brevibacterium sp. FME17. The sequence goes on from NZ_JABUYD010000009.1 coordinate 24,242, forward strand.
TCCGCCGGGCACCTGATCCTCACAGACCTCGCGCTCATCGACGACGAGGCCTATAGTGCCTGCGCCCAAGCGCTGCAGAGCTACGATCTCAGCGATGGACTTCGCTCCATCACGACGCCGACGCTGTTCCTGGCCGGGTCCCAGGATCCGGGCTGCACGCCCGAAGCCATGGCAGAACTGTCGGCGCAGGTTGCTGAATCCCAGCTCAAGGTCGTCCCCGATGCCGCCCACCTGCCGATGGCTGAACACCCGGACCTCGTCTTCGACCATATCGAGACGTTCTTGAGTAGAGTGTAGATGTAGTCCACAGCATCCGACCTTGCTCAAAGAGGAGCGCAGATGACTCAGGAACAGCACTCGCGAACCGACACCTCGACCGAACTGGGCGAACTGTCACCAGGGGAGAGGGCCCCTGGGCTGTCCAAACAGACGGTGCGCATTCGCTGGACCGGATTCCTCCTCGGGCTCATCCTCTCGACCCTCGTCTATGCGATCATGCCCGACGGAGTCGAACACGGCGCGAAGCTCACGGCCGCCGTCGCCGCGCTCATGGCAGTGTGGTGGATGACCGAGGCTCTGCCGATCGCTGCCACCTCTCTGCTGCCTCTCGTGGCCTTCCCCGTCTTCGGCACCGAGGTCGAGATGGAGACGGTAGGCGCGTCCTACGGCAACCCCATCATCTTCTTATTCCTCGGCGGGTTCCTCATCGCCCTGGCCATGCAACGCTGGAACCTGCACCGACGAATCGCCCTCATTACCTTGTCAATCATGGGCAACAAGCCGGGGCCGATGATCGCTGGGTTCATGATCGCGACCGGCTTCATCTCCATGTGGGTATCAAACACCGCGACCGCGGTGATGATGCTGCCCATCGGAATCTCGGTGCTGATGATCGTGAGCAAGGTCGTCGGCGGCGCCATCACCGACGCTGCGAGCTCGGATGACGAAGTGTCAGGGAGAGACGGAGGCGACACCGGACTCGACGCCGTGGTGAAGTCCAACTTCGGCACAGCGCTGATGCTGGGCATCGCGTATTCGGCTTCCATCGGATCGCTCGGCACCATCATCGGCACACCGCCGAACCTCTTCCTCGTCGGCTACCTTAAGGAGAACCACGACATCTCCATCGGCTTCGCCCAGTGGATGATCGTCGGGGTCCCGCTGGCGATCGTCATGATGGTCATCGCGTGGTTCCTCCTCGTCAAGGTGCTGTTCAAGCCCGAAATCGATGAGATCCCAGGCGGCCGCGAACTCATCCGCGACGAGTTGAAGAAGCTCGGCCCGATGTCGACCGGCGAAAAGCTGGTGCTGGGCATGTTCGTCCTCGCCGCGGCCAGCTGGATCTCCCTTCCGCTTATCTTCGATGAGCCTCCGATCAGCGATGAAGGCATTGCGATGGTCATTGGCCTCCTTCTCTTCCTCATCCCCGGCGGAGCCAATCGCGGAGTCCGCCTCCTCGACTGGGACACCGCAGAGAAGCTGCCCTGGGGCGTGCTCCTCCTCTTCGGCGGTGGCCTGGCTCTGTCCGCACAGTTCTCGTCCTCGGGACTCACCGAATGGATCGGTAAGTCCACAAGCGGTTTGGGAGTGCTGCCGACGGTCTTCGTCGTCGCGATCTTCGCTGCGATCATTCTGTTCCTCACGGAGCTGACGTCGAACACCGCGACCGCGGCCACCTTCGTTCCCGTCGTCGGTGGGGTGGCGATGGGTCTCGACCTCGACCCGCTGCTGCTGACCATTCCGGTGGCTCTGGCCGCGACCTGTGCCTTCATGCTTCCGGTGGCGACACCGCCCAACGCCGTTGCCTACGGTTCCGGATATGTGACGGTGGCGCAGATGGTCAAGGGCGGCCTGTGGCTCAACGTCATCGGGATCGTCCTCATCACCGCCACTGTGTATCTGCTGGCCGTACCAGTATTCAACATCATGCTCTGATCGACGAGGAAGCTTGGCAGACTGGAGACATGACTCATCTCTTCACACCTATGACATTGCGCGGCACCGAGATCGCCAACCGCATCTGGCTCGCACCGATGTGCCAATACTCCTGCGAGTCCGAAGACGGAATGCCGGACACCTGGCATCTCGTCCACCTGGGTGCGCGCTCCCAGGGCGGGTTCGGGCTCATCCTCACCGAGGCCTCCGCTGTTCTGCCCGAGGGGCGGATCTCACCCCAGGATGCAGGCATCTGGAATGACGATCAGGCAGAAGCATGGTCCTCGATCACCGAGTTCGTCCATTCGCAGGGCAGCAAGATCGGTGTGCAGCTGGCACATGCGGGCCGCAAGGCCAGCACATACCGCCCCTTCGAGGGCAATCCTCGGGGAAGTGTGCCCGAGGCCGAGGGCGGCTGGCCCACACTCGGCGCCAGTGCCATCGCCTACCCCGGGTATGAAGCGCCCCAAGAGATGACGAAGGACGACATCGCCGAGGTGGTCGATGCTTTCGCCGCGGCAGCGACCCGAGCCATCGGCGCTGGGTTCGATGTCGTCGAACTCCATGCCGCCCATGGCTACCTGCTCCACTCGTTCCTGTCTCCGCTGTCGAACGAACGCAGTGATGAGTACGGTGGTGACCTGGCCGGACGATCACGCATGCTGGTCGAGACCTATCAGGCCGTACGCGCAGCCGTGGGGGAGGAGGTGCCCGTATTGGTCCGGCTCTCCGCCAGCGAATGGCGCGAGGGAGGCTTCGACATCGCCGAAGCCGTCGAGGTCTCCCGTGACCTCAACGACCGCGGCGTCGACCTCATCGACGTCTCCTCCGGTGGCAACTTCCCTGTCAAGGTCCCGGTCGGGCCCGGCTACCAAGTTCCGCTGTCGGCAGCGATCCACGCAGAGGGCGTGAGCACAGGCACCGTCGGCCTCATCACCGACCCGGAACAAGCCGAGACGATCCTGGCCTCAGAGCAGGCGGACGCGATCTTCCTGGCTCGGGCAGCATTACGCGAACCAGCCTGGCCGCAGCGAGCAGCCCACGAACTCGGAGTTGAACCCGGGCCGTATCCACCGCAGTACACAAGAGGAGCATGGTGAACCGACAATGACGAAGATCATCGAGACTGAGCACGTCGTCATCCGCAGCATTGCGGTGTCAGACATGGCCAACAACGTCTATCTCATCACCGCAAAGGAATCCGGGGCGCAGGTACTCATCGACGCCGCAGACGATGCCGATGCGATCAAGGACCTCATTGCCTCGGGAGGTGATGACACCTCCGCGGACCCCGTTCTGCGCGCGATCATTACGACACACCAGCACTGGGATCATATTCGGGCACTGGCGGCCACCTCGGCGGCATACCCTGATGCGATGGCCATCGCCGGCAGTGCGGATGCGAAGGCAATCACCGAGGCCGAGGGCGTCGAGATCGCACATGCTGTCGAGCATCTCGACGTCGGAGACTTCGGTGGGTTCGTCCTGCAGGCGATCGGACTGCGTGGGCACACACCCGGCTCGATCGCCCTGCTGCTGCGCGATGGGGGAGAGACCATCCTGTTCTCCGGCGATTCGCTGTTCCCCGGTGGGCCGGGCAAGACCTGGAATCCAGAGGACTTCACCTCACTCATGGATGACTTGGAAGAACGCGTCTTCGCTCAGCTGCCTGATGAGACTCGAGTGCTGCCCGGACATGGTGATGGCACCACGCTGGGCGAAGAGCGTCCGAAACTGGCCGAATGGCGCGAACGCGGCTGGTGATCAGTCGGGACGCCTGATCCGCTGGCTGCCTGATCAGCTGGGCAGAGCAGCGAAGCCGACGCCTGCCCAGATGATGGCACCCACAAGTGCGGCGATGATACCGAAATTCCACGTAATGGTGATGGTGCGTTCGCCGCGTGGGTTCGCCAACTCCTCGTCGCAGAGGCCGGAGTAGCGTTCGAGCACGGTATCGACGGCTGGATTCGGGTTGTCCATCAGCCTGCGGATGCCATGTTCGTCCTTTTCCATCTTCTTGCCTCTGCCGGCCAACGGCCACGAGGAGTAGACCTTCTGGTGAGTGCGTACGCCTAGTCCGAAATGGATGTCGAACCCGTCGACGAGGTTCCAGGGGATCTGCACGGACTGCATGGGATTGATCAGTGCGATCTCCTTGTGCCCCAGCTCGACGCGAGGAAACCGGTAGAGGGCGTAGACAACTGTGATGATGGCGACCGGGATTCCCGCCACAGCCAGGCCTCGTGTTGTGAAGTCTCCGACGATGATTGAGCCCAGGCCGATCACGCAGAGCCCCGCGATGACGATGAAGAGCACCGTGGAGCTCGTAGTCCGCACGATCGTCGGCTGATTGTTCCCTGAATTGCGATCTATCTCACTGTTCACCACCTGAACATCCTATCCACTGAGACTCCGGGTTGTGTGCATGTTCCCTTGATCTCGAAACGGTAACGATTGTGAAATATGCTCAGCATGTGGACTCTGTCACACTGCCGCGTGAATTAACTTTGAGACATTCCATGTGAAAAACATGAACGCGGTCACACTCCCGACCAGGGGGTGCTCGAGCGCAGCACGCCCCGAATTGCGGGCGTGGCTACACGGGCGAAACAGCCTCATGACAACAAGGAGAGAACGTGAAAAAGCGCTTCCTCGCGGCCGGAGCCTCAGTTGCCGCAGCAGCAATGGTGCTCACTGCGTGCACACCCCCCGGCGGCGGAGACAATGAGAAGTCGTCAGAGAAATCGAACCTTAATATTGGCTGGAATGAGTCCTTCCGTTCGATGAATACTCAGTCAGCGAACGGTAATGCTGTCTCGAACGCCATTCTCACCTACATGATGAATGACAACTTCGGGTATTACGACGACAACCTCGAGGTGCAGGACGGTGCGCTTGGCAAGCTCGAGAAGGTCGCTGATGATCCTTTGAAGATCAAGTACACCTTCAATGATGATGCGAAATGGTCTGACGGCACCCCTGTGGACGCCGCCGACCTGGCCCTCACATGGGCAGCCACATCGTCGAACTTCAACACCGTCGATCAGAACAACAACGACGACGGTTCGGTCAAGGAGAATGATGCGAAGACTGTGTACTTCGACTCGGCCTCGATCGGTCCGAAGCTCGTGAAGGACTTCCCTGAGATTTCCGATGACGGCTCTGAAGCTACTTTTGAGTTTTCCAAGCCCTTCGCTGATTGGCAGACCGGCTTTGCCGGAATCGGCCCTAACGGGGTAGGGCTCCCTTCCCACATCGTTGCGAAGAAAGCTTTGGGAATTGACGATCCCGAAAAGGGCAAACAGGCGATACTCAAGGCGATTAAGGACAAGGACACGGAGAAACTTTCCAAGATCTCGAACACTTGGAACACCGGATTTGACTTCACCTCGATGCCCAAAGACGAAGACCTCCTCGTCCACAATGGTCCCTACAAGATGACCAAGTTCGAAGAGGGGCAGCACGTCACACTTGAACTTGACGACAAGTACACCGGCCCAACGAAGCCGAAGGTCGACACCGTCACGGTGCGTTACAACGGTGACCCAATGGCTATGGTTCAAGCAATCGAAAACGGTGAGGTTGACTTTACCCAGCCTCAGGCGACCGCCGATGTTCTGTCTGCAGCCGAAGACATCGACGGCGTCAATGTCGATTCCGCCGACGGTGCGACTTACGAACATGTGGACTTCACCTTCGACAACAAAGGCCCCTTTGACCCGACTGCCAATGGCGGCGACGAAGAGAAGGCGAAGAAGGTGCGTCAGGCGTTCCTCAAGACTCTTCCTCGCCAGGACATCGTCGATAAGATCATTAAACCGCTCAACCCGGATGCAGTAACACGCGACTCCTTCAACCAGGTTCCCGGCTCGCCGATGTATGACGAAATCATCAAGGGCAATGGGATGGAAGACCTCAAAGAGGTGGACCTGAAGGGTGCTAAGAAGCTGCTCAAGGATGCAGGTGTCGATGCTCCCAAGGTGCGCGTGATGTATGACAACACAAACTCTCGCCGTCAGCAGGAGTTCCAGCTCATCAAGGAATCGGCTGAGAAGGCCGGCTTCAAGATCGAAGATGTCGGAGATGTCAACTGGGGTACTCGCCTCGGCGATGGCACTTACGATGTCTCGCTGTTCGGCTGGCAGTCCGAATCGACAGGAATTACTGACTCTGATGCGAACTACCGCACCGGGGCTCAGAACAACTACGGCGGTTACTCGAGCAAGAAGACCGACAAGATTCTTGACAAAATCGTCGGTGCGCCAGAGTCCGAACACGCCAAACTGTCAACAGAGTTGGAAAAGCAGTTGACTACTGACGCATTTGGTGCGCCGCTGTTCCAGCATCCGGAGCTTGTTATCTACCGAGATAAATTGAAGAATGCGAAATCGACCACCGTGTCGCCGACCATCTTCTGGAACTACTGGGAGTGGGAGACCAACTGATCCGCAATTGACGCGGCCGGTCTCCTCCACCCCCATCCGCTGTGGGGATCACTGTGTGGTCCCCACAGCGGCGTTTTCGGAAGATTGAAACGGACACATAATGACAAGATTCATCCTCAGGCGACTTCTCTCGACAGCCCTCGTGCTCCTGGTCGTGACATTCGTCCTCTACCTCCTGCTCAACGTCGCCCTCGACTTCTTCTGGGACCTGCGTTCGAGCACCTCTCCCAACATCGAGGCACTCTACGAGTCCCGTCGCCGACTGCTTGACCTCGACACCCCGGCGATCGTGCGCTACTTCAAATGGCTGGCCGGCGTCGGCGGCTGTGTGGTCGGGCAATGTGACTTCGGCATCGCTTGGAAATCCGGCCAAGAGGTCACCTCTCAGCTGCAGGGAGCGATCGCCAACACGGTCAAACTCATCACCGCTTCGACGATCGTGGCCATCGTACTCGGAATCGCCGTCGGCATGGTCTCGGCAATTCGCCAGTACTCGGGCTTCGACTACTTCATCACATTCGTCTCGTTCCTCCTGTACTCGCTACCCGTGTTCTGGGTGGCAGTCCTGCTCAAGCAGTACGGTGCCATCGAGATCAACAACTTCATCAACGACCCGACAATGAGCAGCTGGATGCCGATCATCCTCGTCTGCATCGGCTTGGGGCTGTTTTGGATGGGTGCTTTGGGTGGCAGCAGAAAGCGCAGGCTCATCACCTTCCTTGCGGCGACCATCATCACCTTCGCGACGATCTACTACATCCTGGCCAGTGGCTGGTTGCAGCAGCCAAGCATCGGCATCGTCGGTGTCGTCATCATCGGCCTCGGTTCTGCCGTCGTCATGACCTTCCTGTCGACGGGATTGAAGAACAAACGTGTCCTCTACGCCACACTGACGATGGCCGCCATCGGAGCACTGCTGTATATGCCGCTGCAGTACCTCTTCTACTACCAGGAGATGAACTGGCTGTGGATGATCGGACTCCTGATCGTCACGGTCGCTGTTGCCATCGGCGTCGGGCTGGCGTTCCGCGGACCTGATCCCTGGGACACAGTGCGAACCACGTTCTTCACCGGCCTCACCATCGCCGTCCTCATCTTCTCCGACCGAGTTCTGCAGGGCTGGGGTGAGTACTCCGACCAGCCCGCGATCAACAACCGCCCGATCGCGACCATCGGTGCATCGACACCGAACCTCGAAGGAGACTTCTGGATCGCAAACCTCGACACGTTCACCCATCTCCTGTTGCCCTCGATCGCACTGATCCTCATCTCCTTCGCTTCGTACACGCGCTATACGCGTGGTTCGATGCTTGAGGTCATGGGACAGGACTACATCCGCACGGCACGGGCCAAGGGCCTCAACGAGCGGACGGTCGTCATGCGCCATGCGCTGCGCAATGCGCTGCTGCCGCTGGCATCGATCATTCCGGTCGACATCATCACGATGATCGGTGGTGCCGTGATCACGGAGACGATCTTCGGGTGGAACGGCATGGGCAAACTCTTCATCGACTCGATGAGACAGTCCGAACTCGACCCGATCATGGCCTATATCCTCATCACCGGCCTGCTCGCCATCATCGCCAACCTCGTCGCGGACTTCCTCTACGCAGTCCTCGACCCCAGAATCAGAGTGAACGCATGAGTACCAACAACGACAAGCAGACTGCTCTCGCCCCCGACGATGTCGGGGACAACGCGATCGAAGCCAAAGAAACAGAAGGTCTGTCTCAGAGTAAGATCGTTTTTCGCAAGTTCCTCCGCCACAAGGGTGCGATGATCAGCATCGGCGTCTTCGCTTTCGTCGCGCTGTTCGCCTTCTCGGCGGTAGGCTTCGGCCCGATCCCGGGGTGGTGGATCTACAACCACACCTCCTCGGGGCAGATCGTCAACGCCGGCGGTGCGCCGACGTGGTCATTCTCAAACTTCTTTTCCTTGGGCGACCATCCCTTCGGGCAGGACGATATCGGTCGTGACAACTTCGCCCGAGTGATGAAAGGGACGCAGATCTCGATCATCGTGATGATCATCATCGGCCTGGTCTGCCTCGTCATCGGCACAATCGTCGGTGCGCTGGCCGGATACTATCGTGGCTGGATCGATTCGGTGCTGATGCGCGTCACCGACGGATTCATCATTCTCCCGGTCATTGTCATCGGTTCGATCCTCGGCAAGCTGGTCGGAGGCGCGAACGGACCACTGCTCGGTCTAGCGCTCGGCGCCATCCTATGGACCGGCCTGGCGCGACTCGTCCGCGGTGACTTCATGTCCCTGCGTGAACGCGAATTCGTCGACTCGGCTCGTGTGGCCGGCGCCAGCGACTTCCGCATCATGTTCAAGCACATGTTGCCCAATGCCATGGGTGTCATCATCGTCAACACAACGCTGGTCATGAGCCAGGCGATCGTGCTCGAAGCTTCGTTGAGCTATCTCGGATTCGGCATCAGTCCACCCGGGATCTCTCTGGGCCAGCTCATCAGCGAATATCAGACGTCCTTCGCTACGCGTCCGTGGCTGTTCTGGTGGCCCGGTCTGTTCATCATCGTCATTGCTCTGTGTGTGAACTTCATCGGCGACGGTCTGCGCGATGCGTTCGACCCGCGGATGAAGACCATTCCGAGCTGGAGGAAGATGAAGAAGGCCGAGCGCATGACACAGAAAGGGACGAAGTGATGACTGAACAGACAAACACAGCCAAATCACCGGTCCTCGAAGTCAAAGACCTGGGAGTGAATTTCTGGGTCAACGACGAATGGTGGATGGCGGCCGAAGAGCTCAACTACACCGTCAACGCCGGTGAGGTGCTCGCGATCGTGGGCGAATCAGGTTCCGGTAAATCGCAGTCGAGCATGTCACTGCTCGGTCTGCTACCCAGCAATGGCCGGGCGACCGGTTCGGCCAAGATGGGCGGCACGGAACTCATCGGCATGCCCCCTGAGAAGATGCAGCAGATTCGCGGAAACGAGATCTCCGTCATCTTCCAGGAGCCCATGACGGCACTCAACCCGGTTTACACAGCAGGTTTCCAGATCGTGGAGACTCTGCGAGTCCACCTCGACGTCGGCCCCACCGAGGCCAAGGAACGCGCTCTCGAACTCATGCGTCTCGTTGAGATCCCGGATCCGGAGGAACGGTTCCATTCGTTCCCCCACCAGCTCTCGGGCGGACAGCGTCAGCGCATCATGATCGCTCAGGCCCTGGCCTGCCAACCGAAGCTACTCATCGCCGATGAGCCGACCACAGCTCTTGACGTCACGGTGCAGGCTGAGATCCTCAAACTGATGCGGGAACTGAAATCGAAGCTCGACGCCGGCATCATCCTCATCACCCATGACATGGGTGTTGTTGCCGATATGGCCGACCGTATGATCGTGATGAAGGCAGGACGGGTCGTCGAATCGGGCAATGCGGAGGAGATCTTCTACAACCCTCAGCACCCGTACACGAAGCAGCTCCTCGAAGCAGTGCCCCACCTCGGAACGGGCATCGAAGGGGAGGCCTTCGGCGCCGACCTCGCCGATGTCGAAGACTCTGCAGTCGTCCACGAATTGGAGGCCGCCCACGGTACGGCCGACGACGTAACTGCAGGGGGCAACGACGATGGTGTTCATTCGCCGAAGGCGACTCTCAGTCCCTTCGTGACCGAGGGCGGCTCCGACCGAGTCTCGGGTCTGGCTGAAGCAGCAGAAGCGGCCAGCGCTCCGAAGCACGACCACGACATCGAGATGGACTCCACGGAGACCTACTACCATCCGGGGTCGCAGGCCGACTTCTCGAAGGCTTCGGCTCTGCAGCTGCGCGATGCCGCGATCGAGTATCCGGCGATCGGACGGAAGAAGGCGTTCCGTGCAGCACACCACATCAATCTGATGATCGCTCCGGGCGAGGTCGTGGGGCTGGTCGGTGAATCCGGTTCGGGCAAGACGACGATCGGCCGCGCTGCACTGGGTCTCCTGCCCACTGTTGAAGGCGATATGGTCGTCAACGGCAAGAGTATCAAGGGCCTGAGCAACAAACAGCTGCGGCCGTTGCGCAGGGAAGTCGGGATCGTCTTTCAGGATCCGGGCTCCTCGCTCAACCCACGCCTGCCTGTGGGGGAGTCCATCGGCGAACCTCTGTACCTCCACGAAGGGATGAAGGGGCCGGCGCTGAGCAACAGCGTCGAGGAGCTGCTCACCGCTGTCGAGCTGCCCACATCGATGCGCAACCGCTACCCGCACGAACTCTCGGGCGGTCAGCGACAGCGGATCGGCATCGCCCGGGCACTGACACTGCGGCCGAAGCTGCTCATCGCCGATGAGCCGACCTCGGCGCTCGACGTCTCCGTCCAGGCGAAGGTCCTCGACCTGTTCGAAGGACTGCAGCAGGAATATGGGTTCGCGTGTCTGTTCATCAGCCACGACCTGGCTGTCGTCGAACGCATCGCCTCGCGCATCGCAGTGATGCGTCACGGATATCTGGTGGAGATCGGGAAGAGCTCGCAGGTTGTCGCCAACCCGGTTCATCCCTATACACAGCGGCTGCTGTCGGCGGTCCCGGTCCCGGATCCGCGCGAACAGCGCAAACGTCGTGAAGCCAGGGACGCTGTTTTGGAGGCCACAGCCAACGCCTGAACTCAGTTCGACCAATGCCAGCTCTCAGGTCTGCGCAGCGGGACGAAGCGAACGCATGTTGGTCGCAGTGGACGAGTCAGATCCGTTTCCGAACGGACTCTCACTCGCCCGCTGCGACCACCAAATGCATTCATGTTTGCATTCCCCGTGTGCTTTTTGAACACCACCTGTCATTTCCGGTAAGTGTGTGGCCGTATAATGGTCTGTTGGGTCCGCACCGGACCAATCTCTCTAGCTCATAAGGTTTTTGATGACTGAAGCCATCACGCGTCGGGAAAACCGCCGCAACGTTGCAATTGTCGCCCACGTCGACCACGGCAAGACCACTCTGGTTGACGCCATGCTCCGCCAGACCGGTGTGTTCAGCGAACACGGTGATTTTGCTGAACGCGTCATGGACTCCGGCGACCTCGAACGCGAGAAGGGCATCACCATTCTCGCGAAGAACACCTCGGTTCTCTACAACGGACCGTCAGCTGGTGACGATCCCATCGTCATCAATGTCATCGACACGCCAGGACACGCCGACTTCGGTGGAGAGGTCGAGCGCGGCCTGTCCATGGTCGACGGAGTCGTCCTCCTCGTCGACGCATCAGAGGGCCCTCTGCCTCAGACCCGCTTCGTGCTGCGCAAGGCGCTGGCTGCGAAGCTGCCGGTCATTCTCCTGATCAACAAGACCGACCGTGCCGATGCTCGCATCGACGGAGTCGTCGAAGAGGCTCAAGACCTGCTCCTCGGCCTGGCCTCCGACCTCGCGGACGAAGTCCCCGATCTCGACGTCGACTCGGTCCTCAACGTGCCTACCGTCTTCGCTGCAGCCAAGGTCGGCGCTGCCTCCCTTGAACAGCCTGCCGATGGTGAAGCCCCGTCCAACGCGGACCTGGAGCCACTGTTCAAGACGATCCTGGAGACCATTCCGGCTCCGGAGATCAACGATGACGACATCCTCCAGGCGCACGTGACTAACCTTGACGCTTCGCCGTTCCTCGGCCGTCTTGCACTGCTGCGCATCTTCGGCGGCACCCTGCGCAAGGGCCAGCAGGTCGCCTGGGCTCGTGGCGATGACATCAGCTCGGTCAAGATCACCGAACTCCTGGAAACTCAGGGCCTCGACCGGGTTCCGGCCACCGAGGCGTCTGCCGGCGACATCGTTGCTGTGGCAGGCATCCCCGACATCATGATCGGTGACACGCTCACCGACATCAACAACCCGAAGCCCATGCCTGCGATCATCATCGACGATCCTGCGATCTCGATGACCGTCGGCATCAACACCTCGCCACTGGCGGGTCGCGAAAAGGGCACCAAGGTCACCGCACGTATGGTCAAGGATCGCCTTGATTCCGAACTCGTGGGTAACGTCTCGCTCAAGGTTCTTCCCACCGAGCGTCCTGACGCCTGGGAAGTCCAGGGACGTGGCGAGCTCGCACTGGCCATTCTGGTCGAGCAGATGCGTCGTGAGGGCTTCGAGCTCACCGTCGGCAAACCGCAGGTTGTCACCAAGAAGGTTGACGGCAAGGTCCATGAGCCCTTCGAAGAGCTCCAGATCGACGTACCTGAGGACTACCTCGGCGCGGTGACTCAGCTCCTGGCCAGCCGCAAGGGTGTCATGTCGACCATGACGAACCACGGCACCGGTTGGGTCCGAATGGAATTCACCGTTCCCGCACGCGGGCTCATCGGCTTCCGTACCCGCTTCCTCACCGAGACCCGCGGTACCGGTATCGCCAACTCGTTCTCGGCCGGTTACGGCCCCTGGGCCGGCAATATCGAGTTCCGCACCAACGGATCTCTCGTCGCTGACCGTCCCGGTTCTGTGACGCCGTACGCGATGATCAACCTGCAGGAACGTGGCAGCTTCTTCGTGCAGCCCACCTCGGAGGTCTACACCGGCCAGATCGTCGGCGAGAACTCCCGCGCCGACGACATGGACGTCAACATCACGAAGGAGAAGAAGCTGACGAACATGCGTTCGGCCTCGGCGGACTCCTTCGAGAACCTCGTTCCGCCGCGCAAGCTGACACTCGAAGAAAGCCTCGAATTCGCCCGTGAGGACGAATGTGTCGAGGTCACTCCGGGGGCAGTGCGCATCCGCAAGCTTGAGCTCGACCCGAAGGAACGTGCGAAGACCTACGCCAAGCTGCGTAAACAGAACGCGTGAGTTCCACCAACCCAGCATGACCACGAGCACTCAGGACCACATGACCGTCGTACCCCGCATCCTCTTCGTGCATGCTCATCCCGACGATGAGACGATCACAACCGGAGGCACGATCGCTGCGCTTGTCGGCGAGGGGGCGCGGGTCACGGTCCTGAGTGCCACACGTGGTGAGGACGGCGAGGTCATCCCCGCCGACCTCAAAGGTCTTGAAGGAGATCGGGCCGGGCTCGCCCACGTCCGGGAAGCAGAGATCGCCGAGGCGATGTCTGCCCTGGGCGTGCGCGAGCACCTGTTCTTGGGCGGCAGTGCCCACATCTTCGAAGACTCAGGGATGGAATGGGGCGCCGACGGTCACGCCGTCGCCGCCTCGACCATGCCGGCCAATGCTCTCTGTGCGGCCGAACTTCCGACTGTAGCCAGCTATATCGCTGCCGTCATCGATGAAGTTCGCCCGCATGCGGTCATCACCTATGCCTCCAACGGAGGCTACGGCCACCCCGACCATGTGCGCGTCCATGAGGCTACAGTCGCCGCCGTCGATATCTCTTCCTGGAAGATCGGACGACTGCTGTTCGTCGACGTCCCCGCTGAAGCAGCTCGGGAAACCTTCGACTCGAATCAGCCCGGATTCGCCGAAACCGGCTTCTCACCGGCCCAGACGATCCCCACCAAACCACCTGTGGGTGAGATCGTCATCGCCCAGGACATTTCCTCGGCCCTCAACGCCAAACGCGCGGCCTTGGCCGCCCACCGCACCCAGGTGAGCGTCTCGGGCTCCTTCTTCGCCCTGTCGAATAGCATCGGCATGAAGATCATCGATCACGAGTACTACTCCATCGGAGCAGGAACCCCCATCTCAGATGAACGGCTGCAATCGGGGCCCGCACCTCATGTGCTCAGCGACCTCGACATCGACGGCTGCGAGGCACAGACGACGGGTGTTGCCGCCACGGGTGGTGTCGGTGCCGCCAAGCCGCTGCGTCGCCGACGTCGGGAGCCGAAGAAACCCGGCTTCTTCGCCTATGCCCACGCAGTGGTCCTCGCTGTGCTCATCGGCTTCCTCGGTGCGATGCAGCACCTCAACGCCAGCGTCTTCGACGTGGCCGGCGCCACCGTCATCGTGCCCTGGGGCGTGGCCCTGGCCCTGCTCCTGGCTGCCTGCGGTCTCTGGCACCTCAAGACCATGTACCTGAGCTCCTCACCGATGCTGATCGCCGCATTCGTCATCGTCATCCTCTCCTATGTCTTCGGCCAGCCGTCATGGCTGCCTGGCGCGGACATCATCGTGACCGGCACACTGCGCTCAGCAGCGTGGCTGATCGGTCCGATGCTCATCGCCGCGATCCTCGCGTTCATCAAGGTGCGGCGGCCCGAAGCAGCCCGTTAGAATCGGGAGAACTATGCCGACTCAGACTCTGTCCCATTCCTCTCCGAACCCCGGCGGTCGCCCGCAGGGTGCTGCAGAGACTCCGAAGCGCAGACCCTGGCTGATTGCCGTCATCATCTTTCTCGCCCTCGCCGCCCTCTATCTGGTGCTCGGTTTCCTCACCGGACGAGTCCTCTCACCCGGGACGACCGTGGCCGGTGTCGACATAGGCGGTCAGTCCACTACGTCTGCCGAGGCGACTCTGCGCGGCGAACTGGGAGACAAAGCGGGGGAGGAGATTGAGCTTAAGGCCGGAAAGCCCACCGCCGCCCTCGACCCTAAGAAAGCCGGAGTCAGCTTCGACATGCCGGGGACCATCGGGCGGGCCACCGGATTCACACTCAACCCGACCATCATCTGGGACCGACTCTTCGGGGATGACGAAATAGACCCCGTCATCAGCATTGACGAAAAGACCTTTGAGGACGCCACCGGAAAGGTGACGAAATCCCTCGAACTCGAACCCGTCGACGCCGAGCTCAGCTATGTGAAGTCCAAGCCGGAGGTCAAAGACGGCTCCAACGGTCAGAGCGTCGATACCTCACAAGTGCGCACGGCGATCGAGGAGTCGTGGCTGCGCACCGAAGATCCGCTGCCCGTGACAGCCACCGACGTCGAACCCGATATCACCACCGCCGAGGCGAAGAACGTTGCCGACGGATTCGCTAAGGACGCTGTGAGCAAGGAACTCACCGTCCACGCGAAACCTGCGAAGGACGCCGACTCCGATGTCGATGCCGGCGATCTCACAGTCAGCCCGTCAACGGTAGCGAAGACCCTGACCTTTGAACCGAAGGACTCGAAGCTGGTCCCGGTCTTCGCCGAAGAGGACCTGCAGAAGCGTGTCCTGGCGGCCAATAAGGACGTGGGCAAGCCCGCCAAAGACGCAAGCTTCACGATCAAGGGCGGTAAGCCGAAGGTCGTCGATTCCGAAACAGGAATCGGGATCAAGAAGGATGAGCTCACGAAGGCTGTCACCGATGCCATCAAGGGTGAGACCGATAAGCCAACAGTCACACTCGCCTCGGTGAAGCCGGACTTCACCACGAAGGATGCGAAGAAGGCGAATGTCTCAGACGTGATGTCCGAGTTCTCAACCGGATATTCCTCGGAACCCAACCGCGACACCAACCTCAAGGTCGCCACGAAGAAGGTCTCCGGCACAGTGGTGCAGCCCGGAGAACAGTTCTCCCTCAACGAAGCCATCGGACAGCGCACAGCGGCCAACGGATACAAAGCCGCAGGCGTCATCTCAGATGGCCGGATGAAGGAAGACTTCGGCGGGGGAGTCTCCCAGGTGTCGACGACACTGTTCAACGCCGCCTTCTTCGCCGGTTTCGACCTGGACGAACACCAGGCTCATTCGCGCTATATCTCCCGCTACCCGGAAGGCCGGGAATCCACGCTGGACTGGTCGTCGATCGACATGAAGTTCACGAACACATCGAAACAGCCGATCGTTCTCGACATGTACCTATCCGGTGGAGAGGTACATGCGAAGGTATTCGGCGATAAGAAGCTCAAGGTGGACTCAGACTCCTCCGAGAGGTACAACTACAGTTCGCCAGGCTCCGTGACCGATTCGGGTCCCGAATGCACGCCACAGTCACCCAAGCAGGGCTGGTCGATCAAGATCACCCGGACGATGAAGGACATCGCATCCGGTAAGACGACGAAGGACTCATTCGTCACCGTCTATCGACCGATCAATAAGGTCGAGTGCAAGGACTGACCCGCCTACTACGCGGTCTCGGCTACGAGGTTGACCCGCCTCAGCCTCTGAGAGCGTACCAGGAGCGGTGCCGAACCGTGGCGCCAAGGGACGTGAAGAGGTTCAGCGAGGCTTCATTGCTGGCTTCCACATCGACAAGGTAGGAACGGACTCCCCGCTGCGACAGCAGTGCTGCAACGGCCCGGGCCACAGACCGACCGGCTCCGCGGCGGCGCAGATCGGGATGGGTGACGAGATTCGTCAGCACACCCCATTTGCTGCGTTCGACGATCCGGGCACTGGCGACCATGGTCCGACTCCCATCCGGGTGATCAGCATAGGCGGTAACGAACTCACATGGATCCGCGGCCTCGATGAGCCCACGGAACGCCTCCTCAGAGCCTGGGTCGCGCTCACTCGTCCACGCCGCATAGTGCATGGGACTCGGCTGCTCGCTGACGTCGATCGATAGCCCGGGTGCAGCCGCGTCACCGGGATGCGCAGCCCCAGCAGCCGCCTCGGCGGTGGAACCGGCCAGCAGGAAGACCGGCTCAGACGGGGAGTAGCCCCGGGCCGAAAGCAACGACGCCAAACCTTCGCAGGCCGGAGCCAGCGCACTGGAATCCTCACTTGAGTAGATCTGGATGCAGCTGGGCTTGTCCCGCGCTGAGTACCAGGCTTCGACAGCATCGAGGCTCTGCTCCCAGTCCATTCCGGTGTCCGTCACAGGCAGGCAGCTGTTGGCTCGGCGGGTCACCGATTCGGAGCTGCGCAGCAGCCAGCCCTTCTGCAGCAGTCCGATGTCGGAATCGGTCTCCGCGCTTTCGTTACGCAGATTCTCCATGTGCAGCCAGGAGATGTCCTGCGGCAGCCATGCCGCGGCCGAGATCCTGCGCAGGTCGACAGCAGAGACGATCTCATGGGTGCGACCCGATTTGGTCGGTGCCGGCGGAACCTCGTGGACGAGCATGATCTGGTCCCGGTTGATCCGGATGGGCCCCCGTTTGGTTCCGATCTCCACCGTCGACTCGTCGGCGGTGTTGACGACCCCGAGGGCATCCGAAGTCGAATGTGTATCACCGGGCTCGAGCGAATACCGCACGACCACTCTTTTGCCGGGCTGCAGATCGTCCACTTGTCGCCTTCCGCCGAAACATCTTAGAGCTCTTGCGCCCCCAGCCTAATCCAGCCTGCATCGCAGCGGCCGCAGGCGTGACGGAGGACACGAACGTGAAAGAAGGATCACGTCGACCCGATGGGACCCTACCGAGTCGGAAGGCGTAGTCTTAGGCTGTATACGTGCAATCTCGCTGAGTCTTAATAGGAGTCGTACTCGTGACGTACATCATTGCCCAGCCTTGTGTTGATCTGAAGGACAAGGCCTGCGTCGACGAATGTCCGGTCGACTGCATCTACGAAGGTGAGCGCAGCCTTTACATCCACCCGGATGAATGCGTCGACTGCGGTGCCTGCGAACCTGTCTGCCCGGTCGAGGCGATCTTCTACGAAGATGACACTCCGGAGGAATGGTCGGAGTACTACAAGGCAAACGTCGAATTCTTCGACGAGCTCGGTTCACCCGGCGGAGCCGCGAAGCTGGGCAACACTGGCCTGGATCACCCGATCATCGCAGCCCTGCCCCTGCAGCAGCACGACTGAGCCATGTCTTCTCGCTTCGGCCTCAACCTGCCCGACTACCCTTGGGATCGACTCACCGAGTACCGCAACCGGGCCGCCCAGCACCCCGACGGGGTCTGTGATTTGTCGATCGGCACACCGGTCGATCCCACACCCCAGGTGATCCAATCCGCGCTGGCGGTCGGCGGCGATGCTCACGGCTACCCGACGACGGCGGGCACGGATGAACTGCGTGAAGCCATTGCTTGGTGGTACCAGAACTGGCATGGAGTCACACTCGACCCCGCCGCTGAGGTGCTGCCCACCATCGGTTCGAAGGAGCTGGTTGCGTGGCTGCCCACGCTGCTGGGGCTGCGTCAGGTTGGCCTGGACGTTGCCTGCCCTTCAGCGGCCTACCCGACCTACGAGATGGGTGCCACGATCGCCGGTGTCGACTGTCGTCGTCTCGACGCGGCGGATGTTGCCAACGGTGCCTCCCTCGATGGGATCGGTCTGCTGTGGATCAACACCCCCGGAAACCCGACCGGTGAAGTGCTCGACACCGATACCCTGGCCGAAGTTGTCCGTCGTACCCGTGAAGCCGGAGTCGTTCTCGCCTCCGATGAGTGTTACGGACTGCTCAACTGGGAATCCGAGTCACCGGCACCGAGCATCCTCAACGTCACCGGTGGCGATCACAGCGGTGTGCTCAGTGTGTACTCGATGTCGAAGCAGTCGAACCTCGCCGGCTACCGTGCTGCCTTCGTAACCGGAGACAGCCAGCTCATCGCCGACCTCACCAAGTCGCGCAAGCATGCGGGCATGATCGTGCCGTTCCCTATCCAGGCAGCGATGATCGCGGGCCTGCGAGACACTACTCACGTTTTCGAGCAGAAGGAACGCTACCGAGCTCGTCGGGATCTGCTGCGCAGCGGGCTCGAAGCCTACGGATTCCGTATCGATCACTCGTCCGCCGGTCTCTATCTGTGGTCGAGCGCCGGCGTCAACTGCTGGGACTCACTGTCGAAGCTGGCAGATCTGGGCATCATCGCCGGTCCCGGCGAATTCTATGGTGAGGCCGCTGCCGACCATGTGCGCGTCGCTCTGACTGCTGGTGATGAGCGTATTCGCGCCGCTGCGCAGCGGCTGCACGGCGCCGTCGGCTGAGACGCCGGATGCGACGTTCACCGGCTTAAGGCACATCTCGGGAGCATCCGAACCGGAGTCTGAGACACCGTTATATGGCTAGAGTAAGCAGGTTACCGATCAGTTCCTGTGCGGAGCTGTGATTTTCTGATTCCTACAGTTATCGGTAGTCTTTGAGGGAATTGTGCAAGACACCTCAGGAAGTTCTTGAGGTGGGTCGAGGCTGAGGAGAACATATGCCATCGGATGCGAGTCTGCAGGTCGGGGACACGGAGCTGACACTGCCCGAGGTGGCATCCTCCGCGGGCAACAACGGATATCGCATCGGCTCGCTGCTGAAAGACACCGGCGCGGTCACCTACGACCCAGGTTTCGCCAATACTGCATCAAGTTCCTCGGCCATCACCTACATCGATGGTGACGCCGGTGTTCTGCAGTACCGCGGCTATCCCATCGAGCAGCTCGCTGAGCACTCAAACTTCGTTGAGGTCAGCTACCTTCTCATCCACGGAGAGCTGCCGACCCAGGAGCAGTACGACGCATTCGACGGCCGACTGCGTGGACACACCATCGTCCACGAAGACCTGCGTCGCTTCTTCCGTGCCTTCCCCTATGATGCGCATCCGATGCCCATGGTGGCAGCGGCAGTCGCCGCTTTGTCGACTTTCTACCAAGATGACCTCGATGTCTTTGACGAGGGCCAGGTCGACACCTCGACCTTCCGCCTGCTCGCGAAGATGCCGACGATCGCGGCTCTGGCCCACCGCAAGAACATGGGCTTGCCGGTCATCCACCCATCGAACTCCCTGGGTCTGGTGGAGAACTTCCTACGCGTGAACTTCGGTGTTCCCGCGGAGGACTACGAGCCGGATCCACTGACGGTCAAAGCCATGGACCAGCTCTTCATCCTCCACGCAGACCACGAGCAGAACTGCTCGACTTCGACGGTTCGACTCGTCGGCTCCTCGCAGGCCAACCTGTTCCAGTCGATCTCCGCGGGCGTCAACGCTCTGGCCGGACCACTGCACGGCGGCGCGAACTCGGCCGTCCTGACGATGCTGGAAGAGATCGCAGCCTCCGATGACGGCCCCGAGAAGTTCATGGAACGCGTGAAGAACAAGGAAGACGGTGTTCGTCTCATGGGCTTCGGTCACCGCGTGTACAAGAACTATGATCCACGCGCGAAGATCATCAAGAAGACAGCCGATGAGGTCCTGGCCCGCTCCGGCGGTGACCCGCTGCTCGATGTGGCACAGAAGCTCGAAGAGATCGCATTGGCCGATGACTACTTCGTCGAGCGCAAGCTCTACCCGAACGTGGACTTCTACACGGGTCTGATCTACAAGGCACTCGGCTTCCCGACCAACATGTTCACAGTGCTCTTCGCCGTCGGTCGTCTGCCAGGTTGGATCGCCCAGTGGCGCGAGATGATCAACGACCCCGAGACCAAGATCGGCCGTCCGCGCCAGATCTACACGGGTGCTTATTCACGCGACTACAAGGACATGAACGACCGCTGATCGTCCCTGGCGCGGCGGTGACATCTTCTACAGTCGGCCGCGTTCCGCACTGAAGGCGTCACTTCCTACAACTGACGTCACGTCCTGCAGCTAGCAGAATACGTCCTACATGCAGCATTGCTTCCACCCGTGGCAACACGGTGAGTTGCAGCTGAGTGTAGGGCGTATTTGCATGTTTGCTTGGGCCGCACGTGTTCACAGGGTATTTCGCTGGACTGTCCTTCAGGGCCTTTCAAGGCTGTGAGACGCAGAGATACGACAAAGGGCGCGCCCACTTCCGTGGACGCGCCCTTGTGATCAGAGCTTATGCAGCGTGAGCCTCAGTGCAGGTCGGGGTTGAGCTCGATGCCCTTGGACGTGCGTGAGATCGCCTCGACGGCTCCGGTGACGGAGTTGCGGCGGAACAGGATGTTGTTCTGACCGCTGAGCTCGGAGGCCTTCACCACGGCCTCGTCCTCACCTGTAACGCTGACGCGTGTGCCGGCGGTGATGTAGAGGCCGGCTTCGACGATGCAGTCATCGCCGATGGAGATGCCCACACCGGAGTTGGCACCCAGCAGGCTGCCATTGCCGATCGAGATGCGGTGCGTGCCGCCACCGGACAGAGTGCCCATGATCGAAGCACCGCCTCCGATGTCGGAACCGTCGCCGACGACGACGCCCTGGGAGATGCGTCCTTCGACCATCGCCGATCCCAGTGTGCCGGCATTGAAGTTGACGAAGCCCTCATGCATAACGGTCGTACCCGCGGCCAGGTGCGCACCCAGGCGGACACGATCAGCATCGGCGATGCGCACACCGGAGGGGATGACGAAGTCGGTCATGCGGGGGAACTTGTCAAGGCCGTAGACGGCGACGGGGCCATTGGCCAGCAGCTTCGCGCGGGTGGCTTCGAAGTCCTCCGGTGAGCAGGCACCGGCGGAGGTCCACACGATGTTCGCGAGGTGACCGAAGATGCCGTCGAGGTTGACGTCATTGGGAGCGACGACACGATGAGACAGCGCGTGCAGGCGCAGGTAGGCGTCGGCGGCCGAGGCAGGACCGGCGTCGAGATCGATCGTCGTGGTCACGACCTCGGTCCGGGTGCCTCGAGCCTCATCGGTGCCGACAAGGGCATCGAGCCCGTCGGTGTTCGCGCGAGAGGTGGCGGTCGCCTCGGCGGCGTCCGGGGTGTCTCCCGTGCTCAGGGTGGGGTACCAAGTGGTGAGGACGGATTCGTTGTGCAGGGTGGCCAAGCCACGTGCGGAAACTATGCGTTCTGTCATGCCCCCAAGACTAGTCGGTGGCGACAGTACTAGGCTAAGCGGTATGACTGTCGATCCATCTGCTGAGACCGAATCCGTTTTCAAACCCACCGGTGACCTGGCCGATTACCTGTTCGAGGCTTTAAGCGACCCGGCCGAACTCACGGGCCGCCTGTGTGCCATCGAGTCGGTCTCCGGTGACGAGACGACGATCACCGATGCCGTCGCTGAGGTGCTGGAGCGTATCAGCGCCGGGTCCGGTCCGGATTTGGAGATCCTGCGCGACGGAGACACCATCGTGGCGCGCACCCAGTTGGGGCTCGCCGAACGTATCGTCGTCGCCGGACACTTAGACACCGTTCCCGTGGAAGATAACCTGCCGCCTCGGCGCACACACTTAGACGGCGGCGACTACACCGGGGACGAAGTCATCTGGGGCAGAGGCGCCTGCGATATGAAGGCCGGAGTTGCGATGGCATTGGTCACCGCCGCGGCATTGAAGAATCCGAACCGTGACGTCAGCTGGGTCTTCTACGACCATGAGGAGGTCGACGCCTCCCTCAACGGGCTCGGCCGGGTCTCCCGCAACCACCCCGACTGGCTGTCCGGTGACTTCGCGGTCCTCGGCGAACCCTCGAACGCGTCCGTCGAAGGCGGCTGCAACGGCACCATCAGGGTCGACGTGTCCACCACAGGCGTCCGCGCGCATTCCGCGCGCGCCTTCATGGGTGACAACGCAATCCATGCCGCAGCCGAGGTTCTGTCCCGCCTGGCAGAGCACGAGACCGGGACCGTGAACGTCGACGGACTCGACTACCGTGAATCCCTGTCCGCCGTGTCGATCTCCGGGGGAGTGGCGGGTAACGTCGTCCCCGACACCTGCACCGTCGCCGTGAACTACCGTTTTGCCCCCAGCAAGTCCGCAGGAGAAGCAGAAGGTTTCCTCCGCGAGTTCTTCACCGGTTTCGACGTCGTCGTCACGGACGCAGCAGAAGGTGCCCGGCCCGGCCTCGACCGTCCAATTGCTCAGGACTTCATCGATACGCTCGGCCTCTCACCTGCCCCGAAGCTGGGCTGGACCGATGTTTCGCGGTTCAGTGCGCTGGGAGTTCCTGCTGTGAACTTCGGGCCAGGCAACCCCCTGTACGCCCACAAGTCAGATGAACACGTCGCCGTCACAGAGGTTGCAGCGGCCAGTCAGACGCTGCGCGACTACCTCGAAGGTCGTTGAGACCGATGAGTGAACACGATTCAGCAGCCGCGCACTCGGCCGCAGCGGGGGCAGAAAGCGGTGCAGGCTCACCCGATTCAAGCTTCTACAGCAAGGGGCCCCTGCGTCTGCGCCGCTCTCAGGTACCGGAGACGACCGCCGATCAGAGCCTGCTGGATTCCCGTGGCCCCTCCGATTGGACTCATGAAGACCCTTGGAGGGTGCTGCGGATCCAGGGGGAGTTCGTCGAGGGCTTCGACTCGCTGGCGAATATCGGACCGGCTGTGTCGATCTTCGGCTCGGCCCGCCTGAACCCCCAGACGCAGGCATATCAGGATGCTCGCGAGATCTCGCGGCGCATCGCCGCAGGCGGCAACGCGATCATCACCGGTGGCGGACCAGGCATCATGGAGGCCGGCAATCTGGGCGCCAGGGAGGCAGGGGGAGTCTCGATCGGACTCGGTATCGAGCTGCCGTTCGAATCCGGGCTCAACGATCACGTCGAACTCGGCGTGAACTTTCGCTATTTCTTCGTCCGGAAGACGATGTTCCTCAAATACTCACGCGGCTTCGTGGTCATGCCAGGAGGCTTCGGCACTCTCGACGAACTCTTCGAAGCCTTCACAATGGTCCAGACCGGGAAGGTAACCTCCTTCCCGATCGTTCTCTTCGGCATCGACTACTGGCAGGGCCTCGTCGACTGGATGTCGGCGACCCTTGTGGCCGAAGGCACCATCAGCGACCGCGATATGTACCTGTTCACCCTCACAGACGACATCGATGAAGTCGTCGACATCATCGGCACTGCAATCGATGGAGAAGAACTGTGAAGGATGCAGCGGAACCGAGCACCCTCCTCGGCGGCTTCGAATTGGCACAGGCCCGGCCCGGCAATCCCGCCATCATGGCCGTGATCAACCGGACAACGGACTCGTTCTACGAATCCGCGTCCACCGCCGGGGAGGCCATCGACGCTGTTGCCGCCGCTGTGCAGGAAGGCGCGCACATCGTCGATATCGGAGGGGTGCGCGCCGGTCGTGGCAGGGAGATCTCCGTCGCCGAGGAGATCGACCGGGTCTGTCCCGTCATCGAAGCCGTCGCACACAGCCACCCCGACGTGCTCATCAGCGTCGACACCTGGCGACATGAGGTCGCCCAAGCTGCCTGCGCCGCGGGCGCAGGACTGCTCAACGACACCTGGGCAGGGGTCGACCCCGAACTGGCCTCCGTGGCGGCGAAGAACGAAGTGGGCCTCGTCTGCTCACATACGGGCGGCCTGTCACCACGGACTGATGCCCATCGCAACCGGTACGGCTTGAGCGCCGGGGAGGTCGTCGACCGGACCCTGGAAGGCGTGCTCGGACTGGCCGAGGCGGCACTGACGGCCGGTGTCGCGGCCGAGAAGATCATCATCGATCCGACACCAGATTTCGGGAAGAACACGTACCAGTCGCTGCGGGTGCTGCGTGAACTGGGCCGCTTCACCGAAACCCGGTTCCGGGTGCTGCTGGCCATCTCGCGCAAGGACTTCGTCGGCGAAGCCATCGGCGACGTGGAACCGGCACAGCGTCTCAACGGAACCATCGCGGCCACCGCGCTGACCGTGGCCAAGGGTGCCGCAATGATCCGCACCCACGACGTCCGCGCCACTGCAGACGCCATCGACGTGACCTTGGCGATGACTGGAGATGCCCTGCCCAAACACACCGTGCGCGGCCTGCGCTGAGCAGGTGAGCCCACTGTGAGAAACTAGCATCATGCCATTGTGGATTGTGATCGGAGTGGCCGCGGCGATCTTCGTACTCGTGATCGTGCTGGCGGCAACATTCAACGTCTTCTCCGCCGAATCCGCCGAGGAGACCGAGGCAGCGTGGGACCCCCTGCCTCCTGACTTCAACCCCGAGGATCTCGACGAACTGACGTTCCGGCCCGCCCTGCGCGGCTACCGGATGGAGGACGTCGACGCCGCGGTGAGAGTCCTGCGAACCCGCATCCATGAGTTGGAAGCCGCACGCGGGCAGCAATGAGCAGAGCCCACGACCTCCCCGGAATCACCCTCGCACCCGAAGTCTTCAACTCCTCCCGTCTGTCCCGGTTAGGCACCCTGTTCCTCGCCTTGCCCGTGTGGGTTCAGGCCATCGCCGTCTACTTCGTCTCACGTGTTGTGAGCATCTCGATCTTCGCCGCTGTCCTCAAACGTCAGGACCCGGCGAACTGGTCCTCGAGCCCGGTTACGACGACTCTCAACGACTTCCTCAACTTCTGGGACGGCGGTTGGTACGGACGGGTCGCCGAGGAGGGCTACCCGGGCATCCTGCCCGTCGATGACGCGGGCACGGTGACGGAGAACCAGTGGGCCTTCTACCCGCTGCATCCGGAGATCGTCGACTATATCTCCACGTTCACCGGCCTGAGCTATGAGGTGATCTCGCCGATCGTCTCGACGCTCGCGGCCGGACTCGCCGCCATCGTCATCCTCGTTCTGTTTCGCAGATACACTGATCCCGGGCAGGCTCTGACGGGGCTGGCCTTCGTCATGTTCTTTCCCCCGGCGGCCATATTCTCCACCGGGTATGCGGAGTCCCTGACGCTTCTGCTGCAGGCCACCGCGCTACTCCTGATCGTCGAACGCCGCTACCTGAGCGCGATCCCCGTCGTGTTCCTCATGGATCTGTCACGGCCCATCGGCGTCGCCTTCGCGTTCTTCATGCTGCTGCACCTCATCGACCGGTACGCTCACCGCAGGCAGGATTCCTATCCCATCGCCGAGGTGGTCCGATCCTGGACCTTGGGTGTGCTCTCGTGTGTCGCGGCCCTGGTTCACCCCGTTCACGCGTGGTTGGTGACGGGGTCGATGACCGCGTATACGGATACCGAGGCGGCATGGCACACGGGGGAGTCGACCTATCTGGTGCAGTGGCTGGCTCAGGCCAATAACCTCATCGGTCCGCTGGGCCCGGTGCTCCTCTTCGTCGTCATTGCAGGAATGCTGGCACTGATCTTCTCGCCGGCAGGGGCGAAGATGGGCAGAACCCTGCAGTACTTCTGCCTGGCCTACGGCGTCTACCTGCTCATCTTCTTCACTCCTCAGACCTCGACCCTGCGTCTTCTGCTGCCGCTGTTTCCGATGGCGCTCACCCTGTCTCTGGTCCGCTCTCGCGGGTACAGAGCGGCAGTCCTGTGCGCGTTCATTCTGCTTCAGATCGTGTGGGTCGCCTACCTCTGGCACTTCACTCCACCAGCGGATCTGCCGCCCTGACAGCCAGTCCTAATGTCAGTTTTCGGTCGGGTTACCCGTCGATGACCGGATCATGGAATAATCGTAGGTATTACATTCGGTCCATCGAGCGTGAACCGTCTTTGCATAATCAACGGAAGGAAGAGCCCACATGGCAGCCCAGAAACCCCGCACCGGCGACGGACCTCTGGAAGTGACCAAAGAAGGTCGAGACATGGTGATGCGACTTCCAGTCGAGGGCGGAGGCCGCCTGGTGATCGAGCTCAGCAGAGACGAGGCCACGGACCTGCGTGACACCCTGGCTGAGACCTTGGGCCAGTGACCAGGACAGCACTTTTCCTCAGCTGAGCACAGAGCTCAGCGAAACGAACAGCAGAGACTTCGCAGAGTCTCTGCTGTTTTGGCATTCAGCGTCGGGTCTTCTGCACCATCAGCAGGCCCTGGCCGATTGGCAGCAGGACGTGTTCGAGTCGTTCCTGGTCTGCTAGGCGGTTGAGAAGTCCACGTGCTGCCTGTGTCCGCGGCGAGCGGTCGACAGGGTCGGCCACGCCGCCTTTGAGCAGCGTCTGGTGGATGACGAGGAGCCCGTGGGCGTCAAGCAGACGCAATGAAGGTTCGATCATGCGTTCGAGGTTCGTCGGTTCCGAGTCGAGGAACACCATGTCATAGGCACCCGGCGCCAGACGTTGGAGGACGTCTTCGGCCCGTCCACTCATCAGGCGCAGTCGGCTGTGCCGGATCCCTGCCATGTCGATGAGGTCCCGGGCAGCCGCCTGAGCAGTGGAGTTCGTGTCGATCGATGTCAGGATCCCTGAGCTGGG
The DNA here is from genome assembly GCF_014897515.1 of Brevibacterium sp. FME17. Lineage (NCBI taxonomy): Bacteria > Bacillati > Actinomycetota > Actinomycetes > Micrococcales > Brevibacteriaceae > Brevibacterium > Brevibacterium sp. FME17. The sequence goes on from NZ_JABUYD010000009.1 coordinate 51,329, forward strand.
CATTCCGCGCAGCAGAGCCAGCGTGGAGGTGCCGGCGCCCGTGCCGACTTCGACAGCCGCGACCGGGGTGAGCAGCCGCGCCAGCAGGGTCAGCGTCGACGCTGTCGTCTGCGACACCGGAGCCAGGCCGTTCTCGTGAGAGAGCGCCCGTGCGGCGTCCAGAAGCGGGTCGGGCCCGTTGTACTGTTCGGAGAAGGTGAGATCACCTGAATTCTCGCGTGACAATCGACCCTCGCTTTCGGCTGACATTTGGTTCCAAGTCTAACTGCTTCCGGGGTCGATGCCGTGGGTCCGCCACAGCTCCTCGAGATCATCGACATCGACGAAGGCTGACCTGCTCACCTTCTCGTGCGTGTGAGGGATGCCCTCGTCGTCCCAGTGTTCGCGGGCGGTGGGCAAGAGCGCCTCCGGCAGCACTCCCGCAGCATTGACGACCCTCCACCAGCTGACATTGGAGCCGAACTCCTTCATCACTCGTCCGACATAGCGCGGGGAGCAGCCGGCGACCAGACCGACGGTGCCGTAGTTGACCACATGGCACTCAGGCACGAGTTCGACGATGCGCAGCACACGCTCCACAACCACCTCGTCCATGCTCGGAAATCCCTCCTGTGGCGTGTGAGCAATCCTGTGTTGACCGTGAGTCGAGCATACTGCGGTCCACGGTAGACTTGTGCCCATGTTGGGTATCAACGGCACCGAGATGTTGATCCTGGTGGTAGTGGCTCTTGTCGTCATCGGGCCCAAACGCCTGCCCGAATACGCGCAGAAGCTGCGTGAGCTGGTGCGCCAGATGCGTCGCATGGCCGAAGGCGCGAAGGACAGCGTGCGCCGCGACTTCGGGGATGACTTCAATGATGTCGATTGGCAGAAGTTGGATCCTCGTCAGTATGATCCGCGCCGCATCGTGCGGGAGGCTCTTGTCGAAGAGGATTCAGCCATCCGGGAGTCCAAACGTCGGGAGCAGTCGACGGTGGCGAGCGAGAAGCCGGCTCAGGAGATCGAGGCCGGTTCCGAAGGCTCCACCGACACTGCGGGGTCCGGTGCTGGCGAGTCCCGAGCGCAGCCTTTGTCACCCATCGAACGTTTCCAGGCGCAGTCGGTCATGCGTGATCGCTCAGTCGCCGCGCCCTTCGATACCGAGGCCACCTGAGCCACGCTGGTCTGCATCGGGTTGAACTGAGTTTCCCAATCAGTTTTTGTGCACCGCAGGGTGTTCGGGGTTCGAGCACAGTTCGTTTGCGTAGCCGCGGCAGAAGTAGGAACCGCCCTTTTCGAACCCGATCCCTGCGAAGAGCTGACTGATGGTGACCGGATAGAGGCCTTTGTCCCTCACGGTTGCGAAGACACCGGGTGCGGCATCCACCGTCGTCGGATGGATCGAGTGCATGAGGACGATCGAGCCCGGCCCGGCATCGGCTCCGACCTCGGAAACCGTGCGTTCTGCGTCCTTGTGCTGCCAATCACCGGTGTCAACGTCCCAGATGATCGCCGGCCGGCCGAGAGCGGACGCGGCCGATCTGTCGAGCGCGCCGAAGGGTGGACGCACCAACTTTGGCGCCTTCGACGTTGCTGCTTCAATCGCCCTGTCGGTTCTCTTGACTTCCTTCTTAACCTTGGCGTCGCTCGATTTGTTGAGTCGTGGATGGGAGAACGTGTGGTTGGCGACCTCATGCCCGGCAGCAGAGATCCTCTTCACTGTGGCAGGGTCGGCGGCCACCCTCTTGCCGACGAGGAAATAGGTGATCCGGACCTTCGCCGTGGCTGCTTCTCTGAGCAGCCTGTCTTCGATTTCGGGCTTCCCCGGGCCGTCGTCATAGGTCAGTGCAGCACAGGGCAGCAACGTGCAGGAGAAGTCGGGATCACGCTCGTCGGTGCCGTCGGGCAGAGTGAGCGGGAGATAGAGAGAATCGATGACTCGTATTCCCAGCGAAGTCAGATCGGTTGAGGTGGGAACTTTACCGCCGACGGTCAGGTTTCCGGATTCGTCCGCAGCAACCTCGGCGGGGTCGATCTTCGAGGTGAACATGTCCTGGACATGCACCGTAGTGTCGTGCACCAGGTCGGTGAGCACTGCCCAGGTCTTCTCGGTGGGGGAATGCGTTGTCAGCGAGGAGATGAGGAAGTCCCCACCGGCTGCGATAATACGGTTGCTGACCTCCACGTCCGTGGACGCGTTGTGGTTGTGACCGCTGTCGGAGGCCTTCGCCGAGGTGGCTGTGCCCGGAACGAATGACGTGGAGGCCCAGCGGTGGGCCGGTGCTGTCGCCACAGGGGAGTAGGCCCGGTGAGTGTGGAAGCCTCCTGCGGACCTGATGGCCTGCAGAAGAGTCTTCTCGGTAGCCGAACTCAGGGAGTCGGCGCCGGGCAGACCGAAGAGATGGATGTTCGTCTTCGGATCACGCTTGGCATCGACGATCGCATAGCTGCGGATGTTCTGCCTCAGAACCTGAAGATTCGCCTCTGCCGTGTCCGCGTTGTGCTTGCCTGTTGCAGGGTCGGTGCGATGCTGCCCGCTGCGAGTGGGGTTGTCGCGGGTGGGACCGGAGACGACACATCCGGCAATGAGAGTCAGCGCTGCGCAGGTCGCGAGGAGCGCGAGGATGCGTCGCAGCTGCGTGCGATGGATGATCACGCCATGATCAGACGGGACTGAGACCGAGAGACTTGCCCGACAAGCCGCGTGAGCGATGCGCCAGAGTCGAGGCCAGCGAAGCGAATTCGCGCGCCGCGGGTGAGTCTGGCTGTCCCAACACAACGGGGGTTCCATCGTCTGAACCCTCGCGGACCTGTGTGTCGAGTGGCACCTGAGCCAGCAGCTCAACCTGTGAGCCGATGGTCTCGGACAGATTCGCGGCCACCTGAGCACCGCCGCCGGAGCCGAAGACATCCATCCGGGTGCCATCGGGCATCTCCATCCAGGACATGTTCTCAATCACCCCGGCCAGTCGCTGATCGGTCTGTGTGGAGATCGACCCTGCCCGTTCGGCGACCTGCGCGGCAGCCTGCTGCGGCGTTGTGACGACGAGGAGCTCGGAGCCCGGAAGCAGTTGGGCCACGGAGATCGCGATGTCACCGGTGCCCGGGGGCAGGTCAAGGAGGAGCACGTCCAGGTCGCCCCAGAAGACATCGGTGAGGAATTGCTGCAGGGCGCGGTGAAGCATCGGCCCGCGCCAGACGACGGCCTGGTTGGGCGGGACGAACATGCCGATGCTCATGACCTTCACACCATGGGCGATCTGCGGGATGATCATGTCATCGACTCGGGTCGGCTTCCCGGACAGGCCGAGCATGGAAGGGATCGAGAAGCCGTAGATGTCGGCGTCGACGACGCCCACGCGCAGGCCCTTCTGGGCCAAGGACACAGCGAGATTCGCGGTGATCGAGGATTTGCCCACACCGCCCTTGCCGGAGGCGACGGCGTAGACCTTCGTCAGGGAGTCGGGCCGGTTGAACGGGATCTCACGGCTCGTGCCGGGACCTTGGAGCTTCTCCCGCATCGCGGTGCGCTGCTCGGGGGTCATCGTGCCTAAGATCACGGACACCTCGGTGACACCCTCGACCTTGGACACCGCGGCTGTGGTGTCCTTAGTGATCGTGTCCTTGAGCGGACAGCCGGAGATGGTGAGAAGAACGGTGACGGTGACCTTGCCGCCGTCGATGCTGATGGAATCGACCATGTCGAGTTCGACGATGCTGCGGCGGATCTCCGGGTCGATGACCCCTGTCAGGGCTTCGCGAACGGAGTCCTCGGATGGCCCAGTCATGTGCTCACGTCCTTTCTCTTCCCGATCAATATTCCCGGGGCCTTCAGCCTACCTGCTCGCCATCGGACCGGTCACTTCGCCCGGGGTCGCTGACAGGTCCCTTCGTCTCCTCCTCGAGTTCCTTCAGGAGGTCCTTGAGTTCGGAGCGGATGAAGTCGCGAGTTGCGACCTCACGCATGGCGATGCGCAGGGCGGCGACCTCACGAGCGAGGTATTCCGTGTCGGCGAGGTTGCGTTCGGCTCGCTGCCTGTCATGTTCGAACTCGACGCGGTCACGGTCGGTGCTGCGATTCTCCGCCAACAGGATCAGCGGCGCGGCATAGGAGGCCTGCAGCGACAGGATCAGCGTCAGAAGTGTGAAGTTCAATGAGCGGGGATCGAACTGCCAGGCCTCGGGGAGGAGAGTGTTCCAAACCAGCCAGACGGCGCAGAACACGGTCATTCCCACGAGGAAGGCCGGAGTGCCCATGAATCGGGCGAAGCCTTCGGCGCCACGGCCGAATGTCTCCGGTGACATTGCGATGTTGGGGAGTCGGCGTTTGCTTGAACGGGGAACGTCGAAATCGTCAACGGCCACTGTTATCCCCTCCTGTGATCATCACGACCGGTGCGCCAGTCATCGGGAAGCAGCTCATCGAGGACGTCGTCGACGGTGACCACACCGATGAGGTGATCGTTGTCGTCGGTGATCGGCACCGACACCAGATTGTACGCCGCCAACAGTTTGGTGACCTCGCCCAGCGGCGAGTCCGGCGGCAGCGCCTCGACCTCGGTGTCGAGCATGATGCCGACAGCTTCGTGCGGAGGATGGCGCAGCATCTCCTGAATGTGGACGATGCCCAGATACTTGCCCGTCGGGGTCTCGATGGGCTGACGGCAGACGAAGACCGCCGCCGCCAGTGCTGCGGGAAGGTCCTCCCGTCGGACATGGGCCAGCGCCTCGGCGACGGTGGTCTCCGGCGTCAGGATGACCGGCTCTGTGGTCATCAGGCCACCGGCGGTGTCATCGTCATAGGACAGCAGGGTGCGCACATCCTCGGCTTCGTCGGGCTCCATCAGGGCGAGGAACCGTTCGGCCTGCTCATCGCTGAGCTCGCCGAGGAGGTCGGCAGCGTCATCGGGTTCCATCTCCTCAAGGACGGTCACCGCACGCTGGGTGTCGAGGGCGGACAGAAGTTCAACCTGCGTCTCATCCGGCAGCTCCTCGATGACGTCGGCCAAACGTTCGTCATCGAGGGCTCGTGCGACCTGAAGCCGACGTTCGGGTTTCATCTCAAACAGCACGTCGGCGAGGTCGGCAGGCTTCGTATCCTGGTAGGCCGCAATGAGCTGTGTGGCCTCCTGATCGACGTTGTAATCGGTAGGGTGCTCGGTGTCCGTCCAGTCGATCTGCATCGTCTCACCGCGTCTGCGGAATGCGGAGAAGGCGCTGCGCTCTTGGACTCTGCGTACGAAGAGCCGCGTCACCTCCCAGTCCTTGTTCACCTGCTGTTCGATGCCGACGTCTTCGATCTGGATTGGGGAGTTGTCCTCACGCAATCGCAGTCGACGGTCGAGGAGGTCGTTGACGACCAAGGTCTCCGAACGGCGCTGTTCGAAGCGGCGCATATTCACCAGCCCGGTGGTGATGACCTGACCGGAATCGATCGACGTCACCCGACCCATCGGCACGAAGACGCGTCGCCGACCCGGAACTTCGACGACGAGACCGATGACGCGGGGAAACTGGCGCATGGTGGCCCGGTAGACGATGACGGCGTCTCGAACGCGTCCGACCTGATCCCCGAGAGGGTCGAAGACGGGGACGGCGATGAGGCGCGCGACGAAGACTCTTTTCGGTGGACCACTCATGGTCTTAAGCCTACGGGGTCATCGCAGCAGTGTGCGCGAAACGCGCCTGGGCCACTGGCCGTGAGCAGGTTCCACGGACGCATCATCTCCCGTTCATCACACGGTCGTGCCTGCGCCATTCAGGATTCTCTCAGCTTCCCTAAGGTCTTTTCTCGGCAGCTCTTCTCACTACCGAAAACAAGGAGAACTAAATGTTCGAGAGACGACTTCGTCCGAGTGCGATGACGGGGCTCAGCGCCTGTGCCGCTCTCGCCCTGACGGCGCCGCTGGTGTGCGCCAGCTCCGCAGCGGCCGCCGATACACCGGCTGAACTCTATGAAGGCCACGTGCAGGTCGACCGGGGCCAGGCCGATGACCCCGAGGCATTGCAGGGGCAGGTGTTCGACGATGTCAACGAGAACTCGAAACTCGACGGCGACGAGACCGGCATCGCCGATGTCGCAGTGACCAACGGCGTCGACGTCGTCCAGACCGACGGAGAAGGCATCTACGAGCTGCCCGTGCGCGACAATATGACGGTCTCCATCACCCAGCCCTCCGGTTGGCAGGTTCCTGTCGACTCGGATAATTTCGCGCAGTTCAGCTACAACCATCTGCCCAAGGGCTCACCAGGCCTCAAATACGGCGGAATCAAACCCACGGGCGAGACTCCGAATGCCGTGAACTTCCCGATGATCGAGTCCGCGGCGACCGCCTCGGCGAAGCAGAACTGCGCGATCGCCTCCGACACGCAGGCCTATGACAAGACCGAGATGGGCTACGCGCGTGACGGCGCAGTCGGCGACCTTGCCGATCGTGACGACTACAAGGGCTGCGGCGTCCTCCTGCTGGGAGACAATGTGGGCGACGACCTCAGCCTCAATGACGAGCTCCGCGACGTCTACTCGCAGATGAACGGACCTGTCCGTGCCGCACCGGGCAATCATGACCAGGACTACGATTCGCCTGACGATGCTCACGCGCTCGACACCTTCCGTGACCAGTTCGGTCCCGGCTATTTCTCCTATGACATCGGCGAGACGCACTTCGTCGTCCTCGACAGCATCGAGTACTCGGGCAACGCTTCGACGAAGAAGTACAAGGAGAAGATCGGTGAAGAGCAGCTGGAATGGCTGGAGAACGATCTGAAGAACGTGGCGAAGAACGACCACGTCGTCATCGCCACACACGCACCGATCGTCGACCACCAGCAGGTCATCGTCGATGACGCACCCGACCTCTACGATGTCATCGCCGACTACCCGAATGCGGTGACGATCGGCGGTCACACGCACACGCAGGAGAACCTCGTCGCCGGCGAACAGCGCAAGGAATGGGCCGACGCGGGCATCGACACCCTGCCGAACACCCAGATCGTCGCCGGTGCCGTCTCCGGTGACTGGTACTCCGGCGGACTCAACGCAGACGGGCTTCCCTACGCCTTCACTCGCGATGGGTCAGAACCCGGCATTCTCACCCTCGAATTCGACGGCTCCGACCGCAGCGAGCGCTACACGGTCCGCAACGAATCCGATGATCATCAGCTGCTGTTGGGTGTGAACTCACCCAAATGGCGCGACTGGGCACAGAAGGCTCAGGACTGGCAGGACGCGGACAAGGCAGGCGAAGAGCCTGAGGCCATCTCCGAGCGCGTCGTCACCCGCGAGGACCTCAAACAGGGCGACACCTGGCTGACCTCAAGCTTCCTCGCAGGGACCTCGGATGCCCGAGTCGAGATGAGCTTCGACGGCAAGGCGAACACCGTCGCCGAGCACACTCAGCCCGGCAAGGGCGAGTCGCTGGCCAAGGGCTGGGAATACTCCGACCCGTACACGACATCGCAGAACCTGCGTACCTCGGGCAGCGTCGGTCAGACCAGTTCGCACCTGTGGCGCACAGAGATCCCCTCCGACCTCGACCTGGGCACGCACACCGCCGAAGTCACCGGCGCGGACCGCTACGGTCGTGAGTCCACGGAGACCATCCGCTTCACTGTCGTCGAGGACGAGGCCGCTGCGGAGCAGACCTCGAAGAAGCTGCTGCCGGAAGACGGATTCGACACACAGCAGGAGACCAAGGTCGACGAAGACGATCGCAAGGGGCTCGGCTCGGACGAGGCGCGACAGGCCGCGAACTGAGAGATTCCTTTGAGCGAACCGGTTGAGCTTGATTCGCATAGGACAGGGGCGGGCACCAACATCATCGATGTCGGCGCCCGCCCCTGTTTCAGTCTGCAGCCAGTCAGTCGGTCAAGTCGCCGCCGTGATCTGCTCAGTCCAATGCGGCGAAAGCCTGTGCAAACTCGGGGGCGATGTCGCTGAGTGTCGGTGGCTGGTCCCACGAGTCCTCCACCGGTGCGGCAGCGACGTGAGCGTCGATGACGGCCAAGCTCAGGGCATCCGCTGCCGCGGCGGTGATCGAGACCTGGTCGAGTGTCGAGGCCGCGAAGTCTGTAGGCAGGTCGACCTCACCAGTCGCGATGGAGAAGACGGTGTCGCCGTCGAAGAGCGTGTGCGAGGGGTGGACTGCCCGCGCGATGCCGGCGTGAGCACCTGAGGCCATGCGGGTGACCTGGGCCGGATCCAAGGTGGCGTTCGTGGCGACGATGGCGATGGTCGTGTTCTTCGCCGAGGTGGCCTCCGCCGTGGATACGGGGGCCGCGGGCAGGTGCCCGATCCCGGGCAGATCTAACCCATAGGAGCGCAGAAGTGGGCGCGCCCACAGCGTGCCATCGGGGGTGCCGATCGTCCCGAGCGGGTTGGCCACCACAAGCGCGGCGACAATGTACCCGCTGGGCAGTCGGATCGAGACCGAACCCAATGAGCTGCGCATGGTCTGCATTCCCGATCGAGCACCAAGACCGGCGCCGAGGCTGCCCCTGACCGAGGTTGGCTCTGCCCCTTCGTGGGTTGGCTGCAGAGCGCTATGAGCCGCAGTGACGCCGTCGTCGTGTGTGGGCGGACGGGCCGTCCCATCGCCGCGCCCGAGATCGAAGATCGCGGCCGCCGGGACGAGGGGAATGACCGTGTCCGCAAGTCCTGGGGCGGGGAATCCACGCCCCGCCTCGGCGAGGGTGGCAACGACACCGCTGACAGACTGCAGTCCCAGTGCCGAGCCCCCGGTGAGGACGATCGCATCGGCACCGTAGGAATGGGTGCCGGGGGCGATGACGTCCGTTTCATGGGTGGCTGGCCCGCCGCCGCGGACGTCGACGCCGACCTGCGCTCCTGGGGGAGGCAGTACGGCGGTGACGCCGGTCAGCCGATGCGGGGCGAACTGACCGGCGTGGCCCACAGCGATCCCCGGGATCTCCAGGATGCCCCGACCCCGTATCGGGCCTGCGTTCATCGTCCCTGGACCCAAGCCTCTACCTCGGCGCGGGTGCGCGGGAAGTCGGCCGAGAGGTTCTCGACCCCATCTGCGGTGACGAGCACGTCGTCTTCGATGCGGACACCGTTGCCGCGGAATTCTTCGGGCAGGAGCAGGTCATCGGTCTTGAAGTACAACCCGGGCTCGATCGTGAAGACCATGCCGGGTTCGAGCACTGCATCGAGATACATCTCGGCCCGAGCCTGCGCACAGTCGTGGACGTCGAGTCCCAGGTGGTGGCTGGTTCCGTGCACCATCCACCGGCGGTGATGCTGGCCTTCCGGCGACAGCGACTGGGCCGCAGAGACCGGCAGGATGCCGAATTCTTCGAGACGGGCGGCGATGACCTCCATCGCCGCTCCGTGGATTTCGCGGAACTTGACCTCACGGTTGACGTGATCAGCGGCGACAGCGAAGGCCGCATCCGAAGCGTCGAGGACGGCATCGTAGATCTTCGCCTGGACCTCGGTGAAGGTTCCGGAAACCGGGAGAGTGCGGGTGATGTCGGCGGTGTAGAGGGAATCCGCCTCTGCGCCGGCATCGACGAGGACGAGATCCCCGGCCTGCACCGCACCGTCATTGCGGATCCAGTGCAAGGTGCAGGCGTGATTGCCTGCGGCCGCGATCGTGTCGTAGCCGATGCCGTTGCCATCGGAGCGGGCAGCGGTTTCGAATGCAGTCTCGATGATGCGTTCGCCGCGTCGATGGGCGAGTGCATCGGGCAGTGCGGCGACGACGTTGTCGAAGCCGGAGCGGGTGATGGCCACGGCTTCACGCAGAGCCTTCACCTCATGCTCGTCCTTGATCAGTCGCAGCTCGGACAGCAGCTGTGTCAGCTCGGCATCGCCGGCTTCGGAGATCTCGAGATCGGCCTGCACCTGGGTGCGGGCGACGTCGATGACAGAGTCGATGCGGGCATCGGCCTGGCGGACCAGTCGAACGGAGATCGCGCCGAGGTCTTTGGTGATCGCGTCGTCGACTGTGGCCGAGCTCTCGGTGGCGATACCTGTCATCGTCGACATCGCTTCGAGGTCGGCGCGGGGTCCGACCCAGTATTCGCCGTACCGGGAGTCGGAAAAGAACTCGACGGTGTCCGACCCTGCGCGGGGGCGGAAGTACAAGGTCACGTTGTGGGTGTCGTCCTCGGGCTCGAAGACGAGGACGGCGTCGGGCTCAGAGTCGGCCTCGAGTCCGGTCAGGTGGATGAATGCAGAGTGGGCGCGGAACCGGTAGTCGGTGTCGTTTGAGCGCACCTTGTGACCGCCGGCTGGGATGACGAGTCGTTCACCGGGGAAGGCCGCGGAGACCTGTGCCCGCCGTTCGGGAGTGAACCCGGCTGCGGCAAGAGCCTGAGCGTCTAGCGGCGTGCGGTCCCACCCCTCGGCGACGAAATCGCGGAATGCTTGCGAATTGGGGCGGTGGGAGCGGTTGTTGACGCGATCGTCGAGGGCCTGGGTCGTGTCGGTGCTATCTTCATTCTGGGCTGTCATGCTTCCATTCTAGGCTCTGCCTGCAGGCAGAGCCTGAACGAGGATGAGCTTCCTCAGTGACAGCGGATAGACTGGGTGCATGGTCATTGATCTCCATGTGCACACTGCGTTCTCGGACGGGACTCAAACCCCGTCCGAACTTATGTCCGAAGCGTCGATGGAAGGCATCGACGTGCTCGGCCTCACGGACCATGATTCCACCGCCGGGTGGGCGCCAGCGGAAGCTGCCGCCAGGGTCTACGGTCTGGGTCTGGTCCGGGGAATGGAGATCTCGTGTCGACACGAGGGAATCAGCGTGCACCTGCTGTCCTACCTCCACGACCCCTATGACACCGGTTTGGCCGCGGTGGTCGAGGAGACCCGACGCGCCCGGATTGATCGCACTCACCTCATCATCGATCGTCTCGCAGAGGACTACCCCATCGACATGGACGCGGTTCTCGCAGTCTCCGGTGAAGATGCGACGATCGGTCGACCTCATATCGCCGACGCTCTGGTCGCCGCCGGAATCGTCGAGTCGCGCACCGAAGCCTTCGGCTCGATCCTGTCCAGCCACGGCAAATATCATGTCAGTCTGCCCACGATCGATCCCATCACGGCCATCTCACTGATTCGAGAGGCCGGGGGAGTCTCCGTCTTCGCCCACCCGCGCGCCGCAATGCGCGGACTGGTCGTCCCCGATACGGCGATGGCCGAATTCATCGCCGTCGGTCTCGACGGTCTTGAGGTCGATCATCGAGACAACCCGCCGAACGAACGCGAGATCATGCGCAGGCTCGCGAACGAGCATGATCTCATCATCACCGGGTCGAGTGATTATCACGGCACTGGAAAGCCCAACCGGCTGGGTGAGCACGTGACGACGGACCATATGTTCGCAAAGCTCCTCGATCGTGCGAACTCCCGTCCTGGGGGAGTCGACTTCATTCAGGGCTGAGCACCGATCTCACCCGAGGATTCTGCGCAGGCGCAGCTTTCCCCACGCCAAGCTGAGTGCGTAGGACAAGACCGCGGTCAGGCCGAGATAGCCCACATACTGCACAACCAGCAGCAGGGGCGAGGCATCGACGACGAAGAGGCGCTCGAAGAAGAGCTCGAGGAAGAAGACATGGACGAGGAAGGCACCGAATGAGGCACCAGCCAGTTTCGTGAAGAACCGTTTCGTGCGCTCTCCCAGTTCGATGCGGGAGATGATGAGGATGACGCTGACCGCCAGTCCCACGATGAGCGGGTTGGCATTGGCAATCGGGTACGAATAGTCCGATTCCCAAAAGAAGACCCCAGCTGCGCAGACTCCGAAAGCGAGCACGAGGGTCCACCTGGGTGGTCGCAGATCCTTTGCATAGTGGATGAAGAATGCACCCATGCAGAAGTACACCACCTGGTAGGTCGCAAAACCCCACCTCCAGGCGTCCTGACTGGAACCGAGCTGCTCAAGCACGAACGGCGCCCAGACGCTCGAGCCGGCCAAGACGACGGCCAGGGCTGCGAGCTTCCACGGCCGCTGCCCGCGCCAGAACAGCACGAGAGTTCCGAAGACGAGGATGAGTGGGATATAAGCGTAGAGATACCAGAGGTGGAAGGCAGGACGGTCGGCTTCGAGGAAGGTTCTGACCAGGTCGTGTCGCACATCGACACTGTCAGTGTCGAAGAGATTGAAGCCGAGGATGAAGATGATCGACCACGCGAACAGCGGCACGAAATGACGGATGATGCGATCCCAAACTTTCGCGCCTGACCGCGGGGGTGCACCCACCAGGGTCGCCCAGCCGGCGATCATGAAGAACATCGGCACCGCCCACGGATTGACCGCCTCGGCGAGGTGGCCCAACAGCCAGGCGTGACTGCTCTCTTCGGCCTCACCGCGTCCGATGAGGACACCACCGGAATGTCCGACCATCACAGTCAGTCCGGCCAGGACCCGCATGACATCGACGTCGTGGCGGTGGCCTTGGGAAGCGAGGGGGAATTCCTGAGGCCGTGTCTGGGGGCGGATGCCATCCGGTGGTGGTGCTTCGAAGGACTCCGCATCCGGTGGGTGTGAACCGAACAAAACTCACTCGCGTTCATGCTAGACGACATAGGCTCAGCCATTGTCTGGGCACGAATTGAACGCAATATGAACGAGCGGCCCCGGCCGGTGTGGTCGGGGCCGCTCGTTCGGCTGTGACGTGCTTAGACGAAGTCCCTATTCCGTGGAGTTCTGGCCTTCGCTGGGGGCGCTTGACGTGCGTCCCACAGGCTTGCCGCCGCGGGTGCGTCGACGTTCACGGCTGCGGCGTGGCTTCTTCGGTGCTTCGTCGCCTGCGGAAGAACCGCTGCGGTTCGAGGAACCGCCTCGCCGCGATTCAGATTTCTTGGGACCTGTGTGGTCGTCGGAGCCTTCGGTCTGCTGCCTGCGCAGGCGCCCCTTCGTTCCCTTCGGAATGGAGAGGTCGGTGAAGAAGTGCGGTGAGGTCGAGTAGGTCTCGGCCGGTTCGTCATGGTCGATTCCGAGAGCCTTGTTGATCAGACGCCAGCGAGGCATGTCGTCCCAGTCGACCAGGGTCACGGCGATGCCCTTGTTGCCGGCACGACCGGTGCGGCCGATGCGGTGGACGTAGGTCTTCTCATCGTCAGGGCACTGGTAGTTCACGACGTGGGTGACATCGTCGATGTCGATTCCGCGGGCCGCAACATCGGTGGCCACGAGGACGTCGACCTGACCGTCGCGGAAGGACTTCAGTGCCTTCTCACGCTGGGCCTGGCCGAGGTCGCCGTGCAGGGGCTTGACCTGGAAGCCACGGTCGCCGAGTTCGGCGGCGAGCTTGTCTGCGGTGCGCTTGGTGCGGGTGAAGATGATGGTGCGTCCGCGTCCCTCGGCCTGCAGCATGCGGGCGACGAGTTCGCTCTTGTCCATGGAGTGGGCGCGGTAGACGAACTGTTGTGTGTTCTTGCCCAGCAGTGACAGGTCTTCGTTGTCGTGGGCGCGAATATGTGTCGGGCGGCTCATGTAGCGGCGGGCCAAGGTGATGACCGCGCCGGGCATGGTGGCGGAGAAGAGCATCGTCTGGCGGTGTGCGGGCACAGCGTTGATGATCTTCTCAACGTCGGGCAGGAACCCGAGGTCGAGCATCTCATCAGCCTCGTCGAGGACGACCGTGCGGACCTTGTGCAACCTAAGGACCTTGCGCCCGTAGAGGTCGAGGAGGCGGCCGGGAGTGCCGACGACGACATCGACACCCGATTTGAGCTTCTTGATCTGCGGGTCGAAGTCCATGCCGCCGTAGATGGTCATGATGTCGATGTCACGCTGAGTGGATGCGGTGACGAGGTCGGCAGCGACCTGCTTCGCGAGCTCACGTGTGGGGACGACAACGAGAGCCTGGGGGAGGCGTGTCTCACTCGAGTCGGACACCATCTCGGGCGTGTTCTCGGGATCGACCGGGGCAGACCCGTCTTCATTCTTGCCCATGACACGCTGGAGCAGAGGAATGCCGAAGCCCAGCGTCTTGCCGGTTCCGGTCTTCGCCTGTCCGATGATGTCGGCTCCGGACAGTGCCACCGGCAGTGTCATCGCCTGGATCGGGAAGGGGTGGGTGATGCCCTTGGCAGCCAGCGCGGCCACGATCGGTCCAGCAACTCCAAGTTCAGCGAAATCTGGTTCTGTCTCCGCCATGTTTCAAAACTCCTTTTAGCGCCTTCGCGCTCGTCATGGTCGTGAACCGGTACTCTTGAGTTATGCCCGATTCTGCCCCATTGGCCGGTAATAATGCTGCTACGCTCGCGCTTCTGGCGTTCGGCGAGCTGACCGCTTTCGAACGAATGGCCACCAACGCAACCACCGCTGTGCACATGGACGATAAAGTCACTTTGGCGCGGCTGGCCTCTCTGTCCTTTGCGAACTTCGAAGAGCTCTCGCAGCACATCAGTCGATTGGGCCAGGATGCGGTCGAGCTCTGTCAGCATTTCGAGCCGACCTTCTCCGTGCTGGCTGAACGGACTCGTCCTCGTGACTGGCACGAAAGTCTCATGAAGGGATTCGTCTTCGACGGAATCATGAATGACTTCTACCGCACGGCCGTGAATGAGCTCAGCGAGCCCGGATACAGCCTGGCAATTACAATTCTCGATGATACACGTGCGACCGAATATGTGCGCAATCGTCTGACTGCAGACGTGGCTGCCGACACCCAGCTGGCCTCGCGTCTGGCGCTGTGGGGACGCAAGCTTGTGGCCGAGACCCTGGGGCGTGCACGCAACCTTCTCACCGACCCGTTTCTCGGCATCGACGAGGAATCGGTGGTGGCATCGATTCCTGCGGTGACGGCCAATCATTCGAAGCGGATGTCGGCTCTGGGACTCGTCGCCTGAGGCTCCGCGATTCCGGTACGTGAATAGGCTGGGGGCCCGGTGAGAAACCGGGCCCCCAGCCTATTCACGGGGAATTCACCGAGACGCGGTGTTCAGCCGTGCACGATGCTCTGCGCAGGCAGTCGTTCAGGCTCCGAAGCCGACGCGACGGGCAGTTTCCGTGCCGATCTCCACATAGGCCAAAGCCGATGCCGGGACGAAGACCTGGCGGCCCTTCTGGTCTGTGAAGGACAGCAGCGAATCGGCCTTGACGGATTCTTCCAAGCGTGCGGCCAGATCCTTCGGTGTCTCGTCGGAATCCATGACGATTTCGCGTGGTGACTGCTTGACGCCGATCTTGATTTCCATTGTGCTCCTTGTACAGGTCGTGGTGTGATTCGTGTTCAGCATAACGTCAGCGGAGACGTGTTTTCTTCCCTCATCAGGTCAGAGTTCCCAGTCACTTCGTAGTGAAGGACTGGAGTCCGCCCCAGCTCATCTGTGTGAGCAGGCTGACGGCGGTGTCGACGTCGATCTCCGGCGTCGTCTCAAGCTGTTTGACGACGACCTCGGCGGTGCCGATGAGCGTCCGGCACAGCATTCGAGCCTGGATGTCATCAAGATCGGTGTAGCTCTTCAGTGCAGACACGACACGGGAGGCGGTGCGTTCACGCAGGTTGCGGATTCGCTGCTGTGCCTCGGGTTCGTAGACATCTGAGTTGAAGAGGATGACGAATTCTTCGCGGTGGGAGACGACGAATTCGAAGTAGGAACGATATGTGGCACGGACCTTCTCATGGGGATCATCGGTCGATCCGATCGCGACATCGAGGGCCGTGTCGAGGTGCGCGGCGGAATCGTCGATGAGCGCCAGGTAGAGGTCTTGCTTCGATGCGAAGTGCTGGTAGAGGACAGGCTTTGAGACGCCAGCCGCCTCGGCGATCGTGTCCATTGAGGTGGTCCGGTATCCGCGGGTTGCGAAGACAGAACGTGCCACCCCCACCAACTGGTCACGGCGCTGTTCACGGGGCAATCTTTGTTGCGGACTCGACATCCCATCATGCTACGCGAAAACCTAGTCCGGGTCCCGGCAACGCGCTCGACCTCGGCCACATCGCCCCCATGTCCGTGGCTCGTGATGGAATACGAGTATGGATGAAGTGACTGAGGGAATCGGCGCGAAGCTGCTCGCGGGGGAGTCGGTAACGGTCGTGGGACGTCCCGGAACGGGCAAGACGACGATGCTCGAAACCGTCTACGCGCATCTGATGTCGGCGGTGAGTCCCGCATCGGTGCTGGTTCTCACGCCCAACCGTGATCATGCCGACGTGCTGCGCAACCGACTCGCAGTGCCAGCAGATGCAGTGTTGGCAGCGGCTCCTGCTCGAAGCATCTCATCGTTTGCCTACGGGATTGCCCGGGCGGCTCACACGACGCAGACCGGGGAAGACCTGGAGTTCATCTCGGGAGCGGACCAGGACGTGTTTCTCGCTGATCTTCTCGCCGGGCATGAGCACGGCTATGTTCGAGGCCCCGCCTGGCCGTCCGAGATCACCGCGGAGGTGAGATCGACTTCGGCATTTCGGACAGAGGTCCGTGACTTCCTCAACAGAATCATGGAATTCGATTTCGGTGTTCGGGTTCCGGCCCCGGCGGTCGACGGTGTGCCCGGTCAGGCTCCGGAATTCGTGTTCGACTTCGGTCGCAGCGTCCTTGGTCGTGTGCTTGAAAGACACCACGATCCGCGGTGGGAGGCTGTGGCCCAGGTGCTCGACGAGTACCTCGACATCATGAGCATGCCCGGCTACGGAGGCACAGACTCTGCGACCGTCCTGGCGCGAGCGGCGTTCGAAGTCCTGCGCGAACCCGCCGAGGTGACCGCGGGCCGAGCCTGGACCTTCGCTCCCGATGTGGTTCCCACCGTTGTCTTAGCCGATGGAGTCCAAGATTTCCCCGCTGCGAGCTGGGGTCTGCTAGAGCAGCTGCGTGAGCGCGGGAGTGCTCTGGCGCTGTTCGGCAGTCCAGAAACCGTGACCGGACGCTTTCACGGGGCCGACGCCTCGATCATCGATCGCAGCGTTGCCGATGGGGACTTCACGACCGTGGTCCTCTCCGACGTGCAGGGCACGGGACCCGACATCATCGACGTCAGCGATGACTTCGGTCGCCGCATCACCACACGGTGGGGTCTGCGCCATATGCCGCGGCCCACGGGGGATCCTGAGACCACAGACGACAGCTCGGCACCCGGTGACGTGTCCCTCGACGCCGATGTCGACACACCCGATGGCGCGGACACTTCGTCCGTGAATGATGTGCCAGCGAGCGTGGAGACGCATGTGTTCGAGGGAGCAGCCTCGAGCTATCGGTACCTGGCGAGGCGAGTGACGGAGTTCGTCGACGCCGGCCATGCGTGGTCAGATGTGGCCGTGCTGTGTCGGAACACCTCGACTGCCCGAGTCGTGGCGAACGAATTGAGTGCCTCAGGCGTTGCGACCGCGAACATCATGCAGCCTCTCAGCATCGATCCCGCCACCGCACCGCTGCTCGAGCTGCTTTCGCACACACCAGACTTCGCTGACGACGAATCGATTGCGGCACAGGCTCTGGCCTTGGCCGGAAGCGTCTATGTTCGTCTCGACCCGGTTCAGATCAGACGATTCAAACGCGTGGTGAGGAAGAATTTTCCGGCACCGAACAGTTCGACGTCTCTGGCTCACGCACTGCGCAGCGAGGTCGACGACTCATCTCCAACCGGGCTGGCCACGATCGCTCGGATGCTGCGAGCAGCAGCTGAGGTGCGATCGGTCGACCCGCATCAGGCACTGTGGATGATCTGGTCAGCGTCGGGTGTGGCCGAGAGGTGGCAGTCGGAGGCGCTTCGAGACCCGGAGTCAGTGGCCAATTCCCACCTGGACTCGGTGCTGCGGTTGTTCACCTTAGCGGAGAAGATCTCCGACCGTGGAGGATTCACAGCACGCTCGTTCGCTGGGATCGTGGCCGAACAGGACATCGCGCAGGACTCCTTGGCTGCGCGGGCCGGCACGGATGATCACGTGCAGGTGGGCACCCCGTCGTCTCTGGCACATCTGCGAGTGCCGCTGGTCATCATCGCCGAGGTGAACGAAGGGGTATGGCCCAACCCGAAGATTCGTGGCGGCATCCTCGGGCTCGACGATCTCAGCGCCGTGCTGGCAACCGGTGATACCGCGACCGGTGACCCGGGCTACCACTCCCATGCCAAACGGAAGAACCTGCGCGAAGAGGGCGAACTTTTCTACACGGCGCTGACTCGGGCCGAAGCACACATCATCGTCACCGCAATCTCTGATGCAGAGAGCAGCCCATCACCGTTCTTCGACGTCATGGCCGCACGAACAGAGAAGGGCACGGAGGATGCCGACAGCTACGCGATCACTCACGAAGACGAGCTCCTTCCCCTGTCGCTGGCAGAGATGGCTGCGCACACTCGGGCACGCCTGCTGAGTGCCGCTGCAGCCCCGGGACAGGAAGAAGCACCCGATGAAGAGGTGGAGGACTGGGCGCAGCTGCTGGCGGCGCTGACGGCCACCAGCTCTACGGTCGAACCACCCGAACAATGGCGTGAGACCGAAGACATCACCTCCTCAGAGCCTCTCTTCACCTCCGAGGACACAGTGCGAGTCTCACCATCGCAGGTCGAGTCCTTCACCGACTGCTCACTGCGCTGGTTCCTCACACGCAACGGAGGCGATAGGCCAGGGTCGATGGCCCAGAATCTGGGGACAATCATCCATGCCGCGGCGGAGAACTTCCCACGGGGGCCTGCCTCGGACATCCGGGAATACGTCGACCATGAATTCGCGACCCTCGAATTCGACGCGGAGTGGGAGCGGGATCGCGAACACTCTGTGGCGATGAAGATGGCCGACCGCCTCGGTGAATACATCAAGACCGCACCCGGTGAACCCATCGGAGTCGAAGCTCAGGTGTACGCCACCGGGGTGGATGACAAGGGCCAGGAATGGAAGGTCACCGGGCGCCTCGACCGACTCGAACAGATGCCCGAGGGCATCCGAATCGTCGACTTCAAAACCGGAAAGAACGTCGTCAAGGGTCAGGAGATGCCCCGCCACGCTCAGCTTGGTGTCTACCAGGAGGCGATCAACTCCGGAACCATCACCATCGGTGACGACCAGGTCATCGACGCTAAAGCGTATGGAGCGGAACTCGTGTTCCTGCGCCATTCCAAACAGACGACGAGAGAGCAGTCCGCGCTCGAGATCGACGAAGACCCGGGGTGGGCCCGAGACCTCATCAACGATGTCTCCGATCGTATGCGAGCTGCCGAATTCCCGGCCCGAGTCGAACCTCAGAAGTGTCTGAGCTGTCCTGTCCGCACCTCCTGCCCGGCAATCGGGCCACAGACGTTGGAAGAGTCCTGATGCGCTTCACTGCAGAACAACTGGCCCGCCTGACCGCCGCCGATCCCGGGCAGGCATTCCCACCGAGCGAAGAGCAGCGAATCATCATCGAAGCCGACCCGCAGCAATCGATGAAGGTCACTGCCGGCGCAGGTTCAGGCAAGACGACTGTGATCTCCCAACGCGTCGTATGGCTCGTGGCCAATGGCTTCGTGGCCCCCGAAGAGATCCTGGGGCTGACCTTCACTCGGAAGGCCGTGGGCGAACTGGGCGGTCGGATCAGAGTGCTCCTGGCCCGGCTGCGCCATAACCTCGGGCTGGGGGCGGAGATGAGCCTGCCTGGTCTCGACAACCCCACAGTGTCGACCTACAACTCCTATGCGGCTTCAATAGTCAGCGAGCACGGAATCAGCATCGGCATCGAACCAGAGACGGTGCTGCTCGATGATGCCGCCGCCCATACGATCGCCGGTTCGATCGTCGACTCCACCTCAACAGACGAGATCCCCGGGGACTTCGCACGAGAGACGATGATCGCTGACATCATCTCGCTGGCAGCGGCGATGAATGACCATGGTCGCGACCTCGACGAAGTCACGGACTATCTCGACCAGTGTCTGCAGGCACTCGTCTCGAGCAAGGGCAAGCCCGTGGATCCCAACGGTCGTCGGGCCAAACTCGAGGCGAAGATCAAGACAGCGAAATTGGCCGACGCATACATGATGGCCAAACGTCGCAACCTGGCCATGGATTTCTCGGACCAGGTGCGGTTCGCTCAGCGCATCCTCGACGAAGTGCCGGCGGCCCGCAGCGCCGAACAGCAGCGGTGGTCGATCGTTCTCCTTGACGAATTCCAAGACACTTCGGTCGCACAGCTGAACCTGCTGCACGACTTGTTCCAATCCACCGCTGTGACCGCCGTGGGCGATCCCAGGCAAGCCATCTACGGTTGGCGCGGTGCCAGCGCCGACAACATGATCCGCTTCTCAGCAGACTTCGACAATGTGGAAGCACTGACTCTGAGCACCAGCTGGCGCAACGACCACACGATTCTCCAAGTCGCCAACCGGACAGCTGAGGGATTGGCCGGGAGCAGAGAAACGCCGTTGTCGGCTCGCGCAGGAGCAGGAGACGGTGGCGTGGCCATCGACATCAGTTCGGGAGCACACGATCCGGATTTCCTCACTGTCGGACTCAGGTCACTGACACAGTGGGTCGCCACCGTTCCCGCAGGGTCATCCATCGCGGTTCTGTGCCGCAAACGCGCCCATTTCGCACCGGTTGCCGCGGCATTGGAAGCTGCCGGCTACGCCGTTCACGTCCACGGCTCATCGGGTCTCCTGAGCGACCCCTTCGTCGCCGACCTGCGGGCAGTGCTCACGGCCGCCGTCGACCCGATGGCCGGTGACAGTCTGATGCGGCTGATCAGCGGACGTCTGCTGGGACTCGGTGCCACAGACATCGCCGCTCTGCAGACATTCACCCGGAAGCAGAACGATTCGCGACTGGCCGAGTTCATAGGCGAGAGTCCTGACGGTGCTGGAGTCGTGCCCGAATCCATCGACCAGCCGACCATCGTCGAAGGCCTTGACGAACTCATCGACCTCTCTGACACGCTCGACGGGTCGGCACGCAACGCCGACGCACGGTCAATGGTGAACAACTTCCGCAATTCCGGTCTGAGCACGACCGCACTCGACCGCCTGGTGAGGTTGGCACGGGCTCTGCGCCATGTCCGTTCCGGTTCGGGGACCATCGCGACCATCATTCGTACCGCGATGACTGAAACCGGCGTCGACTCCGACATCTGGGGACTGAGTGACTCTCTGCGCAACCTCCACCGCTCTGCGATCGACTCCTTCCTGTCCGCTGCAAGCCAGTACTCGGCAACCGACGATCAGCCGTCCGTGCCGGGCTTCCTCGAATGGCTGACCCTGATGGAGGCGAAGGATGCGCTGAGCGTGGCCGAGCCGAATTCAGCCTCCGACGCGATCGACATCATGACGGTCCACGCCTCGAAGGGACTCGAGTTCGACGCAGTCGCTGTGCCGTCGTTGGTAGTCAAGGACTTCCCGACGGAACCGCGAGACAAAGAAGGGTGGATGGACAGAACAGCACTTCCGTACCCACTGCGAGGCGACCGCGCTCATCTGGTCGACTATGATCTTCGCACCGCCGACTTCGACACGAAGAAGGCACTCGATGAATGGGTCAGCGAATTCATCAAACCAGCCATCGCGGATGCGCACGAGGAAGAGGAACGACGCCTTGCCTACGTGGCATTCACCCGCGCCAAGCACTACCTGTGGTTGGGTGCGGAGCTGATGGGCGCCAGAGCCAACCCAGACGAACCGTCCCCGTTCCTGACCGAGGCGATCGAGGTACTGGAGTGCAATGTCGACATGCCGGAACCCGCCGAGGAATCTGCTGAGGACCGTATCGAAACAAGCATCTGGCCCGTGCCCCGGACTGACCGCGTGTCCACAGCCAGGCGAGCGGCAGACTGGGTCAGCTCCGCTGCCCCGGCCGGCCTGGATGAGTTGGGGCAGAAGCCGGGCTTGGTGGGCCGATATGCGCGACAGGCGCTGCGGATCAGCAGTCGCCAAGGCGCAGGCACCACCGGAAGCGTGCCGGATCGACTCTCGGCGACAGCACTCGTCTCGTGGCGCAGAGACCCCCAACAATTCATCACTCAGACATTGCGCCCGATCCCGAATCCCCCGAGCCGAGCCGCAGAGATCGGAACCACCTTCCACTCCTGGGTCGAGCAGCATTTCGGACAGGCGAGCATCGACATCGACGACGAACAACAGGTCCAGGCCATCGACAAAGCGACGATCGAACGTCTGCAGCAGACATTCATCGGCTCCGAATTCGCGAGCAGGCATGCCGATCACATCGAGATGTCATTCGAACTCGTCCTCGGCCGGTTCAGAGTCCCTGGCAAGATCGACGCGGTCTTCATCACAGGCGATCACGCTGAGGTCGTTGATTGGAAGACGTCCAAACAGCCGGACGAGCAGACTCTGGAGGTCATGAAATGGCAACTGGCTCTCTACCGGTTCGCCATTCAGCGGGTCCATCCCGAGATCACCGAGGTGACGGGGACCTTCTACTTCGTCGGCAGCGACGACATCGTGAGGTTCACCCAGCTGCCGGAGGAAGCCGACATCATTGCGTGGTTGGAGGCCAACGACAGCACGTGAGGCAGGAACAGCTCAGTTTGAGGGGCGAGGAATTCCCCCGGTCGGTTCACCGTCGTCCGATGCGGCATCCTTGTCGATGATGTCTTCAGTCTCCGACTCGGGCTCTTCGGGCGGCACAGCCTCCGTGTGAACTGGGTCGTGGACCGTGTCTGCGGCTGCTGGTTCCGGGGGAGTGGCAGCAGGCTGGGCATCGTCTTTGGCGAACAGGACATCGTTGAACGAGGACAGAAGTTCACCTGCGTCCTGAATTGCCTCCTCATCGCCGGAATCTACTGCTTCGAGCAACCAGTCGAGAACGGCGAATTCGGCCAACAGCTCGGCACGGGTGATGACATGTTCGTCGGCCCGTGGTCGGGAGTTTCTGTACTCGCTGAAGAAGGACGGAACAGCAGCAGGATCGATCAGCGCCGAGGCTGCAGCCAAATCGATGGCAGGGTCTGAGACCCGCATACGCTCGATTCCCGACAGCGCGAGTACGCGTTCCTGATCGGTGTAGACACTGGTTTCGTCGATCGCACCGTGGATGGGGGTGGCGAGGAAGCGCCAGAGAGAGACCTTCTCAAACTCCTCTTCCCAATGCTGGAGCAGATCAGCTGGCACCCGACCTGTGGCCGCGGCCTGGTCGAGCCTCTCGAGGATCTGAAACTGGAACCGTGAGGGGTCCTCGACGGGGAAACCCGCCTCGGAAATCGATTCTGGTGCTGCCGAATGTACGGTGGCCAGAGCCTGTGCCAAGGAACTAGCTCGAGCGACGTCTGCAATGGCCTGATCACCCACAGGGGCACCAGGCAGGGGGTCGATCAGGGTCACAGTGATCGGTGCAGACGTGTCGAAGTATGCAGGCTCAACCTCGGTGATGGCGCGCAGATGAGGCCAGACGAATCCGGCATGCGGATACATCATGTCGTAGATTCGAGCTGCTTCGGCAGCCGAACCGGTGTCTGCTGACCGATCGAGGCTTGTCTGTGCTGTCGCCACCAACTGCTGCTGACCATCGTCGAGCAGAACTCTGATTCCCAGTCCCAACGACGGTAGGGGGACCCATTCCGTCGGGGAAAAGTCGTCGAGCATCGTTGCCGCGACAGCTGCCAACTTGAGCGCCTTGGTATTCACCCTCCCCAATCTACCGTCTGGCACGGCCGGAGACAGAAGATTTGGCCGTTGAGCGTGTCAGCACCCACACTTCTCGCGTCAGGACCCTGAGTTATCGTGGAGGACATGAAGCCACTGCCACCCGTGAAACCGATCAGTCTGGCCCGTCATGGAATCGATCGCGACCATCTTTCTCGTGGCCAAGACGGTGACCTGGAAAAACTGTGGGCCAGCGGAGCAAAACCCGTGTTCGAACATCGTGGTTCACTCCTCGTGGCGTCGGGGGGTCTGTTCATCAGTGATCCAGATTTGGTGCCGGGAGGCCAAACCGAGATCTATCTCGGTCGCGATGGTGAAGGACACCAGTACATCGGAGTCTCTCTCGATGATTCCGGCCGCAGTCAACTCGATACGTCGCTGGCGACGTGGCGGGCACGCGACGCCACAGACCTGCTGACCGCACCGGGAGAGGGCATCGACAGCGCCGAGCCGGTCTGGTTGCCCCTGCGCCAATTGGCAGAATCGCTCGACGACGTGCAGGTGTCCCTGGCTTGTGAGATCGTGAGCCTGGGCAATTGGCACAGAGCCCACCAGTTCTCGCCCCGCACCGGACTGCCCACCCGACCAACCATGGGAGGCTGGGTGAGATCGGACCCCGAGAATGACAGCGAACATTTCCCCCGCACTGACCCAGCCGTCATCGTCCTCATCATCAACACAGATGAGGACGGGGTCGAAAGAGTGCTGCTGGGCAACAACGCGGCCTGGGAGGCCGACCGCTTCTCCCTGCTGGCTGGTTTCGTCGAACCCGGTGAGACCCTTGAACGCGCTGTCATTCGCGAAGTGTTCGAAGAAGCTCATGTCGAAGTGAGGAATCCGCAGTACCTCGGATCCCAACCCTGGCCGTTTCCGTGTTCACTGATGCTCGGCTTCTCAGCTGAAGCCCCAAGCCTCGAATTCGCTGCCGATGAGGCAGAGATCGCCACACTGACATGGTTCACCCGGGAAGAGCTGCACGCAGCCATCGAAAGCGGCACGGTCCGTGCCCCCGGACTCGTATCGATCGCCGGGCAGGTCCTTTACAGCTGGTTGGACAACATTTGAATGCTCAGGCCGTAGCACTGCTCGATGCCCTCGACGACGAGCAGAAGGAGGTCGCCACCCAATTCTCTACACCGGTGATCGTTCTGGCAGGCGCCGGGACAGGCAAGACCCGTGCGATGACCCATCGTATCGCCTACGGCATCGCCACCGAGGTGTTCCCTCCTAACCATGTTCTGGCCCTGACCTTTACGGCCAAGGCCGCAGGGGAGATGCGCTCGCGCCTGCGTGACCTCGGTGTACCCGCGGTCCAGGCCCGGACCTTTCACTCCGCTGCTCTGCGCCAGCTGCGCTTCTTCTGGGATCGCTTCGCAACAGGTGACTTCCCCCGAATCATTGACAACAAAGCCGGAATCCTGGGGTCAGTGCTGCAGGGAATGGGCATCGAGACCAGCCGGGAATTGAATCGGGACGTGGCCTCCGAACTCGAATTCGCTGCCGCGTCGCTCCTCGGGGTCGACGACTATGCCACCCACGCCGCTACGCGCGATCTTCCCGGCACATTGAGTGTTGAGGACATGGTGCGCATCTTCGAGGCGTACAGTGAAGCGAAGACACGCGGGCGTCTCATGGACTTCGAAGACGTTCTGCTTGTTCTGGACGGAGTCCTCGCCGAGTATCCCGCAATCGCAGCAGACATTCGCGATCAGTACCGACACTTCGTCGTCGATGAGTTTCAGGACGTTTCGCCCCTCCAATACGATGTCCTCTCGCGCTGGCTGGGGCCACGGGACAACCTCTGCGTCGTCGGTGACCCGGCCCAGACGATCTATTCGTTCGCCGGAGCAGATTCTTCACTGCTGGGGACACTCGATGCCTCATTGCCCACGTCGACGACGATCCAACTGGTTCGCAACTATCGGTCATCGAAGGCGATTGTGTCCACGGCGAATAACCTGCTTCGCCACACATCGCGGACCGCATTGACCTTGCGCACCGACAACCCTGAAGGCCAAGCGCCGGTCATGACTGAGTACCCGACCGATGATGCTGAAGCCGTTGGGGTCGTCAAGGCCATCTCCGCCGAGGTTAATGCCGGTCGTCGTCCGCGCAACATCGCAGTTCTGTTCCGCACGAATGGTCAGAGTCCCGCCTACGAGCAGGCTCTGGCCGCAGCCGGAATCCCGTATGTTCTGCGCGGAGGAGAACGGTACTTCGCGCGTAAGGAAGTCAAAGAAGCCATTCTTATGCTCAAGGCGGCCCGTGCCACCTCAAGTGGCAGATCCCTGCCTGAGGTCGTCGCCGAGGTGCTGGTGTCCCTGGGATACTCGACCAAACCGCCTGCAGCAGGTGCAAGTCGACAGAAATGGGAATCACTGAAGGCTCTGGTTGATCTGGCGGGGACGCTCCAAGCAGGATCTGAACTGCCGGTGCCTCTAGAAACTTTTCTCGCTGATCTCAGCGATCGCGCCGAACACCAATTCGCTCCCGATATCGAAGGCGTCACCCTGGCCTCGTTCCACGCCGCAAAGGGCCTCGAATGGGACAGTGTGCACCTCGTCGGACTCAGTGAGGGCCTGTTGCCCATCAGCTACGCCCAGACGCCGCGAACGGTCGCTGAGGAGCGTCGCCTATTCTATGTGGCGCTGACCCGTGCGGGCAGAGATCTCAGCTTGAGCTGGTCACAGTCACGCCATGATTCCAGGCAGCGACCGCGTAAGCCGTCCCGATTCCTCAGCGAGCTCGGTCGCATTGATCCATCTGCAGGTCACGGCCGTCGCACTTCGACCACGGTGGCGATGAACCGTTGTCGATCATGCGGCAAGGTGCTCGTCTCCCAAGTCGACCGGGCCCTGTCACGGTGTGCCGACTGCCCACCCGACATCGACCTCGAACTCCTTGACCGACTGCGCCGGTGGCGGGCACGCGTCGGTTTGGAACAGGGTCTGCCTCCCTACCTCGTTCTCACCGACACATCCATCTCTGCGATTGCAGAGATCAGGCCCCAGGACATGACTGCATTGGCGAAGATCCCAGGTGTCGGAGCCACCAAACTCGAACTCTACGGGTCAGGACTATTGAGCCTGCTCGTCGATTAGGTCGAAGTGCGGTACAGATACTCGACATTGGCAGCGGGGATGGAAAGCCAGACTCTCGTCCGTGCCGATCCCTGTGGCCAGTGAGACGTTTCTATTCACCGGTTCTGTATCGGGCTGCAACAGCGATCGTCTGAGGACCTGGACGACGTTGAGTGCGCCGAGCACACGTGACAGGGGATCGCTGAGACTTTCTCTGTCGGGGAGTGCTCGAACGTGGGAATACTGGTCCAACCAGGAATCATCGGCGTCCTTCTTCCGCAGGCACGCACAGACGGCGCACGGTGTCGTTCCCGGACGGATGAGGCCAGTGACCTCGAGAGAATACTCCCCGATCACCACCTGGCAATAGGGAACTTCGTGATCTGTGAGCCAAGTTGCGACGTGTATATCCGGGACGAGGTAGGACGTCGTGATCACCAGCGGTGAGGACAGCAGATCGAGCTCCTCGACGCGGCGCTGCTCTGCGATGGCGAATCCGGAGGCTGAGAGATACTGCTCGGTGACTGCTCGCAGCGGGCCCAGCACCACGATCGGCGATTCGCCGAGGAGCCTCGACACACGATCGGGGGATAGGGCGAAGATCTGTGCAGTCGCCAACAGCGGCGAACTCTTCGTCACCAGCACGGCATCGGAATCGTCGGGAACCAGCACTCCTGCTTCGTCGAGCAAGGTGATCAACGAACTCGCCCGGCCCAGGTCGGCACCGAGATCCTGTGCCCGCGAATAGTACTGGGCCGAACCGACACCCATTCGGAGTTCCTCGACGAGGGTGACATCTGCGGGCAGGAGACCGTCGATGAGGACAGGATCATCGACGCCGAACTGCACACACGATGGCGACCGCCACGTGATCGGCACACTGGGAAAAATCCGGAACATGTCTCCACCTCACCTCGAACCCTTCGGACTTCCACAGTAGTGAAGGTGGAGAGCATCCGCCATGGACGAGATGGAACTGTGGAAAACCCTGTGGAAAACAGTCGAGGGCAAGCCGGAAAATGCATCCCGACGTGCCCTCAACCGCTTTGTGCCCCAGGCGCTCGCGGAGACTCGTGCAGCTTCCCCTTCCGCACGCATCTCCGGGTTTTCCGGGGTCAATCATAGAACCTATTCTGCATTTGCCGCCCCGTCAATGTCGGTTCATCCACAGACCAGTCAACAGAGTGTGGATAACCTGTGGATATGTCGCCCTGAGTTGTGGAGAAAAGGTGCCTTGAATGATTGAATTTGGGACTCCGGGGAGAGCGAAACCGTAGGTCACTTCCGCATACAGCGGTCTCCATGGATGATTCGGCCTGGGGACAGCCCCACGGGGCTGTCGAAATGACGATACTCAGGAAACTCACAAGTAGAGACAGGTGATTCGACGGCTGACGAATTTCCTATGATGGGTCTGTGGCAACTCTACACAGATGGACCGAAGAAGATGTGCTGCGGGCTATCGCCCGTGGGGAGATCGAAGTGCGTCGCTCCGCGCGCCGCAAGAAGACCATTTCGGTTTCGAAGGAAGTCGATACCTACGTTCTCAGCACGCCTGTGCGATACAGCGTGGAACACAACATTCGCTCGTTGACCGATCTGTTCAATCGCCTCGCGGCCAGGGACCATTCTTCGGCGTCGGACCTCGTCGCTGTGGCAGATGAGATGAACGCCCGCTATTTCGATGGGCGTCTGCGTCCGCAGTCGATCAGGTGGGTGACAAATCAGAACATCAGTCGGTGGGCATCGACGACGACCTCGTCAGGAGACATCAGGGTCTCCCACCGTCTGCAGGCCGTGCCTCGTTGGGTGCTGGAGACCGTCATCGTCCATGAGCTAGCTCATCTGCAGGTCGGACCGCACAACAAGGCATTCCATGAGTTGGCGGACAGGCACCCCCGTCAGGCAGAGGCGAAGCTCTATCTAGAGGGCTTCAGTGCAGGAGAGCAATTCAGTCGTGGCGGCGGTCGCTGACCTGTCGTGCTTCCACACCTCCCCGATAGAGTTCCGGCAGTCGCACAATGAGGTCGGGCATCAACGCGGTCGGCAGGGCAGTGAGAGGGAACCACTTCACTGCCAGAGACTCGTCGGAGACGACTGGAACCTGGTCCACAGACGCGATAGCGGCGAACACCACGTCGAAGTGACGTTCGCACGCACCGAAGGAGGCCGAGAGATCATGCACATGGAGATCGATCGGGGCGGGGGAGAACCAGGTCAGCCGACTCAGTCCGCTCTCCTCCATGGCCTCTCTGCGGGCCGCAGAACGCAGACTGTCGTCTTCGGCCTCGAGGTGACCCCCGAACTGACCCCAGAGACCGGCCTTGCGGTGGTGGTTGAGGAGCACGGACTCCGTGTCCGGGTCGAAGACGAGGCAACTGGCAGTGACATGCTCAGCACCAGCCTCGCGTTGCAGCGCTGAGGCGCCGACGGCGGTGAAGAGGCGCTCGAAATCGAGCGTGAAATCAGACGGTGCCGACGTGGCGCCGACCTCGGCACGGGCGGTCTCGAGATGGATCATTCAGCTCTCGCTGCGGCCGCCAGTCTCATCACCCTCGTCTGACCCATCGTCGGTGTCGGAGCTCGAGCTGGTGTCGGAGTCGGAACTAGCGTCGGATCCGGCGTTGTTCTGCGGTTCCGAGTCCCCGCTGGTTTCGGTACCTTCAATACCTTCGGCGAGAATACGGTTCAAGGCCTCGTCAAGAGTTGATTCGCTGGTCCATTCGGCATTTCGACGTTCGGAGTATCCCAACGGATCGTCGAGATCCTGTGTTGTGGGCAGAAGGTCGGGGTGTGAGAACACCTTGTCTCTGGCCTCTGTGCCTCCCTGCGTCTCGAGGTATCCGAACAGCGCCGCAGCATCACGCAGACGCCGTGGATTGAATTGCAGGCCGACCAAGGTTGAGAACGTCTTCTCAGCAGGGCCCGCGGTGGCTCGACGGCGGCGCAGAGCCTCACGGATCTGGTCGCGTCCCGGAAGATGAGCACATGCGGAGTAGACGACGACGTCGACCCATCCCGCGATGACCGCGAGGAGGTTCTCCAGATTCGTCAGTGCCTTCTTCTGATCCTCGGTCGTCGGGGGATTGAACAGTCCCTGGCGGATATTGTCACTGAGGTCGGAGATGTTGGATGGATCGATCTGTGAGGCCATGTCCTCGATCTGTGAGGTATCGACCTTCAGACCCTGCGCATAGCGTGTCAACGCAGCTTCTACCTGTGCACTGAGCCACGGGGCCCGTTCGAACAGTGCAAGATGTGCGAGCTCTTGGGCGGCCAGGTAGATCCGGACTTCCGAAGCGTCAACGTCGATCTCAGACGCGAACTTCTCCACGTTGGTCTCCACGAGCACTGCACTGTCCTGCGGCAATAGGGGCAGTCCCACCTCGGTGCCGGTCAGCACGCTCTCCGACAACGCGCCCACGGCCTGACCGATCTGCATTGCGAACATCGAATCGCTCATCGAGCCGAACATCGAAGAGGCACCTGCGAGGATTCCCTTCATCTCTGCCGGCATCTGAGTCTCCAGTGCCCCTGTCAGGGCAGTGGACATGTTCTCCTTGATCGGGAGCACGAATTTCTGCCACCCGGGCATGGTCTCGCTGACCCAGTCCTCGCGGGTGAGTGTGCGGGCTGCTCGGTTGGCCACGGAGAACTCGGTGGCTTCGGCGAGCCAGAGTTCGGCAAGTCGGAAGGCGTCTGTG
This sequence comes from Brevibacterium sp. FME17, assembly GCF_014897515.1. Taxonomy (NCBI): domain Bacteria; kingdom Bacillati; phylum Actinomycetota; class Actinomycetes; order Micrococcales; family Brevibacteriaceae; genus Brevibacterium; species Brevibacterium sp. FME17. Next base: position 81,641 of record NZ_JABUYD010000009.1, read on the forward strand.
GTTGCCTTAGCAGATTCCTCGCCCACAGCGGGGTCAGGAGTCGGGATCGCCTTCTTCGCGATCTGCGTCGCCTGCGCCTGAGAGTCGGCGCCCTGCCCGAAGAGACCTTGCATCTGATTCATGATCGTCGACATCATCGCGGGATCGATCTGGAAGCCCTGCGGACCGGCGTTGCCGTCCTTGTCTTCGCCCTGACCGGCCCCGGGACCGTTGGCTCCGAAGAGCATTCCGAAGATCTGCTCGAACGGATTCTGTTCGTTGTTATTGTCATCGCTCATTTTCTCAATGCCCCCAAGAATCGGTTTGTCCTATACGTTAACGGTTCCGGATGTGGGAAGCTTCCCAATTCCGGGAGGTTTCGGAGGATGTTCGCACCGGGCGAAAGGAGTCTGTGAAACTCACGGTCAGGTTTCAACTAGACTGGTCGGGCGGTGCAGCGAAAGGAACACATGACAGCTAATACTCCTCGGGCCGTGCCGGTGCCCGAAGCACCGACGCGTGGCAACGCTCGCCGACGCGCCCCACGTCTGACCACGACTTCAGGGGTCATGACCTATCTCCTCATCGCTCTGGCAGTTCTGCTGCCGGTGCCATACATGTTGCAGCTGCCCGGCCCGGTCTTCAACACCCTCGGTGACTATCAGGGCAAACCCATGATCCACGTCACCGGCGCCAAAACCTACCCGACCGATGGTCGCATCGACATGCTCACGGTGGCTGTTAGCGGCGGCCCGGGTCGTGACACCTATGCTTCGCAGGCCCTCGGCGCTCTGCTCCACGGCAAGGAAACAGTCATCCCCACCGAGGCCTACTACCCACTCGACACGACGAGGGAAGACGTGGCGGCCACCAACGCGGTGGAGATGTCATCCAGTCAGGATGTGGCCGTTGCGGCCGCAATGGGACAGCTGGACAAGCCGTACGAGGTTCATCTTCTCGTCGGCGACGTAGTTCCCGACTCTCCCGCCGAGGCGAAACTGCGCAAGGACGATCGGATCATGTCCGTCAACGGCAAAAAGTTGGGTTCCGACCCTGCAGCCGCACAGATCATGAGCGAGACGGTACAGTCCTCTGACTCGGTTGACCTCGTCGTCGAACGCGGGGGTAAGAAGATCGACGTCGCGCTGAAACCTGAGCCGATCGATGGTCGCAAAGCCATCGGCATCAGTATGAAACAGGACTTCAAATTCCCCGTAGACGTGGCATTCAATGTTGAGGGTATCGGCGGCCCATCTGCCGGCACCATGTTCGCATTGGCGATCATCGACGAACTCACACCCGGGGCGATGACCGGTGGTAAGCATGTGGCAGGAACCGGCGAGATCGATCCTGCAGGAAAAGTGGGCCCCATCGGTGGTGCCCGACAGAAGGTAGCGGCCTCGACTGAGCAGGGGGCGAAACTCTTCCTTTCCCCCGCAGACAACTGCGCAGAAGTCATCGAGGCTGCCGATCAATCCAAAATCACGGTGGCGCGAATCGATAATCTCGATGATGCGCAGAACGCCGTGGAACATTACGCAGCTGGAGACACTTCAGATCTGAAGAAGTGTCCGGCCAGCGGCGCCGACAACAACGAGAAAGGGCAGTAGTGAGCTCTCCGTCCTCACCCACCTCCGCACGAATGCCGACGAACCGGCCCAGACGTTCGCCTCTGCTGCTCACTCTTGTGTCAGTGGCGATTCTGCTCGTCGCTTTCATCGCGTTCACACAGGTGTACACCGAAGTTCTGTGGTTCAAGCAGATCGATGCTTCACAGGTTTTCCGCACCATGTGGTTCACCCGCGGACTCACCTTCCTCGCCGGATTCGTCATCATGGCGGTCCCGGTGTGGCTGAGCCTGCATCTGGCCTTCAGCAATCGCCCGGTGTATGCGCCGACAACCCCGCGCCAGGAGAACCTCGATCGGTACCGTGAAGCAATCGAGCCGCTTCGGAAGGTCGCGACCTTCGCGATCCCAGCGGTCGTCGGCCTGCTCAGCGGAATCACCGCCTCGGCGCACTGGAACACCGTCTTGCAGTGGATGAATTCGACCTCGTTCGGCTCGCAGGATGCCCAGTTCGGGATGGACAAGTCGTTCTTCGTCTTCGTCCTGCCCGGCCTGCGATTGATCGGGGACCAGGTGGGGATGGCGGTGCTGCTGTCGCTCATCGCTGCACTCGTCGGACATTATCTCTTCGGCGGTATCCGCCCGGGAGAGCAGAAGGGCGTCATCCTGACGAAGACCGCCCAGTGGCAGCTGGGAATCACCGTTGCCGCCCTGGTCCTCGTTCAGGCAGGCCGTCTCTGGCTTGCCCGGTACGAACGACTGACTTCGACGGGTGGCATTGTTCCCGGAGTGACCTTCACCGATGACAGGGCGGCACTTCCGGCCATGGCCATAGTCGCGATCGCAGCGGTGCTTGTGGCGTTGCTGTTCGTCTATACGGCGTGGAAGGGAAACTGGCGGATCTCGCTCATTGCGACCGCCACACTCATCGTCCTCGGTGGCATTTCGATCATCGCCTATCCCGCGATGGTTCAGCAGTTCCAAGTCGCTCCGTCCCAGCAGAGCCTGGAATCTGAATACATTCAGCACAACATCGATGCGACCCGTGACGCCTTCGACTTCGATGACGTGGATGTCACTCCCTACGAACCGAGCACCAGTGGTGAGAAAGGTGCATTGCGCGAAGACGCTGAGACTGCTGCATCGATTCGTCTCCTCGACCCCAACTTGGTATCGGACACGTTCCGCCAGCTCCAGCAGGTCAGGCCCTACTACTCCTTCCCCGAACAGCTCGACGTCGATCGCTACAACATCGACGGTGAGAAGCGCGACACCGTGATCGCGGTGCGTGAATTGGCTCCGGACTCGGTGAACAACCAGAGCTGGTACAACCGTGCAATCGTCTACACGCACGGGTTCGGTGTTGTCGCCGCCAACGGCAATCAGCGTAACCCCGATGGTGAACCGGTGTTCATGGAATCCGACATTCCGCCCAAGGGAGAGTTCCCGAAATACGAACCGCGCGTGTACTTCGGTGAGGATTCACCGGACTACTCGATCGTCGGCGGCGAGAAGGACACAACTCCTCGAGAGCTGGACTACCCGTCCGATGAGGATAGTGGTTCGGGCCAGGTGAACAACACGTTCACCGGTGACGGCGGGCCATCCGTGGGTGGACTCTTCAACCGTCTCGCCTACGCTCTGAAATATCAGGACGAGCAGATCCTGCTCTCCGACGCGGTCAACGAGAAGTCCCAGATCCTCTACGAACGCCATCCGCGTGAACGCGTGCAGAAGCTGGCACCGTTCCTCAAGATCGATGGAGACCCGTACCCGGCTATCGTCGACGGCAAGATCAAGTGGATCCTTGACGGCTACACAACAGCAAAGGACTACCCGTATTCGACGCCTCAGCCGCTGCAGGAGGCCACCGAGGATTCGGTGACGGCAACTGCGCCCAACTCCGTGGCGACACTTCCGGATGAAGAGGTCAACTACATTCGGAACTCGGTGAAGATCACTGTCGATGCCTATGACGGCAAGGTCGACATGTTCCAGTGGGACAAGAAGGATCCTGTTCTCAAGACGTGGATGAAGATCTTCCCGGATCTCATCAAACCCTCGTCCGAGATGTCGGGCGACCTGATGAACCACGTGCGATATCCGGAAGACCTGTTCAAAGTGCAGCGTGATCTGCTCACGAAGTACCACGTGACTTCGGCCAGCGAGTTCTACACCGGCCAGGACTTCTGGACGCTGCCGACGGATCCGACGAAGAAGGCCAACAGCGGTCTGACTCAGCCTCCGTTCTACATGACCCTGCAGATGCCGGGCCAGAAGTCCCCGTCGTTCTCTCTGACGAGCTCCTATATTCCTGCACGCTCCTCTGAGGGGCAGGCACGGAACAACTTGACCGGCTTCCTGTCAGCAGATGCCGATGCCGGCGGTTCCAAGGGAGAGGTTGCAGAAGGATACGGCAAGCTCAGGCTTCTGCAGCTGCCGCGTAACACGACGGTGCCCGGACCAGGTCAGGCTCAGAACAACTTCAATACTGCCCCGGATGTTCAGCGCAGCCTGAACCTGCTTCGTCAGGGTGAGTCTGAAGTCCAGAACGGCAACCTGCTCACATTGCCCGTCGGCGGCGGTCTGCTCTACGTGCAGCCCGTCTACGTACGGTCCGCAGGCGACACGTCCTACCCACTGCTCCAGCACGTACTGGTGGCATTCGGCGAGGACATCGGATTCGCTCCGACCCTGGACGAAGCCCTCGACCAGGTCTTCGGCGGCGACTCAGGTGCCAAGGCCGGCGACGCGGGTACCGAGGACAGCGGTGCAGCAGGCAAGTCGGGCGGGTCCAAGAGCGACGACGATTCCGGCTCCAAGCCTGATGACAAGAATCTCAACGATGCGCTTGAGAAGGCTAAGAAGGCTATGGAGGATTCCGACGCAGCCCTCAAGGAGGGTGACTTCGAGAAGTATGGAAAGGCGCAGGATCGTCTGAAGAATGCGATTGAAGATGCGGTAGCAGCCGATCCTTCTCTCGCCGAGGATGGTTCGAAGGACGGAGCGTCAGCTCCGGCCAGTGCCCCTGCCGATAAGGGCGGGGACAACTGACACCCGCGCCGGTCGACGTTGAATGAGTCAGGCCCCTGGGATCCGTTCGGATCCCAGGGGCCTGACTCATGTGCCGGGGCCGACATGCGGGCCGCCCCTTTCAGGGAGGCGACGGCTTAGTCGGGTCAGTCTGTCAGGTATCCATCGAGGTCATCGACGATCTGTTTCGCCCCGATTGGCCCCAACCCGAGGAACCAGACGTCGTCTTCGACTCGGAAGGCTCTGTCGTCCTCTACTGCCTTTATCCCCGACCATTGGCTGCCGGAGACTGCTGCGGTCTCACCGGTGGCCTCAGGGTCGCCATAACTGGTGTAGAAGACGTAGTCTCCACCAGCCTGGTCCAGATTCTCCGGAGAGATCTCGACCGCGAGCTCAGCAACGTCCTGTGCTTCAGGACGGGCGAGCCCGGCATCGTCGAGGATGACGCCGATGAGGGACTTGTTGCCGTAGAGCCGCAACCTGTCGGGCATGAATCGCACGAGTGAGATAGTCGGCTCGCCCTCGACCGTCTCGTCGAGTTCGTCGGTGGCCTTCGCATATTCATTGAGCACGTCTGTGGCTTCATTCTCCATGCCCAGCGCCTCGCCGACGAGCATGAAGTTCTCCTTCCACGGGAACCCCGGCCGAATCGAGAACACCGTGGGTGCGATTGATTCGAGTTCGTCGTGGAGCGTGTCGGCACGCAGTTGGCTGCCCAGAATGAGATCCGGCTCAAGCTCGGCAATCGCCTCGAGATCGAGTTCGTTGATCGTGCCCACCGTGTCGACGTTTTTGACCTGATCGTCCAGGTAGGAGGGCACCGGGTGAGCTCCCTCGGTGGTGACCATACCGACGGGAGTGATGCCCAGGGCGAGGACATCGTCGAGTTCACCGGTGTCGAGCACGACGACCCGTTTGGGCGCTTCCTCAATCTCGGTGGTGCCGTTGGCATGTTTCACCGTGCGGGGAAATGCCCCGGGCTCAGCATCACTTCCCAGCTCAGCGGTCTCTTCATCGGCTTTTGCGAAGGCTTTACCACCGGTAGCAACATCCTTTTTTCCAGTGTCCTCACCCCTGTCAGCTTCTGTGCCGGATGTGCAGGCGCTGGTGAGCAGGAGGACGGACAAAGCGGTTGCGGCCACTGCGCAGGTTCCGCGGGAAGTAATATGCATAAGGTAAGCGTAACCTTGCTAACGGTGACTCTTGGGCGCTGGTGTCACTCAGTCACAGGTGGCACGTGGTCACAGTTCACACTTAGTCACGGTTGATACGGTGGAGGGCCAAATTCACACGCTGTCCGAGGATTTCGTTTCCCTCCTGACGCAGCAGGCCTGTGGCCAAGCGACTGTGACAGGTGCTGGGTGTGCCGTCGGCATAGATGATCCGCCACCACGGCGCAGCATCAGCGATCTGACCCACGAGGCGTCCTGCCTGGCGGAGGCCGACGTTGATTATGGTCGCGATGTCTCCGTACATTGCCACGTATCCGGCAGGCACAGATCTCACAGCCCTCCGAACTGCGTCTTGGAGGCTCGGCCGCTTCGCACTCGCAGAATCAATCGGGCTGCGCATTGCCGTACCGCCTGATTGCAAATGTGGTGGAGTTACAGCCGTTGCCTCCTGAACCGATATAGAGTAGGAATCGCCCTGTGTTCATAAGCGCCTGTGCTCCCATGATCTGCATCCCTCATCTAAGTTGAGCGTGACCGTTGGTATCTCTTCCACCCTAGACCTGCGGTTGAAGATCTGGCGCGGACGATGGGGGGCTATAGGTCAGTAGATGTGTACGGGGGAGCGCGGGTCAGGTGAATGCGTAGAGCCCCCATCCAATGGATGGGGGCTCTACGACTTTCGTGGCGGGGGCAAGATTTGAACTTGCGACCTCCGGGTTATGAGCCCGGCGAGCTACCGAACTGCTCCACCCCGCGGCGTTTGTTTACTTGGTAAATACTACGTCCTCGCAAGTCAGAAGCATAATCGGCATGCAGATGACACTACGTCTCCCCCGGCAACACGGCCGAGTCGCCACCGCAGGATGTTGTTTTGGACAGGGCCGGGGGATCGGGGGAGAAGGGGGCTGCTGAAGGTTTGGTTGACTTCATGACGAGATCGTCCGGGCATTCTTCGGCCCTGGCCGGAGCGGTCGTCGGCTGCTTCCGTCTCGTACGAACCCCATCGATGCCCAGCCTGTGCATCAACCTCTTGCTGGTGCACCGGGCCACCGGACCGAACCGGCCGGTATGCTCACGATTGATCGCCTTCCACATCTTCCGCGCCCCGTAACAGGAATAGTTCGCCTCATAGATGTCTTGGATGATGACCATGAGTTCCCGGTCCTGACGGGGACGGGCTGAGGGTAGGCGCTTCTTAAGCGCGTAATACGAGCTCACAGCAATCCGTGCAGCAGTCCCTGAAAGGGCGCGCACGATTGGCTCGACTCCGAACTCGTCGCAGTTGTTGTCGATGAAGCCGACGATTCCCCCGCAAGCGGGAGGTGCCCCCTCTTGGATGGGCGGTCGAGCTCCGCCGCGAAGAAAGCCGACGCCCGGCGCAGTATTTGGTTTGCCCGTTTCGCTTCGGTCAACTCGGCGCGCAGTCGACGGTTCTCGGCATCAAGGTCGACCGATTCCGCCGGCGTGGCTTTGCCGGAGTCCTTGTTCTTGCGCACCCAGACTCACAGGGTCTCCTTGCTCAGGCTGAGTTCGTTCGCGACGCGGGTGATTGCCCCATTCGCGGTCTCAGGATCGGCTTGAGTATGGATGACGAGTTCGACGGCACGAGCTTTGGGTTCGTCGGTGTATTTCATTGGTATGAGAGGATCTCCTTCTTCCAATCTCCCTGCCTCTATTATCCTCAGGGCGATGGCGATTCACCTCCTCAAACACCGTACTCGTGCCCACGCCGGCACGCCTCGACCCTCGTACGTCAGACCGGGCCAGACCTGGTGGTACACACACCTACGGACCAGGCGGGCGTGGAGACTCCTGGCCGGACTGATCCGTGACGACCAGCTTTTCACCTGGTTGGGCCTGGCGAAGGCGGGCGTCAAGGTCGCGCGGACGACGAACCCGTTAGAGGGCGGGTCGAACGGGGCCGTCAAGGAGTTCCTACGACTCTGCAAGGGTCTAACGGCCGATCATGCCGGGCGGGGAGTCGACTGGCTGTTGTATCTGCAGACAGAAGCTGCGAGGGATCCGTGGGACTTCGTCACGTCGGCTGCGAGGACGAAGAAGCCTCGGCGCACAGCCGCGGAGGCTGATGCCAGTCGCCGGGAGACAAAGTCTTTGTATGGGACGTCGTTCAGCGTCAAGGACGGTAACGGGATCCAGAAAGTGTGGGACGGGCGATCACGGTGAGACCATCAGGGCTAGCCTGCCGGACACACTCTACCCATACACACATTTTGGCCTATGACCCCCAATCATGGGGATGCGGGGAGCCAGAGACAAAGAATGTGCCGCGAAACCGAGTGAAAGATTTCGCGACACATTCGCAACGTGGCGGGGGCAAGATTTGAACTTGCGACCTCCGGGTTATGAGCCCGGCGAGCTACCGAACTGCTCCACCCCGCGTCGTGTTTTCTACTTTACACGAGTGGTCTCCTGCGGGCCAAACCGTTTATGAGTGACGTCCAACACATGTCTGCTTGCCGTTCAACTGGCGCCCCATTCTGGAATTGAGTGCGTCTATTGAGTTGCATGTAGTTGAAATAAAAACTATAATCATTCTTGTACTTCAAATTTCAACCAACAGGAGAAATCATGACTGCTCTTCCAAAGGGACTCACTGCAGGAACCTGGAACATCGACCCAGTGCACTCCGAGTTCACATTCACCGCACGCCACGCTGGCGTCTCGAAGGTGCGCGGACACTTCGAGGACATCGCTGGCAGCGTCAACGTCGGTGAGACCCTCGAAGGCAGCACAGTTGCCGCTGAGGCCGACGTCGAATCGATCACCACACGCAATCCTCAGCGCGACGGTCACCTTAAGGGCGGTGACTTCTTCGAGGCTGAGAACAACCCGAAGCTGACCTTCAAGTCCACACGGATCAACGCTGCTTCCAATGAAGAGTTCGAACTCATCGGTGACCTCACGATGCGCGGTGTGACGAAGGAAGTCACCTTCGCCACCGAGTTCAGCGGCGTTGCCACCGATCCCAACGAGAACCAGGTCGCGGGCCTCTCGGCTGCGGCCCAGGTCGATCGTAAGGACTTCGGTATGGAGTTCAATGCCGTCCTCGGCGGTGGAGAACTGCTCGTCTCCAACAAGATCAAGATCGAACTTGAACTCGAACTCGTCAAGGCCTGAACAGTCTGACGCTGACGCTGCCACAGGTGCATCTGCGCTGTGGCGGTCACAGTGAAAAGGAGTGAATAGAGGAGGGGACGAATCGCAGAACTGCGATTCGTCCCCTCCTCTATATGTGCCGGCTCTGTGTGAGCCTGGTGCTTCGTTCTGTGTTCAGATCAGGGCTGGTGGCATCAGTCCTGGCTGCGCAGCGCATTGGGATTCTGCTTCAGGTCGGCAGCCAGCTCGTAGAACAGCTGTGCCCCGCGATCGACATCCGCTGCAGACTTGCAGAATGAGTAGCGGATTGATGCTCTGTACGCCGTGTGAGCAGGGGATCCGGTCCGACAGAGGGCTGGAACGGGAATTCCGACTATCGAATACCGTCGAGCCAATAGGTTGTTGAGCTCGAAAGCGTCCAGATCAGTCAGGGCGGAGAAGTCGACGACGGTGAAGTACCCAGCAGCCGGCGTTGATGCAATGCCCCCTGGAATAGCACGGCAAGCCGGAACCAGGACGTCTGCTCGCTGCTGCAGTGAAGATCGATTTTCATCCACAAACGTCGAACCTCCGGCCAGTGTCCGTGCCAGGCCCACCTGCAGGGGACCGCTTGCTGTGAACGTGAGGAACTGTTTGACCGTCTGGATGGCCTGCCTGACCTCAGGCTCAGCAATCACCCACCCGATCTTCCATCCGGTCGCGTTCCAGGACTTTCCCGCTGAGGAGACTGTGACGACTCGTGAGCTGTCGCTCATGGCCACGGCCGGTGCCACATGTGGCGTACTGTCGAGGACCAACTGTTCGTACACTTCGTCGGTCAGGACCCACGCGTCGGCGGCGACTGCTGCTTCACCGATGCGAACCAGATCCTGTTCGGTGAACATGAAACCTGTCGGATTGTGGGGAGTATTGATGAGAATGATCGAGGGACGGCTGCCGGCAGCAGTGACAGCATTGTCGAAGATGTCCCAATCGGGCTCGAACCCGCCCTCAGCGGTTGACAAGATCGGCACGGTGATCATCGACCCACCGGCGGCGGCGATTGCCGCAGGGTAGGAATCATAGAACGGTTCGAATGCGAGAACCGTCCCGCCCCGGGGGAGGAGAGCCAGAATCGCGGCGGTGATGCCCTCTGTGGCTCCACAAGTGTAGAGCACGTCCTGGGGTGAGACCTCGTGGCCGAAGTCCCGCTGCCGTTGGTGAGCCACAGCCTCGAGCAGCGCCGGACTGCCCTGGCCCGGCGGGTACTGGTTGCAGCCCTCACGCATGGCGTCTGCCGCGGCCTCGATGAGTTCGGCAGGAGCATCGGTTCCAGGCGCTCCCTGCCCCAAATTCACAGCTCCGGTCTCTGCCGCGAAAGCCGTCATCTGTCCATAAATCGTCTCGCCGATCGTTCCGTCGGCGTTGATCAGTCCGGCCGCATCGGCCATTGAATGCCACAGATCAGCACGCATCACATCGGGCATCTGTCTCCCTCTTCGTCAAAGATGTTCGGGTTGCGTCGAAAACTGACGCTCAGGTGTGGGATTGAGGGGTGGCAGGGGCGATCCGACCCAGCGCATCGAGGGCACGTTCGTGGAGTTTCGAGTTGCTGGCCAGGGCATTCCCGCCGAACGGTCCGGACTCGCCGGCCGTGTTCGTGAACGTTCCGCCTGCTTCAACGACGATGGGTACCAGCGCACCCATGTCGTAGAGCTCCAGCTCGGGTTCGCAGGCGATGTCGACGGCGCCTTCGGCCAGAAGCATGTATGAGTAGAAGTCTCCAAAGCCTCGGGTCCGCCACAGGGAATCGCAGAGCGCAAGGAAGTCGTCGAGGACGCCGAGTTCCTTCCAGCCGGAGAGGGAAGCATACGACATCGAGGCGTCTTCGAGGGCATCGACGTCAGAGACGTGGATGGGCTTCGCAGGTTCTCCCAGCGCCGAGGTGAAAGCTCCGTGACCGACTTCGGCCCACCATCGTCGCCCCAGAGCAGGAGCTGAGATCATGCCGATGATCGGTGTCTGTCCGTCGTACAGGGAAATCAGAGTGGCCCAGATGGGAACGCCCCTGACGAAGTTCTTCGTGCCGTCGATAGGATCGATGATCCACCGCCTCGGCGAGGTTCCGTGGGATCCGAACTCTTCGCCCAGGACACTGTCCTCCGGTCGTTCGCGTTCGAGACGATCCATGATCGCGGTCTCCACGGCACGGTCGCATTCGGTCACGGGTGTCAGATCCGGTTTGGTCTCGACGGTGAAGTCCTGCGCCACGAAATGACGGTTGCTGATGGAGTCCGCGAGGTCGGCGAGTTCGGTCGCCAGGTCGAGATCGTTCATGCTCCCACCTTATCCAGACGAGGGCAGCAGTCTGCGCAGCGACTCCAACCGTGAGACTCCGCCGGGGCCGGCCTTGCCCTCGCTGACCCAGGAGTCGAGTTGGCATCCCGGTGCCTCGGACTGATGGGTGCAGCCGCGTGGACACTCGGCAGTGGCTTGGACGAGTTCTGGGAAGGCTGAGATCAGTGTCTCGCGATCGACGTGGGCCAGACCGAAGCTGCGGACTCCCGGGGTGTCCACGAGCCAGCCGCCACCGTCAAGACGAAGACAGATCGCGGAAGACGAGGTGTGTCGACCCCGACCGGTGACGTCATTGACGTGGCCGGTGGCCCTGTCAGCGCGGGGGACGAGAGCATTCATGAGGGTCGATTTGCCGACCCCCGAATGACCGATGAGCACACTGATCTGGCCCTGCAGACGGTCGAACACCCTCGCATCGGTCAGTGTGCCGTCGGGGCTGAGCCCTGAGGATATGATCTCCACTCCGGTCTCCGAGAACCGCTCCATGATGCCATCGGCCGGTTTCAGATCGGTCTTGGTGACGATGAGCAGGGGAGTGATGCCAGCGTCGAAGGCCGCAGTCAGGGCCCGGTCGATGAGACCGTAGGAAGGTTCGGGGTCCTCGGTTGCGGTGACGATGCCCATGACATCGACATTGGCGACGATCACCCGCTCGGTCGGGTCTGTGTCATCAGCGCTGCGACGCAGCAGTGTTCGCCGCTCAGTGATCTCAACGAGGCGCGCCAGCGACCCCTTGCCGCCCGAAGTGTCGCCGACGAGTTTGACGATGTCCCCGGGCACGACTGCGTCTTTGCGCAGGTGGGAGGCTCGTACAGCCGTGACATCTGAAGTGGTTGCGCCAGCGCCGGGGGAATCACGGACGTCACCGCTGTCATTGGCAACGACCACGCGGTAGCGTCCCCGGTCAACAGCGGTGACGAGTCCCTCGATCGCAGCATCGTGGTTCGGCCGGTTCTTCGTTCGTGGCCTGGAACCGCGTCTGCTGGGCCGGGGGCGATAGTCCTCGTCACGGTAGATCCGTGCCATCTCAGGACCGCCGACTCAACATGTCTTCCCACAGCTGGGTGAACTCCGGCAGTGTCTTCGCTACAGTGTCGGCATTCTCGATGACCAGCCCGTCGACGCGCAGACCGAGAATGGCTCCGGCCATGACCATTCGGTGGTCGTTGTACGTATGCCAGGTTCCTCGGCGCGGGGAGGCGCCCGTGATCGTCAGAGATGTCGGTTTTTCGTCGACGTCGATCCCGATGGCACCGAGCTCGCGGCGAAGTGCCGAGAGCCGATCGGTCTCATGCCCTCGGAGATGACCGATCCCAGTCAGATTCGAGGTGCCGTCTGCCAATGCCGCCAGAGCAGAGACGACGGGTGTCAGTTCACCGATGGCGGAGAGGTCGAGGTCAACAGCCTGCAGGACTTCTGGGCCTTGGACTCGCAGGCCGTTTCGATCCAGAGTCACAGTGCCGCCGAAGGCTTCGGTGATGGCTCTGAACCCATCACCGGCCTGCGTCGTATGAGCTGGCCAATCCAGTATCGTCACATCGCCGTTGGTAGCCAGAGCAGCGGCGACGAAGGCCGCCGCATTGGACAGATCCGGTTCGACGTGAACGTCGAGTCCGCGTGGGCGACCCGGTTCTATGATCCAGCGTTCGGGTTCGGGCTCGGTGACGTCGACGCCCGCATCGGCGAGGACTTCGATGGTCATATCGACATGAGCTCGGCTGGGGACAGCCTCGCCGCGATTGACGAGCTCGATTCCCAGGGGCATGACCGGCGCGGTCAAGAGCAGGCCCGAGACGAATTGGCTGGAGGCGCTGGCATCGATCTCAAGGTGGCCGCCGCGCAGCTGTGATTGGGCATGGACCGTCATCGGCAGGAGATTGTCCTCTGCCGTGATGGAGGCGCCGAGGCGGGTCAGAGCATCGATGATCACCGACATCGGCCTGACCCTGGCTTGTTCGTCGCCATCGAGGACGATCTCACGTCCAGTGGCTGCGGCGAGCGGGGGCACGAAGCGCATCACGGTTCCCGCCAGTCCGCAGTCGATGGCGACGGGTGGGCCTTCACGGTGTGCGGAGAAGTCAATGGGGGTGATGTGCAGGTTGCCGTTGACGTTGTCGATATCGGCTCCGAGCGCCTTCAGAGCATCGACCATGAGTTCAGTGTCACGACTGCGCAGCCACCCACGCACGAGTGACTGCGATTCGGCCAGTGCGGCGAGGATGAGATAGCGGTTGGTCAGCGACTTTGAACCGGGAACGCTGACAGTGGCGGTGACGCCGCCACCGGCGACCGGCGCAAGCCAGTCACCTGTGGCGGGTGCGGTGAGATCGGGTGTGTCAGTCAACGCCAAGTGCACTCATTGCTTGTTTCGAGGTGTCTTCGACCGACGACCAGAGATCTTCGGCGGCATGCTGTGTGCGCCACCAGAGTCCTGGCTTGCCCGCCGTGTCGACGCTGGCCAGCAACGCGCCACCGAGCATCGAGGTGCGGATCAGGGTGCGCTCCGTGCGTGCCCGCTTGTCATCCTTCGATGTCGTCTTGTCAGCAGCGATACGCTCGCCGACGGTGTCGAGGAGGTAAGTGCCGACGAGGATCGTGGCACTCACGCGAGGGAATCGTCCGATAGCCAACAGTGATCCCGCAGCGACCTGAGCCGCTCCTGTGGCGCGTGCCAGGGTAGGAGCATCGATGGGTACGTCGATCTGTTTGCGTGCCATGTTCAGCAGCGCACCGATCGAGGCGGCCGCTGCTTCTGGCCTGCGCAGACGGTCGACCCCGTTGCTGATGTAGCCGGCGGCCAGCATGGGCCGTGCGAGGAATCTGATTGGAGACACTATGGTCCTTCCTACGTGTCGGGCATCTCACTGGCAAGCATAACGGTTGTGCGGGAATAGTGGGGCCTCGGCCCGGTGTTGAACAGGAGAACACGCGCCGGTGAGGGAGATCCTTCCCGGTGCAGAGTCGAAAGGCAGAAGGAGAAGTCTGTGAACGCCACTGCCGTCCTCGAGAGAACGGGCGTACCATTGACTACGATGACCGAATCAGTCAAAGATGTCCCCGAAACCAAGGCCGAGCGTTCGGCCCGTTTCGAGCGTGACGCTCTGGAGTATCTCAATCAGCTCTACGCAGCTGCACTTCGAATGACCCGAAATCCTGCCGACGCCGAAGACCTCGTCCAAGAGGCCTACGCGAAGGCTTATGCGGCGTTCCATCAGTACAAGCCGGGAACCAACCTCAAGGCATGGCTGTACCGGATTCTGACGAATACCTTCATCAACAACTACCGGAAGAAGCAGCGCCAGCCGCTGGAGCACGGCAGCGAGGACATCGAGGACTGGCAGATCGCCCAGGCTGCGAGTCATTCGTCCTCCGGTGGTCGCTCCGCAGAACTCGAAGCTCTCGACCATCTTCCCGACTCCGACGTCAAGGACGCGCTGTCGGAGCTTCCGGAGGACTTCCGCATGGTTGTCTACTATGCCGATGTCGAAGGTCTGCCGTACAAGGAGATCGCTGAGATCATGGATACGCCCATCGGCACCGTGATGTCGCGCTTGCACCGGGGGCGCCGTCAGCTGCGTGACATGCTTGCCGACTACGCTGCGGATCGCGGCTTCTCCTCACCTGCAGGAGGTGCGAAATGAGCGATGAATGCTGTGAGAATGTGCGCGCGGAATCCCTGATGCGCATCTACCACTATCTTGACGGAGAGCTGACGACGACGGAGATCCGCGAGATCTCGGTACACCTCGAACAGTGTCCGTCGTGCCATGACGAATACGAGATCGAGGCGCTGCTCAAGGAATTGGTGCGCAGATCCTGCAGTCGGGAAGAAGCACCGATGGGGCTGCGCGAGAAGATCCGCCTGCGTATCGCCAGCGAACAGGCCGTGTGGCCCGGAACCGGAGCGTAGAGATACGAAACAGGCATATGAAGAGGGCGGGGAAAATATCTATTCTCCCCGCCCTCTTCATATGTCCTGGTTGATTCGAAGGAATCAGCTGAGTGGACGTTTTCCGTGGTTCGCCTTGTTACGGCGACGATCGTGACGCTTACGGCTGCGCTTACTCATAATCACACTCCTTCGCTAGATGCTTCATTCTTTCATGACTGGTGTGTCTGGGCAAAGTATCGCTCAGGTCATAGCCGGTCGGACTCCTGCGGTTTGCGACTGTTTGGGCCCAGGTCAGGAATCGCCCATGGCATCTTGGACACCGAGCCATGGGAACCAGCCACGATGCAGCACCAACCAAGCGAGCAGCCCGTAGCCTTCCTGAGCTGGAAGATGGTCTCGTGAGGATGCGATCTCACGCTGCCACACGGGATGGCCCAGCAGAGGCGTGAACGTATCGACATAGGCGATTCCTCGGCGCTTTGCGACGTCTGAGAAGCTCGCATTGAGCTCAGCGATCGCACGATTCCGGTCGGAGTTGTACTCCGGGGGAGGCCCGATGACGAATGTTGAGACCTTCCTCGCCAGCGCCTCATCGAGCACATTGGCCACATCGAGCCGAGCACGAGCCACGGAACGACCTGAATCGAGGTCCCCGGAGCCCAGGGCCAGCACCAAACGGTTGTCCCCATCGGAGGTGAACCTCAGGGACGCCTCGGAGATGGTTCGGGCATGCAGATCCGCAGAGTCTTCGTGCGGTACGGCCAGGGGAAAGACTCTGAGGTCGGGCAGGCTCGGCAAGGTCCTGGCCGTGACGCGTCCGACCCAACCGAGGCCACGACCATCACCGTGACCGGCGACCAGAGGGCCACCGATCACAGCAACGGTCGTTGGAGTCACTGAGCTCACCGGCTGAAGATCCTGTCGATGAGTTCCTGCTGCTGGACTTCGTGGACATGCTTGAGTCCGGTCGCAGTCGCAGCGGAGGCAGGACGTGAGATCACGGTGAGCTCACGATCGCCGAGGAGCTCAGGCATGTTCAGCGCCATGAACGGCCAAGCTCCCTGGTTCTCCGGCTCTTCCTGGGCCCAAGCCAGCTGAGCGCCGGCAGGGTACCGGTCGAGCAGAGCCGCGATGGAATCCTCGTCGAGCGGGTAGAGCTGTTCGACGCGGACCAAAGCCGTCGTCGTGTCATTGCGCTTCTCACGCTGTGCCAGCAGGTCCCAGTAGAGCTTTCCGGAGACCATCACGACGCGCTCAACCTGCGCGGGATCGACGATGGAATCGTCGATGACGGGTTCGAACGTTCCCGAAGTGAAGTCCTCAGGTGAGTTCGCGGCGGCCTTGAGCCGCAGCATCGACTTCGGAGTGAAGACGATGAGCGGACGCTTGTTCGTCGTCATCGCATGACGGCGCAGGAGGTGGAAGTACGAGGCACCATTCGACGGGTATGCGACGGTCATGTTCGATTCGGCACACAGCTGTAGGTAGCGCTCGATGCGAGCAGAGGAATGGTCAGGTCCCTGTCCCTCATATCCGTGGGGCAGGAGCATGACGACGCCGGAGTTCTGCTGCCACTTCTGCTCCGAGGACGAGATGAACTCGTCGATCACGGACTGAGCACCCTGCGCGAAGTCACCGAACTGGGCTTCCCAGGCGACCAGGGCATCCTTGCGTTCGACCGAATATCCGTATTCGAAGCCGACCGCAGCGTACTCGCTCAGCAGGGAGTCATAGACCCAGAATCGAGCCTGTTCATCGCTGAGATTCTGCAGCGGAGTCCACTCATTGCCGTTGACGGCGTCGATGAGCACCGAATGGCGCTGCACGAAGGTGCCGCGACGTGAATCCTGGCCGGCGAGGCGAACAGGAATTCCGTCCATGAGCAGCGAGCCGAAGGCCAACAGCTCGGCGAAGCCCCAGTCGATGCCGCCGGACAGCGACATCTCCTTGCGCTTCTCGAGCAGGGCACGCAGTTTCTTGTGGATGGTGAAGTTCTCTGGAACAGCGGCGAATGTCTCGCCGATGTGTTGCAGAGTCTCCGAGCTGATCGCGGTCTCGGCATTGTTGAATGCTTCGATGTCGCTGGGCACGTGCGGAGCATTGAAGGCGTCTCCGTCGTAGGAACCGGACTCGGCTTCCTTGGTCTCGGCAAATGCCGATTCCAGTTTCGACTGGTAGTCCTTGAGGGCTTCGGTGGCTTCTTCGGCGGTGATGCATTTCCTGCCGACAAGCGATTCGGTGTAGAGCTTGCGCACCGAACCCTTCTTCTCGATGAGGGAATACATCAGCGGCTGGGTCATCGATGGATCGTCACCCTCGTTGTGTCCCCGACGGCGGTAGCAGACGAGGTCGATGACGACGTCGCGGTTGAATTCCTGACGGTATTCGAACGCGAGACGGGCGGCCCTCACAACAGCTTCGGGGTCATCCCCGTTGACGTGGAAGATCGGTGCGTTGATCGACTTCGCGACGTCGGTGCAGTAGTAGGACGAGCGGGCCGAGGCCGGGGGCGTGGTGAAGCCGACCTGGTTGTTGATGATGATGTGGATGGTTCCACCGGTCCGGTAGCCGCGCAGCTCCGAGAGGTTGAGGGTCTCAGTGACAACACCCTGACCTGCGAATGCCGCGTCGCCATGGACGAGGACGGGAAGCACGGTGAATCCGGCTTCTCCCTGGTCGATGAAGTCCTGCTTGGCGCGCACGATGCCCTCGAGAACCGGGTCCACGGTCTCGAGGTGGCTGGGATTGGCCGCGACGTAGACATCGGTGGAGTTGCCCGCTGGCGAGGTGAAGGAACCCTCGGTGCCCAAGTGGTACTTGACATCGCCGGATCCCTGCACGCTGTCCGGAGACATCGTTCCGTCGAACTCACGGAACATCTGCGCATAGGACTTGCCTGCGATGTTGGTGAGCACGTTGAGACGTCCACGGTGGGCCATGCCGATGGCGACCTGTTCCATGCCGGTGTCCGCCGACTGGTTGAGGACCTCGTCGAGGAGGACGATGGCTGATTCGCCGCCTTCGAGGCTGAAGCGCTTCTGCCCGATGTACTTCGTCTGTAGGAAGGTTTCGAAAGCTTCGGCTGCGTTGAGGCGGCCGAGGATGTGTCCCTGCTCCGAGCGTGTCAGCTCCTGATGCGGAACCTCAATCTTTGCCTGGAACCAACGACGCTGCAGCGGATCGGCGATGTGCATGTACTCAAAGCCGATGGTGCGGCAGTAGCTCTCGCGCAGGAGTCCGAGGATGTTGCGGAAGGGCATCATCGGCTTGGCACCGAAGCCACCCGTGGGGAACTCGCGTTCGAGATCCCACAAGGTTAGGCCGTGCTGGTTGATGTCGAGGTCCGGGTGGGAACGCTGACGGTAGACGAGCGGATCGATGTTCGCCATGAGGTGCCCGCGGGTGCGGTAGGCGTCGATGAGCTCGATGACGCGAGCGGTCTTGTTGACATCGTCCTGGTCTTCAGCAGAGACATCAGGCACCCAGCGCACAGGCTCGTAGGGCAGACGCAGTGACTCGAAGACGTCGTCGTAGAAGCCGTCCTCGCCGAGGAGGTAGCTGTGGACGAGCTTGAGGAACTCGCCCGATCCGGCACCCTGGATCACGCGGTGATCGTAGGTGGAGGTCAGCGTCAGGACTTTGGACACGGCCAGCTTGTTGATCGTGTGCTGGCTGGCGCCCTGGAACTCTGCCGGGTAGTCGAGAGCACCGACACCGATGATGCAGCCCTGGCCCTTGGTCAGACGCGGCACTGAGTGCACGGTTCCGATTCCGCCGGGGTTAGTCAGCGAGACCGATGTGCCCGCGAAATCATCGGCCGTGAGCTTTCCCTGCCGAGCCTTGTCGACGAGACCGTCGTAGGCATCGACGAATTGGCGGAAGGTCAGGGTCTCAGCCTTCTTCACGTTCGGCACCAGAAGCGTGCGCGAACCGTCCTTCTTCGGCACATCGATTGCGAGACCGAAGTTGATGTGAGCGGGGGAGACCATGACCGGCTTGCCGTCGCGGACATCATAGGAAACGTTCTGCGAGGGGAAGTTCTGCAGAGCCCGGATGACAGCGAAGCCGATGAGGTGGGTGAAGGAGACCTTGCCACCGCGGGTCCGCTTGAGGTGGGAGTTGATGACGATGCGATTGTCGATGAGGGCCTTGGCAGGCAGCGCCCGGACGGACGTGGCCGTGGGAACCTCGATCGAATCATCCATGTTCTTGGCGATCAGCTTCGCGGGACCGCGCAATGGAGTCACGGTCTCCTCGGGAGCCGGTTTCGGCTCGGTGTCCTTTACGGCGACTGTGGGCACAGACTTGGTCTCGGCCTTCAGCGTCTCGGACTGAGCCGACGATGGGGAGATTCCGCGGGGACTGTCATCCGCGACAGAGTCTGCACTCGAGGCATCCTTGGCGGACTTGTCGGCGGACTTAGTCGGCGCTTTGGCTGCTGGTTTCGCATTGGACTTCGCGGCCGGCTTGGTGCCGGTCTGCGCGGTGGGTTTGGCGTCTGCAGTTTTCGCTGCTACCCCATTCCCGTTCTTTTCGTACTTGTCGAAGAACGGCCACCATGACTGGTCGACCGAGTTCTTATCGGACTTGTACTGTTCATACAATTCCTCGACCAACCACTCATTCGACCCGAAGTCGTCGACGGTGCGGTTCGGAGTATTGACGGACACGGCGTTGATCGCCTACTTCCTGATTCAAGAATTGCTGCTTAACGACATGACCAGCCTAACGCGATGTACCCGCGTATGTCCGCATAGGGGACAATAGTGTTATGCGTTTCATCTCAAATGACCCGAATAATGATCTGACCTACTCAGATGTCTTCCTGGTTCCCAATTCGTCCTCGTTGACTTCTCGGTTCGATGTCGACCTGTCGACGACCGATCCCACGGGCTCCACGACCCCGATCGTGGCCGCGAATATGACTGCCGTATCCGGCCGCCGAATGGCTGAGACCATGGCACGCCGAGGTGGTCTCGCGGTTCTGCCGCAGGACATCCCCCTGTCCGCGGCCCAGGACACGATCGCGTGGGTGAAGAGTCGCGACCGTGTCTTCGACTCTGCACTGCGGTTCTCTCCGGAGGACACGGTGCTCAATGCACTGCACGTATTGGCCAAACGTGCCCACGGCTTCGGAGTGGTCGTCGACGATGACGGGAAGCTCGAAGGAGTGATCGACTCGTCGAGCCTCAAGGACGTCGACCGGTTCACCGCGGTGTCTGCACTGTTGGAACCCTCTCCGCACATCATTAGAGCCTCGGATGTCGACTGGTCGGACGGCGCGCAGCTGGAGTCCTTGTTCGAGTCCATGAACGAGGCCCGCACCCCATTCGCCGCTGTCGTCGATGACAGCGACAGGGTGCTGGGATCCCTGACACCCAAGTCTTTGCTGCGCTCGTCGATCTACGCCCCTAACCTCGATAGTCAGGACTCGCTGAAGATCGCGGTGGCTGTCGGAGTCAACGGCAACGCCGTCGAGCGGGCCTCCGCTCTGGTCGCAGCCGGAGCCGACGTGCTGGTCGTCGACACAGCACACGGCCATCAGGTGAAGATGCTCGATACCCTGGCCTCGATCGCGGCCGCGGATCTCGGAGTGCCCATCGTCGCCGGCAATGTCGTCACCGCTGACGGTGTTCGCGATCTCGTGTCGGCCGGTGCCCAGATCATCAAGGTCGGTGTCGGACCCGGTGCCATGTGCACCACGCGCATGATGACGGCAGTCGGCCGTCCGCAGTTCTCGGCTGTTCGCGAATGCGCCGAGGCTGCCAGGGAACTGGGTGCTCACGTATGGGCGGACGGGGGAGTGCGTTATCCCCGCGATGTGGCGCTGGCTCTCGCTGCTGGTGCATCGCAGGTCATGGTTGGGTCCTGGTTCGCCGGCACCCATGAATCCCCGGGTGACCTTCTGATCGACGGTGAGGGCCGCAAATACAAGGAGAGCTTCGGCATGGCATCTGCACGGGCCGTGGCGAACAGGACTCGGACTGAATCCGCATTCTTGCGTGCACGCAAAGGACTGTTCGAAGAGGGCATCTCGTCGTCGACTATGTACATTGACCCAGAATCTCCTGGAGTCGAGGACCTGCTCGATGGCATCACTTCGGGTGTGCGCAGCTCCTTCACCTATGCGGGAGCCCGGAGTCTAGAGGAATTCGCGGATCTTGCCACGGTCGGAGTGCAGAGCGCGGCCGGTTATGACGAAGGCCGACCGTTGTCCCGGAGTTGGTAAGCTCTCACCATGCACAGTGACAGTCCCGGCCGGCGGGAAGCCGGCGCCCCAGACGACGACCCTCACCCCCTGAGGTTCGATCACATCACTCAACGTGATCTCCTGACCGCGAACGGCAGGGATCGTCACTGATGGAATGGCTGTACCTTGCGTTAGCACTCTTCCTGATCGGCGGCACCGGCGTCTTCGTCGCTGCCGAGTTCTCACTTCTCACGCTGGACCGCCACACTGCAGATAAAGCGGTGGAGGACGGCGTGGTCGGAGCCAAGATCCTCCGCCGATCGATGACCCACCTGTCCACGCAGCTGTCTGCGGCACAGGTGGGCATCACAATCACGACTCTTCTGACCGGTTACCTGATGGAGCCGTCCTTGGGCAGGCTTTTGGCACCGGTGTTCGAAGCGATGGGTGCCAGTCCAGGGCTCGCTGCTCCGATCGCGCTGACGATCGCACTCATTCTGTCCACGATCCTGTCGATGATCTTCGGTGAGCTGGTGCCGAAGAATCTGGCGATTGCAGTTCCCCTGGCCACCGGTCGTATCGCCGCGCCGGTGCAGTATGTCTTCTCCCTTGTCTTCAAGCCTGTGATCAGCGTGCTCAACGGCACCGCCAACAAGATCCTGCTGACTTTCGGCATCGAGCCTCAGGAGGAGGGCTCTGTTGGCCGCTCGCCCGAAGAGCTCACCTCTTTGGTGCGTCACTCCGCTGAAGAGGGAGTGCTCGATGAGCAGACGGCTGACCTTCTCCAGCGGACGCTGAGCTTCTCCGAGCGAACCGCAGAGGACGTGATGACTCCGCGCACACGTATGTCATCGGTGGTCAAGGACACGACCGCGCGAGCGATCATCGAACAGGCCCGAGAGACAGGGTTCTCCCGTTTCCCGGTCGCCGGAGAAGACAAGGACCATATCCTCGGCGTCGTTCACGTCAAGCAGGCCTTTGCTGTTCCGCTGGCGAACCGCGACGATGCATACGCTGGGGGACTGATGACCGAGGTGACCGAGATTCCCGAAACCCTTCTGCTCGATCCGCTTCTTATGGAACTTCGAGCCAAGGGCCTGCAGATGGCAGTCGTCGTCGATGAGTTCGGAGGCACCGCCGGTGTCGTGACCCTCGAAGACGTCGTGGAAGAACTCGTCGGTGAAGTCGCCGACGAACATGACCGGATGCGTGTGGCGGCACGGCCCGCCCGTGATGGCACCTGGATCGTTCCGGGACAGCTTCGCCCCGACGAAGTCTCATTGACGATCGGTCTCGACATACCTGAAGATTCCGACTATGAGACTCTGGCTGGATTCGTCCTCAAAGAGCTGGGCCGGATCCCGGAGCCCGGCGACCAGATCCGCACTGAGGACGCACTGATCCGAGTCGAACGGATGCACGGTCGACGCATCGAAAGGCTGCGCATACTCCTTCGTGCAACCGACGCGGTCGGCTATGAACAGGGTGGTGAGTTCTGATGAGCACCGACTGGTTGGGCCTCATCTGGCTCCTCGTGCTGCTTCTGGGCAATGCCTTCTTCGTGGCCGCCGAATTCGCCGTGGTCGCGGCCAAACGATCGCAGCTCGAGCCCCGAGCACAGGGGGGGTCGGCGGCAGCGAAGACCGCTCTGTACGCGATGGAGCATGTTTCGGTGATGCTCGCGATCTGTCAGCTGGGAATCACCGTCTGCTCTCTGCTGTTGGGCAATGTTGCGGAGCCGGCCATTCACCACCTCCTGTCCGGCCCGCTGGAGGGACTGGGGATTCCGGCAGGACTGTCTTCGACGATCTCCTTCATCCTGTCTCTCGGTGTCGTCACCTACCTGCACGTGGTGATCGGTGAGATGGTGCCGAAGAACATGGCGCTGGCGGGCTCGGCGCGGGCAGTGATGCTGCTGGCACCTCCGCTCGTCTTCCTGTCCCGAGTCTTCGGCTTCGTCATCAAACCGCTGAACGGTCTGGCCAACTCGATCCTGCATCTGTTCAAAATCGAGGCTCGCGACGAGGTCAATGAAGCGTTCACGATCGAGCAGGTTGAATCGATCGTCGCTGAGTCCAAGCGCGAAGGCCTGCTCACCGACGACACCGGGTTGCTCAAGGGTGCGCTGGAATTCAGTGACAAAACAGCCGCCGACATCATGGTGCCCATGTCCGAACTGATCACCATCGTCTCGAGTGTGACCCCCGACGATCTCGTCACCCTGGTTGGAAAAACCGGGTTCTCGAGGTACTTCGTAACCGACGATGACGGCTACCCGCAGGACTATCTCCACATCAAGGACGTTCTCTACGCCGACAGCACGCTCGAATACGGTGCGCCCGTTCCGGCGAAGCGATTCCGTCCTCTGTTCACTGTGACCGCCAGTGATGAGGTCGAAGAGGCACTGTCCCAGATGCAGAAGGTCGGCATCCACGTGGCCAGGGTCGTCTCGGAAGAGGGCAACGTGCTGGGTCTGCTCTTCCTCGAAGACGTCTTGGAAGAACTTGTCGGTGAGGTTCAGGACGCCATGCAGCGGGGCCGACACCAGCACTGAGCATGACATCGCCCACAGATCACTATCGATCTGTGACGCGGGTCATCCACGAACTTAATGCTTTATAACAATATGTTACGAATCTCCCCGACCAGCGGCCGCAAATACGTTATCTGTGCCGCCCTGGTGGGGGCGAAAGCATGTGTAACCCGAGGTCACACGCCAAGTATGAACGGAAAATGACAATCTGTAACGAGGTCGTTATAGTGTTGTGACATAAGGTTTTCGTTTGCCGGTAATCATCACGGCCGAAATAGGGACAACAGTACGGAGTAATATGTCGAGTGAGTCCTCGACCGCAGAGGCGCAACCGGTTCGCCGCCGCGATCTGCGCAAGCAGCATACGTCTTCACCCGTGACATCTGTCTTCTCCAAGCAGCATGCGCCATCGGCGCCGCAGCACTCGGGCCCGACTCCTTCAACACCACTCTCGCCGCGACGCGCCGCGATGGCTGCAGAAGCCAAAGCGGCTGCAGGGTCACCGCGTCGGGCCGCAATGGCCAAAGAAGCGTCGGCTCGTCCCGATCATGGTGGTTCGGCATTCGTCGCCGCCCGGATGGGCAGCCGCGGATCGGACGGTTCTCTTCTGCGGTCGGTCCGTCGTCGTCGCATGACAACTTTCTCCGCACTGGCAACTGTCTCCGTGACGGGTACCGCAATCGCTGCCGTCATGGTCGCCGGCAACATGAGCGGCAACCAGGAAGTCAAGGTCGACGAGACTGCAGCCGATACTCAGGCTCGTGCAATCAATTCCGAATCCGTTTCGGCCGACATCAAGGCCGACGACGAGAAGACGAGCATGGCCATCGGAGCGCCCAGCGCAAAGCAGACCAAGGTGGAGGCCGCCTCGCGCGCCATCACGAAGACGGTGCTGCCCGGCTGCAAGGACGAGGCGCCCAAGGGCCATGTGTCGAACGGCGAACTGCCCGAAGACTGGCTGTGCGAGGTCGGCGTGGGCAAGCACAAGCTGCGTTCCGATGCCGCCGTGTCGTTCGCAAAGATGAACGCTGCGTACAAGAAGGACACTGGCAAGGAACTTGCCATCACTGATTCTTATCGCTCGCTCGAATCCCAAATCTCCGTTGCCGAGCGCAAGCCCGGATTCGCTGCCCGGCCGGGTACGTCCAACCACGGTTGGGGAATCGCGCTCGACCTCGGCGGCGGTACCGAGACAGGAACCGGCCCGCAGTCCGAGTGGCTCATCGCCAACGGTGAGAAGTACGGCTGGGAGAACCCGGACTGGGCCAAGCGCAACTCCTATGAACTCTGGCACTGGGAATATGTTCCCGGGCGCAAGGACATGAAGGGCGCCTGATGCTTTCAACCGCGTGCAATCGAGTCTCGATTGCACGCGGTTTCGTTTTGGGAAGCACTACATGTCGGTGATAGCATTGCATCCGTTGCCCGCGTAGCTCAGTGGATAGAGCGTCTGCCTCCGGAGCAGAAGGTCGTAGGTTCGAATCCTGTCGCGGGCACCACATGCCGCCCTCCTCAACACCTGAGGTGGGCGGTTTCTGCTATCACCGATTAGGGTGGTCTATAACGAATCTCAACCAGCTGATGAAGGTCATGATGTCGACTCCTGCGGACGTGACGAGCTCTGATGTCGTGCTCAGTGCACAATCGGTGCGCAAGAGCTTCGGACGCGGCGACACCGCAGTGACAGCCCTCGACGACATCACGGTGAACTTCGAAGCCGGTAGGTTCAGTGCGATCATGGGCCCCTCGGGTTCAGGAAAATCCACCTTCATGCATGTCCTCGCCGGTCTCGACAGAGTGGATTCCGGCACCATCACCCTAGGCGGTCAGGAGATCACAGGTCTCAACGACAAGGAACTGACGCAACTGCGACGCGACCGCGTCGGATTCATCTTCCAGGCATTCAATCTGGTTCCCACTCTCAGTGCCGAGCAGAACATAGAACTGCCGGTGGCCTTGGCACGCAAAAGGATCGATCCCGAGTGGAAGACCGAAGTCGTTGAGCGCCTTGAGCTGGGGGATCGGCTCAAACATCGCCCGCATGAACTCTCCGGCGGTCAGCAGCAGCGTGTTGCTGTGGCTCGTGCCCTGCTGACTCGCCCTGACGTGATCTTCGCCGACGAGCCCACAGGCAACCTCGACTCACAAGCCGGTGCTGAAGTGCTGGCGCTGCTGCATGGAGCAACAAGCCGCTACGGGCAGACGATCATCTTGGTTACCCACGACCCCGTAGCCGCCTCACACGCGGATCGAGTCGTGCTCCTCAAAGACGGTCGTGCCGGAGGGGAAGTGCACCAGCCCTCCAAAGAGTCCGTGGTCTCCGCGCTGGGTGAACTGAGCGACCTGTGATCGCAGTCGCTCTGGCGGAGATTCGTATCCACTGGGCGCGATTCCTCGCAGTGGGACTCGGCATCGCGCTGGCCGCGGGTTTCGTCGCCTCTACTCTGATTATCAGCTCGTCTTTGCAGGCCAGCCTGAAGGAGTCTGTGTCGCACACATTCTCCGAGGCCGACCTCGTCATCGTCCCGGGCCAGGACATCTTCGTCAACGGGCAGGAAGCCGCTCCGCTGACCAAGCCGCTGGAACAGGTCGAGGGAGTGGACACTGCAACTGTCAACGCGCGAACAACGACGACCGGTCGAGGGCAGACATTCTCTGAGAGCACGTTCGCTTTGACACCTGCACCCGCAGACCCGGGCCTGGACACATTCGCGCTCACCGATGGGACCCGGCCCGAGTCCCTCACAGATCTCGTCCTGGACGAGAAGACCGCGGATGACCTGGGGGTGGGCATCGGCGACGAGATCCGCTTCTCCGTCGGCCCTGACGATGAGGCGATGCCCGTCTACCGGGGGCCGAATCAAAGCAACACGACGTTCACCGTCGTCGGCCTGGCCTCTATGGACAGCGGCCCGGCGACTGCAGGATCGCACCGCGGGCTAACCACCTCGGCGAGCTATCAGGAGTACTTCGCTTCGCAGGGTGATGTTGTCGCGATACAGATCGCTCTCGACGAGGGTGCTGATCCGAACGTGGTCCGCGCACACCTTCAGGACGCGATCGACGACTCAGCTCTGCAGGGAAGCCTGGAGGCGATGAGCGTCGGCGATGCCATCGATGTGAAGACGGATCGGCTCTCCGGCAGCAATGAGGTCGTCACCTGGCTGCTCCTGGCCTTCGCCGGCATCTCCGTCATCGTGGCGATACTGGTGGTGTCCAACACCTTCTCCGTCATCGTGGCCGGTCGCAGGCGCGAACTGGCACTGCTGCGCTGCCTGGGTGCATCACGGGTTCAGCTCTACGGGTCCGTGGTGACCGAGGGAACCTTTATCGGGCTGCTTGGCTCGATCTGTGGAGTGGTGGTCGGGACGGGGCTCAGCTTCTGCCTCGCCGCGGGAGCGAAGCAGGTCTGGCCCAACGAATTCGACTATCTCAGCCTCAGCGTTCCTCTCTCGGCGCTGCTGATCGGCATTGTCGTCGGTGTGCTCCTCACGGTCCTTGCCACCATCCGACCGGCCCGCAGCGCCATCGCTGTGACGCCGTTGGAGGCGCTGCAGCCCCTCGACGAGTCCCTGTCGCCCTCGCGGCACAGCCGGGTGCGTCAGCTCATCGGGTGGTCGAGCATCGGCCTCGGAATCGTGCTCCTCGTCGCTTCGGTCTATCTCATCGGGAGATCACCGGGGTGGATCCTGGGTGGGGCGCTCGGGGGCGCACTGCTCGTTTTCGGCCTGATCCTGTGCTCCGTGATGATCATTCCGCCGATCCTCGCAGCAATCGGCGACCTGGCGTTCAGTCCCTTCGGCGTCCCGGGCCGCCTCGCCACGTTGAACACTCTGCGCAATCGCAGCCGAACCGCGGCTACGGCAACCGCACTCATCATCGGTGTCACCCTGGTGGCGACGATCGTGGTCGGTGGAATGTCGACGAAGGCCACGCTGAGCTTCGGACTCGACCAGCGCTATCCCGTCGACATCTCCGTTCCGCTCGAAACCACCGTCGATCGGGACGAAGCCGATGGTGTGCGTGAGATTGCAGGGGTGGAAGCCGTCGTCATCGCCCATCGGGCGGAGGTGCTCGGTGACCACGGCGATATGCCCCCCGAGCTCTATGTCATCGATCCCGATTCCGCCCAGACTGTGCTCAGTGAGGGCGCCGAGCCACCCGTTCCGGGGAAAGTGCTCGTCCCCGACGACTACGGGCCAGAGAGCATCCGCATCAAGGGGCTCACCGAGGCGACTCTTCCGGTTGAGAAGGCCGGTGACTCGAGTCTGGTCTTCCTCACCACCCCGGATGTCGGCAATGATCTGGGTGTGTCCGCGACCTCCACCTCCGTCCTGGTCAAGGTCGATCCGGATGCCTCAGTCTCCGACATCTTTCGAATCCAACAGGACGTAGCCGAAGAACTCGACGTGACCAGTGACGAGGTGGGTGGTTCGGCAGTGGTCCGAGGCCAATACTCCGAATTCATCGATGTCCTCCTCATCGTTGCGGTGGCCCTGCTGTTCGTCGCCGTCCTCATCGCCCTCCTCGGCGTCTCGAACACGGTGAGTTTGTCGGTGATCGAACGTCGACGAGAGAACTCTCTGCTCCGGGCACTGGGCCTGAGCATCTCCCAGCTGAGATCGATCCTCGCACTGGAAGCCACCCTCATCTCGTCTGTGGCGGCACTCATCGGGCTCCTCCTCGGCGGGGGACTGGGCATCGTCGGCACCAGTCTGATCACGCATGACTATTCCAATCGGCTCATCGTCGACTGGTCGATCCCCTCAACTCTGGGTATCCTTCTTGTCGCGATTCTGGCCGGTCTGCTCTCGGCGCTGGCACCGGCCGGACGGGCAGCACGGCTGTCACCGGTCGAAGGACTTAAACAGGAGAACTGACCCCGGCGATTCTGGTGCGGGGTACCGGATGGTAGAAATGCAAGCATGAAATCTGCGTGGGCATCAATTCTGATCGGCATCGGAATCATTGTCGCCGCATTCAATCTCCGTCCAGGCGTGACGGGGCTTTCGCCGCTGCTGGATGCGATGGGATCCGAGATCCATCTCAGCTCCGCCTTTCTGGCCATCATCGGAATGCTGCCGCCGCTGCTCTACGGAATCAGCGGCTTCATCACCCCACGGCTGTACAACCGCTTCTCTGGACTGACGATCTCCCTGGCAGTGATGATCATGATCACGGCGGGTCTTGGCCTGCGCGCGATCGTCGACTCTCCCGCACTCTTCCTGGCACTCAGCGTTCTCGCGCTGCTGGGCATGGGCATCGGCAACGTGGTCGTGCCACCGATCGTGAAGTCCTACTTCCCCGATCGGGTCGCACTCATGTCGACTGTGCACGTGGGCATGCTGCAGTTGGGAACATTCATCCCGCCACTGGTGGCCGTGCCGTTGGCATCGAAGTTCGAATGGCGCGGGTCTCTGCTCGTGTGGGCAGCATCCGCAGCAGCCGGGATTGCTGTCTGGGTCCTGATCGCCGTTCTCCGGCCCTCGCCCCGATCGCAGGTTACAGCCACAGTCGTCGGCGGCAGCGAGCTGCTCAGATTGGTCAAGACCAAGCGCGCCTGGGCCCTGATGACGATGACCGGGTTGACCTCTTTCAACAACTTCATCCTGTTCACCTGGCTGCCCACCCTGCTCACACGTTCCGGTTTCGACCCGGCATTTGCAGGAGCCATGCTCGCCCTGGTGACCGCGATACCTCTCGTCCTCGGGTTCGTTCTGCCGCTTCTGGCACAGAAGATGCGCACAGCCTCACCGATCGTCGCGGTCTTCTGCGGCTCTCTGGCCGCCGGGTACCTCGGTCTCTGGCTCGTCCCCGAAGCCGCACCAGTGTTGTGGACGATTCTGTTGGGAATTGGGATCTCAACGTTCCCACTGGCCCTGACCCTGATCACCCTGCGCTCTCGCAGCGCCGAGGCCTCGGCAGCGCTGTCCGGCTTCGTTCAGGGCGGTGGCTACCTGATGGCAGCAACTGGCCCCCTGATCTTCGCCTTCTTGATTCAGTCCTTTGATGCGATGTGGCCAGCTTATGCGGTGGTCCTGGCCTCCACCGCGGTGAAATTCGCGGTCAGCTTCTCCGCCTGTCGCCCAGGCTCGATCTGATCCGTCCACCTCCCGGGTTGAGACGATGCTGAGGACTATGACACCTGATTCGCCGTCGACAACCGGACACGAGTAATCTGATCGGGTGACCCCGGAACTTCTGCAGACCGCTTTGGCGCGTGCACTGGCGAGCAGTGCCGCCGCACGAGGAATCCACAACGTCCCTGTTCCGGAGCCGCCCCTCCGCCGTGTGCAGGAGAAGCGCCGTCGGCCGCAGGCCTCACGCCCCGGGGACTGGGTTTCGACCATTGCACTGCGCAGTGCTGCGAGCCTGCACACGGATCCCAGACTGCTGGCAGAAGAGATCGCGTCTCAGCTGCGCGCGGACATACGAGTAGCCGACGTCGAAGTCGCCGGACCTGGATTCCTCAACATCACGGTCAGTCCCAGCAGCCTCGCCCAGACCGCCGCTGACATCGTCGACTCCGATCAGCCCTTCGGTCCTGATCGTGACGCAGCAGCGCGCATCGAAGCCGCCATCGGCCAGCGCATCTTGGCCAGTTCCGAGCTGCAGGCACTGCAGGTCGCGGTGGGAACCGACGCGCTTCGCTTCCTGGCCGCACGCAGCAGCACGTCCCCGCCGCAGCCAGGCGACACCCAAGTGCTGCGCACAGCCCACTCGGACAACCCTATGTACGCAGTCCAGCTCGCGCACTCCGCAGCCCGTCGAGTCGAACGGCGTGCGGCAGCGGCTGGAATCGATGCCTCCGACTTCGACGCGAACACCTTGACCGATGCCCGAGAGACCGCTCTGGCCGCAGCACTGGCCGATTTCATCACCACGACGCGCCACGCTGCTTCCTGGGGCGAACCACAGCGCATCACCTGCCTCCTCGAAGCCATAGCCCAGCTGTTCCTAGACTGGGCGCAGGCATGCTCTGTGACACCGAGCATCGACGAGAAGATCACGCGACTCCACGCTTCCCGGCTGGTCCTCGACCGAGCCGCCATCATCGTCCTGGCCACAGGACTTCGACTACTGGGCGTCAGCGCCCCGGAGAGGATGTAATGCCAGCCCATATCGCCGGCACCATGCACGCCACCCCAGCACCCGTGTGGCTGCCGTACCCAGAGGACGTGAATGCGCTCCTGCCCAGCCTGTGGTCAGACAATGTGACGAAGTCCGACTCCGGTGTCCTCACCATCGCCGGGCACTCGGTCACCGACCTCGCCGAACGCTACGGCACCCCGACCCTCGTCATGGACGTCGCCGACTTCACAGCGCGCGCCGAGAACTACGTCAGCGCCTACTCGGCTGCCTTCTCCACAGACAAAGGCCTGGCCGGAGTCGACGTCTTCTATGCGGGCAAAGCATTCCTGTGCACTGCTGTCGCCGGGTGGGTCCACGAAGCGGGCCTCGGCCTCGACACCTGTTCCCTGGGGGAGATGATGGTGGCCAATGCAGCAGGGGTCCCAGGCGAGCGGGTCGGCCTGCACGGCAACAACAAATCTGCGGCCGAGCTCGAATATGCTCTCGACTACGGTGTGGGACGGATCTTCGTCGACAGCCTCGACGAGATCGCACTGCTCGAGTCGATCGCGGCAGCGAAGGGAACCACCGCTCCGGTGATGCTGCGCGTCACGGTGGGCGTCGAGGCACACACCCACGATTTCATCGCCACGGCTCATGAAGACCAGAAGTTCGGCCTCTCCGTCTCCGCCGGGACCGCTGCGAAGGCCGCCGCGGCGGTGGCGAACTCCTCACATCTGCGTTTCGACGGTCTGCACTCGCACATCGGCTCCCAGATCTTCGACATCTCCGGCTTCCAAGTCGCTGCCGCCCGCGTCCTGGCGCTGCGCGCAGAGATCATGGCCGAACACGGCGTTGATCTGCCCGATGTCGACCTGGGCGGCGGCTTCGGCGTCCGCTACACCTCACAGGACACACCTATCCCGGTGGCGAAGATGGCCCAGGAACTCGCCGAGGTGGTCGCGAAGGAATGTCGTGGACTGGGCACGAACGTGCCGCGGATCTCAATCGAACCCGGACGCGCGATCATCTCCCCATCCGTATTCACCCTCTACCAGGTCGGCACCGTCAAAGAGGTCGACACAGACAACGGCGTACGCACCTACGTCGCCGTCGACGGGGGGATGAGTGACAACATTCGGACAGCTCTCTACGATGCCGACTATTCGTGTACCTTGGCCAATCGGAACTCCGATTCCGAACCGGCCATCGTGCGCGTGGTGGGCAAGCACTGCGAATCCGGTGACATCATCGTCCGAGACGAATACATGGGGTCTGATGTGTCCGCCGGTGACCTCGTCGCGGTCCCGAACACCGGTGCCTATTGCCGGTCACTGGCCAACAACTACAACCACGTGCCCAAACCAGGGGTCCTGGCCGTGACAACGGATAAGGTTGAGTGGATTGTGACACCCGAGGACTACTCTCAGATGTTGCGCAGCGATCCGGGAATGAACGCCGGAGAGCGCGTATGAGTGCCATTGAAGACAGCGAAAAGGTGAACAAATGCAGGCTTTGAAAGTTGCCATGCTCGGATGTGGAGTCGTCGGCACCGAGGTCGCCGCCCGCATCCAGAATCGGAGCGAGGCGTTGGCCGAACGGATCGGTGCGCCGCTGCAACTGAGCGCAATCGTCGTCCGTGACACCTCCAAGCAGCGCCCGGGAATCGATTCGAGCCTGCTGACGACAGATGCTGAGGCGGCCATTGCCGACGCCGATATCGTCATCGAGCTGATGGGCGGCATCGAGCCTGCCAAAACGCTTATCCGCTCAGCCCTTGACCACGGGTCCTCCGTTGTCACAGCCAATAAGGCTCTGCTGGCTGCCAACTACGGTGAGCTGATGTCGGCGGCAGACTCCGCCGGTGTGCGCCTCGAGCACGAAGCAGCCGTCGCCGGTGCCATTCCGATCATCCGTCCTGTCGGCGACTCGCTGGCAGGGGACCGGATCGACAGAATCATGGGCATCGTCAACGGCACCACCAACTACATCCTCGACCAGATGGACTCCGAGGGATGGGGCTTCGATGAGGCGCTGAAGACCGCGCAGGAGCTGGGATTCGCCGAGGCGGACCCCACCGCCGATGTCGGCGGCCATGATGCCGCCGCGAAGGCCGCCATTCTCTCGTCGTTGGCCTTCCACGCTCCGGTCTCGATCGACGATGTCCACGTCGAAGGCATCGAAGACATCACACCCGAGATGGTCGCCACGGCCCGGGATCAGGGCTTCGTCATCAAACTCCTCGCCGTGTGCGAACGAGTCAGCGAATCACCTGCCGGACCGGGCCTGTCCGCTCGCGTCTACCCGGCCCTGCTGGGACGCAGCCACCCCCTGGCGACAGTGCGCGGTGCCTTCAACGCCGTCTTCATCGAGGCCGAGGCTGCCGGTTCGCTCATGTTCTACGGACAGGGTGCCGGCGGCGAACCGACCGCATCTGCGGTCCTCGGAGATGTGGTCTCCGTGGCCCGTCGCAAGGTGCTCGGTGGTCGGGGACAGTATGAGCGCCCATTCCACGAGGACTCGAAGATCCTGCCGATATCGGCGATCACCACCCGGTACCACATCACGCTCGACGTGGTCGACCGTCCTGGTGTTCTCGCCGCAGTCTCCGAGGTCTTCTCCGACGAAGGTGCGTCGATCGAACTCATGCGCCAGACCGTGGGAGAGGTCGACGACGAAGGCACTCAGCACGCGAAGCTCGTGCTCGCCACCCACTCGAACACCGACGCAACCCTCCGGGAAACGGTCGACCGCCTCAGCGGCCTCCCCGTGGTGCGCGCCGTCAAATCCGTGATCCGCGTAGAAGGACAGTGAGAATGACCGAATTCCCCAAAAAACAGTGGCAGGGCGTCGTCGAGGAATACCGCACCCTCCTCGATATCTCCGAAACTACACCGGCCGTGACCTTGGGCGAAGGCGGCACGCCGCTCATCCACGCGGAGAAGCTCAGCGAACTCACCGGTGCCGATGTGTGGGTGAAGTACGAAGGCCTCAACCCGACAGCGTCCTTCAAGGACCGGGGTATGACGATGGCCATCACGAAGGCCGTGGCTCAGGGTGCTAAGGCCGTCATCTGTGCCTCGACAGGCAACACCTCAGCCTCGGCAGCCGCCTACGCCACCAAGGCCGGACTGACCTGTGCTGTGCTCGTGCCCACCGGCAAGATCGCGCCGGGCAAGATGAGCCAGGCCATCGCCCACGGGGCCACGCTGCTCGAAGTCGACGGAAACTTCGACGACTGCCTGACGCTCTGTCGCAAGCTCTCCGAGTCCTACCCTGTCCACCTCGTGAACTCCGTCAACCCGGATCGTATCGAGGGACAGAAGACGGCTTCCTTCGAGGTTGTCGACGTCCTGGGCGACGCTCCCGACATCCACGTGCTGCCCGTGGGCAACGCCGGCAACATCACCGCCTACTGGAAGGGCTACCGCCAATACCAGGAGATCGGAGCCTCGACCCGTCTGCCGCATATGTGGGGCTTCCAAGCCGCAGGATCGGCCCCGATTGTCCTCGGCCACCCCGTGGACGAGCCCGATACGATCGCCACGGCCATCCGGATCGGCAATCCAGCCAGCTGGGAGCAGGCAATCGAGGCCCGTGACTCGTCCGGCGGAGTCATCGATTCCGTCACCGACGATGAAATCCTGCGCGCACACAAAGTCCTGTCCCGGGACGAGGGGATCTTCGTCGAACCCGGTTCGGCGGCCTCAGTGGCGGGTCTGCTCAAGATGTCCGAAGCGGGCAAGGTCCCGTCCGGTGCGAGCATTGCGGTAACCGTGACCGGTCACGGACTCAAGGACCCCAGCTGGGCACTGCACACAGCCGACGGCTCCGAGATCGAGCCGAAACGGGTCTCCGTCGACGCGGTCAGCGCGGCACGGGCTCTCGGGCTCGAAGACAGGTGAGTGTGAGGATTCAGATCGAGGTTCCGGCCACCTCGGCGAACCTGGGCCCTGGTTACGATGCCTTCGGCCTTGCTCTGGGGATCTTCGATACTCTAACTCTGACCATCCACGACGACCCCGTGGACCCCAGCATCTGCGTGAGCGTGACAGGGGAGAGCGCAGAGACGCTGCCGACGGATCGCACCCATCTCATCATGCGAGTGATCTCTGATGTGCTCTCTGCAGAGTATCCGCAGGCCCCTGCAGATCTGGGGGAGCGGCTCAGCCTGGAATGTGTCAATCGGATACCGCACTCACGCGGACTCGGATCCTCCGCGGCTGCGAACGTGGGTGCCATTGCTCTGGCCGGTGAGGTCGGCGCCTACGCAGGTGGTGCGAAGCTGAGCCGACAACGTGTGCTCGAGCTCGCATCCGAACTCGAGGGCCACCCGGACAATGCGGCCCCCGCTGTCTACGGGGGACTGACCATTGCATTGCCGGAGCCTGCGCGTTCGTGGCAGATTCCAGCCAACACCATCGCCGAGGTGACCGTCATGGTCCCCGACATGCGTCTGGACACGGAGATCGCTCGCAGCGTGATCCCCGTATCCGTCGAACATGAGGTCGCCGCAGAGAACTCTGCCCTTGCGGCACTTCTCATCCATGGGTTCGTCACCGATGACTCGGTGCTGCTCGAGGCCACCGCCGATCGTCTGCATCAGGAATTCCGCCGTGACGCATACCCGGAGTCGATGGCGCTCGTCGACGCGCTGCGCGCCGAGGGCCTGCCCGCAGTGATCTCCGGCGCCGGACCCACCGTCCTCGTTCTCGCAAGTGCAGTTCCCCCCGAGCTGGTCCCCGACGCGGTGACACTCATACATACCACCATTGACCTCGGCGGATATCGCGTCAAGGAAAAAAATTAGTCACCGGATTCGCGTGAAAGCCATTGAGCACGTAAACTATGAGTGTTCCGTCAGTGATCGGATTCTGCGATACGCATCGCGATTCCGCTGATTTTTTCACAAATTCTGGAACGTCTCC
Organism: Brevibacterium sp. FME17; assembly: GCF_014897515.1. Lineage (NCBI taxonomy): Bacteria > Bacillati > Actinomycetota > Actinomycetes > Micrococcales > Brevibacteriaceae > Brevibacterium > Brevibacterium sp. FME17. The sequence goes on from NZ_JABUYD010000009.1 coordinate 117,460, forward strand.
TGCTCATTCTTAGGCAGGTTATCTTTCACAATGCACCGTCAATGGTGTTTCCGTCGCCGTGAGTAAACGGCTCTTGCCGCACGGCCGAAAGAGGGAGAAGGACCTTCGTGTCTGAAACCACTACTCAAGATTCCACCACACGCACCGGCAGTCTGACCGCTTTGCGTCTGCCCCAGCTCCAGGAAATGGCAGCGGGACTCGGGATCAAAGGGTACCGTCGACTTCGCAAAGGCGAACTGATCGACGCCATCAACAACCACAATGGCGCCCAGGGCGGTTCGGGGCAGGCTCAAGCAGCCTCGAAGACCGTACCGGCAGCTTCCGCACCAGCCGCTTCCGCAGCTCCCGAGAAGGCAGCAAAGGAAGACAACCAGGGTGCCGACGATGTACCCGTCGAGGCCAAGCGTCGTCCCGCTCGTCGCAGTGCAGCTGCGACGTCCGATGACGCCGCTGTTTCGCAGGGCGCGCCCGCCGCATCGTCTACTGCTGAGTCCTCCATCGTCGCCGAGGCATCCGCTGCAGACGACAATTCGTCTGATTCCGCTGGTGAGCCCGACAAGCAGCGTTCGCGACGTAGTCGTTCACGTTCTCGTGGCGGCGACGCCCAGAACGACGACAACGGACACAACGCCGATGACTCGGCCGAGCGCTCGGATCGCAATGATCGTGGCAATGGCCGCAACCGTCAGACTGACGACAACGACCGTGGCAACGATCGTAGCAACGGGCGTAACAACGACCGCGGCAACGACTCCGGCAATGACCGCAACAACGATCGTGGAAACGGGCGCAATCGTCAGAACGACGACAACGACTCCGGCAACGACCGCAACAACGACCGTGGCAACGACCGCAACAATGACCGCGGCAATGGGCGCAACCGTCAGAGCGACGACAACGACCGGGGCAATGACCGTAACAACGATCGCAACAACGATCGTCGGGGTCGCAACAACAACGATGACGACGATCGCGGCAACCGTCGCGGACGCGGTCGTGACCGTGACCGCAAACGTCGCGGCGGACGTGGCAACGACGAGCCCGAGATTCGCAATGATGACGTGCTCATCCCCGTCGGCGGTATCCTCGACGTCCACGACAATTACGCGTTCTTGCGCACCTCCGGTTACCTGCCCGGCCCCAACGACGTCTACGTCTCGGCCTCGATGGTCCGCAAGAACCGACTGCGCAAGGGCGACGCTGTCGCCGGTGCCATTCGGCAGCCTCGTGAGAACGACCGCAACAGCAAGCGTGAGAAGTTCGACGCCCTGGTGCGATTGGACTCCGTCAACGGACTGACCGTTGAAGATGCACGCAACCGCGTCGAATTCTCAAAACTGACTCCGCTCTACCCGCAGGAGCGGATGCGCCTCGAAACCACCTCGAAGCAGCATTCGACACGGCTCATCGACCTTGTGACGCCCATCGGCAAGGGCCAGCGCGGCCTCATCGTGGCGCCCCCGAAGGCGGGCAAGACGATGATCATGCAGCAGGTGGCCAACGCCATCACCGAGAATAATCCGGAAGTTCACCTGATGGTCGTCCTCGTCGACGAGCGTCCCGAGGAAGTCACGGACATGCAGCGTGCGGTGCAGGGCGAAGTCATCGCCTCGACCTTCGACCGCCCCGCAGATGACCACACGACGATCGCAGAACTCGCCATCGAGCGCGCTAAGCGTCTCGTCGAAATGGGTTCAGACGTCGTCGTGCTTCTGGACAACATCACACGTCTCGGCCGTGCCTACAACATTGCGCAGCCAGCCTCGGGTCGTATCCTCTCCGGTGGTGTCGACGCGAACGCGCTCTACCCGCCGAAGCGTTTCTTCGGTGCCGCCCGCAACATCGAAAACGGCGGGTCGCTGACCATTCTGGCCACCGCCCTCGTCGAGACCGGATCCAAGATGGACGAGGTCATCTTCGAAGAGTTCAAGGGCACCGGCAACATGGAGCTGCGTCTGTCGCGCCAGCTGGCTGATAAGCGCATCTTCCCGGCTGTCGACGTCAACGCGTCGAGCACCCGTCGCGAAGAGATGCTGATGACCAATGAAGAGATGAAGGTCATGTGGCAGCTGCGTCGTGTGCTGTCCGGACTCGAACAGCAGCAAGCTGTCGAACTCCTTATGTCGAAGCTGAAGGAAACCGGCTCGAACGTCGAGTTCCTGATGCAGGTGCAGAAGACGACACCACTGCAAAAGTCTGCCACCGACAACCACTGAGATGGCAGACGATGACACCCTCAAAGCCAGCGTCAGCGCACTGCTCGACGAGCATGCACGTCTGCAGTCGGAACTCTCCGATCCTGCCGTGCACGCTGACGCTGGCCGAGCCAAGAAGCTGACCAGGCGCTACGCAGAACTCGACAAGGTGGCTGTGACCGCCCGTCGATTCGATCAGCTCGAAGACGACGCTGTCGCCGCGGAAGAACTCGCGGCCGACGACGCCGAATTCGCGGCCGAGGCCAAGCGCCTGCATGAAGAAGCCTCGGACGTCGAGGCCGAACTCAGAGACCTCTTGGTTCCCAGCGATCCCGACGATGCACGTGATGCGATCATCGAGATCAAAGCTGGTGAGGGTGGCGACGAGTCCGCGCTGTTCGCAGGCGACCTCCTGCGCATGTATCAGCGCTGGATCGACTCACGCGGATGGTCCTCGCAGATCTTGGATGCTACGCATTCTGATCTGGGCGGGTACAAGGACGTGACCTTGGCCGTGAAGGCTAAGGACGATGGCGCCTACGGGTGGGTGAAGTTCGAAGGTGGAGTCCACCGGGTCCAACGTGTGCCCGTGACCGAATCCCAAGGACGCATCCACACCTCGGCCGCCGGAGTGCTCATATTTCCCGAAGTTGACGAGCCGGAGGAAGTCGCCCTCGACGACAACGATCTGCGCATCGACGTCTACCGATCCTCGGGGCCGGGCGGCCAGTCGGTGAACACGACAGACTCCGCTGTGCGCATCACCCACGTGCCCACAGGCATCACTGCCAGCTGCCAGAACGAGAAGTCGCAGCTGCAGAACAAAGAAGCCGCACTGCGCATGCTCCGCGCCCGCATCCTGGCCAAGCAGGCTGAGGAAGCGGCTGCCGAAGCTGCAGACATCCGCCGGTCCCAGGTTCGCACCGTTGACCGTTCGGAACGCATCCGCACCTACAACTTCCCCGAAAACCGGATCACCGACCATCGGACAGGCTACAAGGCCTACAACCTTGACCAGGTTCTCGCCGGTGATCTCGATCCTGTGGTCGGATCCTGCCGGGAGGCTGACAAAGCAGCTCGACTCGACGCGCTGGGGGACTGACCTGAATCCGCGCCCGCCCGGTCTCGAAGAGGACGTGTCGACGGTGCTGCTCGGGGCGACGCGACTGCTGGCCGAGGCCCACGTGCCCAATCCCGACCTAGATTCCGCAGCCTTGCTCGCCCATGCGTGGGGAATCGAGGCATCGGACCTCGCACGCAGACGTCTCTTCGGCGAGTCCGTTCCTGCTGGAGTCACCGAAATATTCGTGGAACTCCTCGACCTGCGACGCCAGCGCGTCCCCCTTCAGCACATCACCGGTGTCGCAGCATTTCGCCACCTCGAACTGAAGGTAGGTCCTGGAGTCTTCGTGCCCCGCCCCGAGACAGAGCTTCTCGTCACCGAGGTTCTCGACGAGTTGGAGCGGCAGCGGAACGCCCATGAGCCCTTCGTCGTTGATCTGTGCTCGGGCTCGGGAGCGATCACGCTCTCCCTGGCCACCGAACATCCGAAGCTGTCCATCGTCGGCGTCGAGCGTGAAACTGAGGCCCTGAACTGGTCGCTGAAGAATCTGACGGCGGTCAACCTCGGCGATTCCACTGTTGAACTCATCTCTGGTGACGCAACGACATTCGCCGATGACCGTCCTGACCTGTGGGGCCTGGCCGATGTCGTCGTGACCAACCCTCCCTATGTGCCCGATGAGGCTGTACCCCGCGACCCGGAGGTTCGGGAGCACGATCCAGCTGCCGCTCTATACGGCGGTTTCACGGGTCTGGAGATCCCAGCGCTCATCATGAGACAGGCAGAGAAGCTGCTGCGTCCCGGCGGATTCTTCATCATGGAACACTCCGAAGAACAAGGCCCACACGCCTGCGAACTCATCATGAAGACGGCCAGTCTCAGGCAGGCCGCCACCTACCCGGACTACACTGGACGCGACCGCTACACGGTGGCTCATCGTGTGACAGAGGTCGACCTATGACCACGGACCTCCCAGTTCGGGACACTGCCCACCACGATTCGAAACGGAGAATTCGTGTCGAGACGATTCGACGTCACCCAAAGCGACATCCGTGACCTTGTCCTGGACGAATGCGCCAGGGTCAGCGAAACGGGCAATCTGCTCGTCATCCCCACGGACACCGTGTATGGGATCGCCGCAGACGCCTTCAGCGCTTCAGCGGTCTCCGCACTCCTGGCGGCAAAGGGCCGCGGACGCGATATGCCGCCGCCGGTCCTGGTCCCGCGCGCGGAAACCGTCTTCGGCCTCGTCGACGGCGTCGATGAGAGGATGCTGTCTCTGACCGCTCGTTTCTGGCCCGGCCCGCTGACGATCATCGCCAACGCCCAGCCGTCACTGGACTGGGACCTCGGCGACACCCACGGCACCGTGGCGGTGCGGATGCCCGACGACGAATACGCGCTCGCATTGCTGGCTCGGACCGGGCCACTGGCCGTGTCGAGTGCCAACATATCCGGGAAGCCGGCCGCCACCTCGGCGGACGAAGCGATGGAGATGCTCGGTGACGATGTCGACATCTACGTCGACGGGGGAGTGCGGGCATCGGGAGTCTCCTCGACCATCGTCGACCTGACCGCCGATGTGCCCCGCGTTGTGCGCGAGGGCCCCGTGACCATCGATGAACTCCACGAAATCGTCCCCGACGTCATCGACCTGGACGGCTGAGTGCGCGCCTACCTCTTCATCCTCATCATCTCGGCCCTCGTGGCCTATCTGCTGACCCCGATGGTCAAGCGGGTGGCAGAACGAGGCCAGATATTCTCGCCCCTCCGTGAACGAGATGTGCATTCCGTTCCGACGCCGAGGTTGGGTGGAGTCGCGATGTTCGGCGCGGTGATCGTGGGCCTCGTATTTGCCTCACAGACACCGTTCCTGCAGCGGATCTTCGTCGACATGGCCCCGATCATCGGCATCGCCGGCGCCGCCACAGTGCTGTGTGTGCTGGGCATCATCGATGACATCTGGGATCTCCATTGGATCACGAAACTTGCCGGACAGGCACTGGCCGCCGGTTTCATGGCCATCAATGGCGTGGCTCTGCTGTCGATTCCCTTCGGGGGAGTCATCATCGGTTCTCCGCGGATGTCGATCATCATCACCATCCTGGTGGTGCTGGTTACGATCAACGCTGTGAACTTCGTCGACGGACTTGACGGATTGGCTGCGGGGGTCGTTGCCATCGGCGGCAGCGCCTTCTTCATCTACTCCTACGGCCTGGCCCGCGACGCCTCTCCCGACTCCTATGCGAACCTCGCGTCGCTGATCACCGCAATCCTCGTCGGTGCCTGCGTCGGTTTCCTGCCGCATAACTTCAACCCGGCACGGATCTTCATGGGCGATTCGGGATCAATGCTCATCGGTCTGCTGCTGGCAGCATCCACCATCCGCGTCACCGGTCAGGTCGACCCGGCTCTGCTCGGAGAAGAACGCGTATTCGCGACCTTCCTGCCCATCATCCTGCCTGTCGCCGTGATGTTCCTGCCGCTGCTCGACCTGGGCCTGGCGGTGGTCCGCCGTCTCATGGCGGGCCAATCACCCTTCTCCGCGGATGCGAAGCACCTCCATCACAGAATGCTCAGCCTGGGCCATTCTCATGCTCGAGCCGTGCTCATCCTCTACACATGGACCGCACTCATCGCATTCGGATCCGTCATGCTCCTGCTGATGCCCTGGATCTACGTGGTCTGTATTGTCGGCGGGCTGTTCGCCATCACCCTTATCTTCACGTTCTACCCCCTGCGGGTCCGCCAGAAAGCCAGAGAGGAAATCTCATGACCGATGAGTCACCGCGTCAGGAAACCTACGTTGAGGCAGCGTGGACGAGAGTCTGGAGGACCATGCTGGTCCGTGGAATCATTCTCGTCGTGGCTGTCGCCGTGCTCGGAATGGGTATCGGCTACCTAGTTTCGGGTGCCCAGGGACTCAACGGCGGCGCTGTCGGTGGGGGTCTGGCCGCGGTGTTCATCATCATCACGCTGGTCATCATGTATGCCGGACGAAACATGGGACTGACTGCGATCGCCGGATTCTTAGGCATGGGCTTCCTCTTCAAGGCGTTCATCTTCATGATCGTCATCTGGAGGCTCAAAGACGCCACCTGGCTAGACGGAACTGTGGCGTTCTTCACAATTGTGGTTGCTGTGCTCGGTTCCTCGCTCGTGGAGGCGCTGACGGTGGTCAAAGGTCGTGTGCCCTACGTAGATCCTGAAGCGAAATAGGCGAACTTTGCGCTTGCGCCAGCCCCTGCCAGGAGATGTACAGTCAAAGGTGATGAATTTGTCGGCAGCTCTCTACAATTGGTAGAGTTGTTGCGGTGCTGGAGCCATTTGTTGCTCCATGTCGCTCCTGAACCTACAGCCACGCAACTCGTGCGTGGCAAAGGCCAGGCCATCAAGGCTTTTGACCATGGGAGAGTTAAGGAAACGTGGGAACACTCAACGCTGCGAACACAATGATCCAAGCCGCTGAAAGTGGTTATCACGGTCCGTCAATGGAGGAGTTCTTCCCCGCTGCGTTCCTCTTCGAAGGCACGCCCTTTGAGATGAACCGCGTGATGCTCATCCGCGTCATCGCCACCGTGGCAGTCGTTGTTCTGCTTGCTGTGTGGGCCAAGCGCATGAAGCTCGTTCCCGGTCGTTTCCAGTCAGCTATGGAGCTGGCGATGGAATTCGTCACAGTCGGCATCGCCGAGGACACCTTCGGCAAAGAACGTGCAAAGAAGTTCATGCCGCTGATCGTTGCGATCTTCTTCGGCATCCTGTTCTGGAACGTCACGAAGCTCATTCCCTTCCTCAACATGCCCGGCACCGGCGTCATCGGTCTGCCGATCGTCCTCACGCTGACGGTATATGTCACCTACCACTGGGCCGGTATCGCTGAGAAGGGACTCGGCGGCTACCTCAAAGATTCGCTCATCCTGCCCGGTGTGCCTTGGCCGATGCACATTCTGCTCATCCCGATCGAGTTCATCACGAAGTTCATCACCCAGCCGTTCACGCTGGCGATCCGACTCTTCGCCAATATGATGGTCGGCCACCTCCTCCTTGTGCTCTGCTTCTCCGCGACGACCTTCTTCCTGGTCGACGCCGCGAACGGCTTCCAGTTCTTCTCGATCGTCACCTTCGCCGGCGGATTCTTCGTGTTCATCCTCGAGATGCTGATCGTCGTCCTCCAGGCCTACATCTTCGCTCTGTTGTCCTGCGTCTACATCAACGCGGCCATTTCAGAAGACCACTGATTTAACACCCAGAACCGTAACTCACGAGTTGCACGGTCGGGCCAACCACCCGGCTTCATTATGAAAGGAAAAGCATCCTATGGATATGCTCGCCGCAGTTGAAGGTAGCGTTTCGACGATCGGATACGGCCTCGCCGCTATCGGCCCTGGCATCGGTGTCGGAATTGTTATCGGCAAGACCATCGAGGGAACCGCACGTCAGCCTGAGATGGCCGGCGCACTGCGCGGAAACATGTTCCTCGGCATTGCGCTGATCGAGGCACTGGCCCTGATCGGCATCGCCACCCCGTTCTTCCTGCCCTGATCACGAAGAGGACTAATCGATGACTCCGGAACTAATTCTTGCCTCGGCGAAGAACCCGCTTCTCCCCGCCTGGTATGACATCATCTGGAGTGCCATCTGTCTGCTGATCGTCTTCCTGGTTGTTTGGAAGTACGTCCTCCCGGCCTTCAATAAGACCCTCGATGAGCGCGCAGAGCGCATTCAAGGTGGAATTGAAAAGGCTGAGAAGGTGCAGGCCGAAGCCGATCAGGCTCTGGCCGAGTATCAGAAGCAGCTCGCCGACGGCCGTGCAGAAGCTGCACGACTGCGCGCCGAGGCTCAGGAAGAAGGCGCCCAGATCATCGCCAATATGAAGACCCAGGCTCATGCAGAGTCCGAGCGCATCGTTGCTCAGGCTCAGACGCAGATCGAAGCCGAGCGTCAGACCGCCATGGTGCAGCTGCGCTCGGAAGTCGGAACGCTCGCCACCGACCTGGCATCACGCATCGTCGGCGAATCACTCACCGATGACCAGCGTTCTGCCAACGTGGTCGATCGCTTCATCTCCGATCTTGAGTCGCAGTCTTCAGCACAGCCTGTCAAGGGGGCGTGATGCTCCAGTCGAGCAGATTGTCCCTGCAGGCCGTACTTGAAACCGCCAATGCCGAGATCTCCCGCGGCGACGCGCGTGAAATCGGTGCGGGTGAGCTGGCCATCGTTGCTGTTCTCGCTGAGAATGTGACGCTGCGTAAGGCCTTGGCTGACTCGTCCGAGTCGGCTGAGAAGAAGCAGCAGCTGCTGCGGACTCTGTTCTCGACTCGGACCACCGAGACGGTCCTGCGTCTGAGTGAACTGGCAGTGAGCCAGCGCTGGGCCAGGACTCAGGACTTGGTGACCAGCCTTGAGGTTGCCGGAGTGACAGCCATCGCTGCTGCCGCTCAGGTATCCGGTCAACTCGGTCAGGTGGAAGAGGAAGTCTTCCGCTTCGCCCGTCTGTGCGAAAGCGAACATGAACTGGCGCGCGCCTTGGAATCCGATGCCTCTGCGTCGACCAAGCGTGCGCTCATCGCAGACTTGCTGGCAGGTAAGGCACAGGCCGACACCATCACGCTGATCGAGCAGGCCGTTCTGTTCCCGCGCGGACTCCGCGTGGCGAAGGCCCTGGATCAGTACAGCGATATCCTCGCGGCACGACAGCAGCGCTCAGTCGCCGAAGTCACCGTTGCCAAACCGTTGAGCGAAGCTCAGACCCAGAAACTGACGGCCGCTCTGTCCGCCAGCTATGGACGCGACCTTGTACTCAACGTCCAGGTCGACCCCGCAGTCGTCGGGGGAGTCCGCGTTCAGGTCGGCGATGAGATGATGAGCTCAACAGTGGCTGATCGTCTGGCCGAAGTTCAGCGTAAGCTCGCAAGTTAAATTGAGGTGCCGGCCAGTCCGGCAGCACAGGCGGCCCATCGGTCGTCGGACGCAAGTTTTGAGTAAAGGAAGCAGGGAAACCAGATGGCGGAACTGACAATTCGCCCGGAAGAGATCCGGGACGCTCTCGGGAAGTTCGTTGACTCGTACAACCCCGAGAGCTCGGTAAAGTCCGAGGTCGGCAAGGTTGTCACCGCAGGTGACGGAATCGCCCACGTCTCGGGCCTGCCCGGCACAATGGCCAACGAACTCCTTCGGTTCGAAGATGGCACACTGGGCTTGGCACAGAACCTCGACGAGCGCGAGATCGGCGTCGTCATCCTCGGCGAGTTCGCCGGAATCGCCGCGGAGCAGAACGTCTACCGCACCGGTGAGGTACTCTCCATTCCAGTCGGTGACGGATACCTCGGTCGCGTGGTCGATCCTCTGGGTCACCCGGTCGACGGACTCGGCGAGGTCGAGACCGTCGGTCGTCGTGAGCTTGAGCTCCAGGCCGCAGGTGTGATGGATCGCCAGGAGGTTCGCGAACCTCTGCAGACCGGCTACAAGAGCATCGATGCCATGATCCCTGTCGGTCGTGGCCAGCGTCAGCTCGTCATCGGTGACCGCAAGACGGGTAAGACAGCTCTGGCCATCGACACGATCATCAACCAGAAGGCCAACTGGGAGACCGGCGATCCGAAGAAGCAGGTTCGCTGCATCTACGTTGCCATCGGCCAGAAGGGCTCCACCATCGCCGGTGTCCGTCGTTCGCTCGAAGAAGCGGGCGCACTGGAATACACCACGATCGTGTCCTCGCCTGCTTCTGACTCCGCAGGTTTCAAGTACCTCGCTCCCTACTCCGGTTCGGCCATCGGCCAGCACTGGATGTACGAGGGCAAGCACGTCCTCATCGTGTTCGACGATCTGTCGAAGCAGGCTGAGGCCTACCGTGCGGTATCTCTGCTGCTGCGTCGTCCGCCGGGCCGTGAGGCATTCCCAGGTGACGTCTTCTACTTGCACTCGCGTCTGCTCGAGCGTTGCGCGAAGCTCTCCGATGAGTTCGGCGGCGGTTCAATGACCGGCTTGCCGATCATTGAGACCAAGGCCAACGACGTTGGCGCCTTCATTCCGACCAACGTGATCTCGATCACCGACGGTCAGATCTTCTTGCAATCGGACCTCTTCAACGCCGGTCAGCGTCCAGCTGTCGACGTCGGTGTGTCCGTCTCCCGCGTCGGCGGTGCCGCTCAGACGAAGGCGCTCAAGAGCGTCTCCGGTACTCTGAAGATCTCCTTGGCTCAGTATCGTTCCCTCGAAGCGTTCGCGATGTTCGCCTCGGACCTCGACGAGACGACCAAGCGCGACCTGGCTCGCGGTGCTCGTCTGACCGAGCTGCTCAAGCAGTCTCAGTTCTCGCCGATGTCGTTTGAGAAGCAGACCGTGTCGATCTTCGCCGGTACCCACGGCTACCTCGACGAGATTCCGATCTCCGATGTGCTGAAGTTCGAATCGGAGCTTCACGATCACCTCGAGCGCAAGACCGGCATCTTCACGACCATTCGTGAGACGCTCAAGCTCGATGATGACACTTCGGCTGAGCTGGAGAACGTGTTGGCCGAGTTCACCAAGAACTTCGTCACCTCCGATTCCAGCGGATCCCAGGCCGGCAGCGAAGAAACCGCCACTGCGTCTTCGGACGAGGTCGAGCAGGAAAAGATCGTTCGGCAGAAGCGTTGAACCTGATCCGTAACAGCGAAAGGAAGAACTGATGGGAGCCCAGCAGAGGGTCTTCAAACAGAAGATCCGCTCTACGTCGTCCTTGAGGAAGATCTTCAAGGCCATGGAGCTCATCGCTGCTTCACGGATTCAGAAGGCCATTGCCCGTTCGCAGGCTGCCAGCCCCTACGCCAATGCATTGACCCGCGCGGTCTCTGCGGTGGCCAGCGAGTCCAACGTCGACCACGTGTTGACATCCGAGCCTGAGAACGTCAGCCGTGCTGCTGTTCTCGTCGTGGGCCCGGATCGCGGATTCGCAGGAGCCTACTCCGCGAACCTGCTGCGCGAAGCCGAGGAACTCATTCGGCTTCTGCACAGCGAAGGCAAAGACGTTTCGCTCTTCACCGTCGGCGGGAAGGCTGAGAACTACTACACCTTCCGCGACCGAGCGATTGTTCAGGCCTGGACTGGAATCTCCGAGACTCCGACGGCTGAGAAAGCCCGGGAGATCGGTGAGGCCCTGTTGCAGAGCTTCAATACCGAATCCGCTGAGAACGGTGTGGATGAGATCTACATCGTCTTCACGAAGTTCGTCTCGAGCGTCAAGCACGATCCGGAATACCGGCGTCTGCTTCCGCTTGAGGTCGTTGACGCGGACGAAGTCGCCACCGGCGGCGAGTCCGCACCCGCGAACGATGCGGCTGCGTTCCCACTCTATGAGTTCGAACCCAGCGCCGAGGCCGTCTTGGACTCGCTGTTGCCGCGATACATCGACTCTCGAGTCCTGGCAGCGTTGCTGAGTGCATCGGCATCCGAGCAGGCCTCGCGTCAGGCTGCGATGAAGACGGCGACCGATAACGCGGACGACCTCATCAAGACCTACACCCGGTTGGCCAACACGGCTCGCCAGGCGGAAATCACCCAGGAACTCACCGAGATCGTCGGTGGGGCCGATGCCCTTGCGGCATCATCAGCCGGCGACTGACCGGCGAGAGCAGAGAAGAAAGAGACCATGACTGCCACAGCTACGGATACCTCCCCGGCGCAGGGCACAGCCCTCGGCCGGATTTCCCGAGTCATTGGCCCGGTTGTCGACATCGAGTTTCCGCTCGACTCCGTGCCAGCGATCTACAACTCCCTGTCCACCTCGGTGGAACTCTCAGAGGGCACGCGCAAGCTGACCTTCGAGACCGCACTGCACCTGGGCAACGGCATCGTCCGTGCCGTGTCATTGCAGCCCACCGACGGTCTGGTCCGCGGACAGGAAGTCACCGACTCCGGTGCACCCATCACGGTGCCAGTCGGGGACATCACCAAGAACCACGTGTGGAACACCACCGGTGACTGCCTCAACCTCGAAGAGGGCGAGCAGCTCGAGATCAGCGAGCGCTGGCCAATCCACCGCACCGCACCTGCCTTCGACGAACTCGAGTCGAAGACTGAGATGCTCGAAGTCGGCATCAAGAGCATCGACCTGCTCACCCCGTACGTGCAGGGTGGAAAGATCGGCCTCTTCGGTGGCGCAGGTGTGGGCAAGACAGTCCTGATTCAGGAGATGATCTACCGCATCGCGCACAACCACAGCGGCACATCCGTGTTCGCCGGTGTGGGAGAGCGCACCCGTGAGGGCAACGACCTCATCATGGAAATGGACGAGGCAGGAGTGTTCAAGGACACTGCCCTAGTCTTCGGCCAGATGGATGAGCCACCAGGCACCCGTCTGCGTGTCGCACTATCGGCACTGACCATGGCGGAATACTTCCGCGATGTGCAGAACCAGGACGTGCTGCTGTTCATCGACAACATCTTCCGTTTCACCCAGGCCGGTTCCGAGGTGTCGACCCTGCTGGGCCGCATGCCATCGGCCGTGGGCTACCAGCCCAACCTGGCTGACGAGATGGGCCTCCTGCAGGAACGAATCACCTCGACGCGTGGTCACTCGATCACCTCGATGCAGGCGATCTACGTTCCTGCTGATGACTACACGGACCCGGCTCCGGCAACCACGTTCGCCCACTTGGACGCAACGACCGAGCTCAGCCGTGACATCGCCTCACGCGGTCTGTACCCGGCTATTGACCCTCTGACCTCGACGTCGCGCATTCTCGATCCGCTGGTCGTCGGCGAAGAGCACTATCGTGTCGCCAACGAAGTCAAGGCCATTCTGCAGAAGAACAAGGAGCTCCAGGACATCATCGCCATCCTCGGTGTTGATGAACTCGGTGAAGAGGACAAGCTCGTCGTCCACCGTGCTCGTCGCATCGAGCAGTTCCTGTCGCAGAACACCTACACCGCTGAGAAGTTCACTCAGGTTCCCGGTTCGACCGTTCCGCTGGCCGACACCATCGAAGGGTTCTCGAAGCTCTGCTCCGGAGAAGTCGACCACATTCCGGAACAGGCATTCTTCAACGTGGGTGGGCTTGACGATGTCATGCGCAACTACGAAGAGATGCAGAAGTAAGCCATGGCTGTCCTCGATGTGAACGTCGTAGCAGCCGACCAAGAGGTATGGGTTGGTGAGGCCAAGCGCGTCATCGCCCGTACCTCGGACGGCGATATCGGTATCCTTCCAGGCCACGAGCCTGTATTGGGTGTCGTAGCCGATGGTGAGGCGCGTATTCTCACGACAGATGAGGAGACCATTCGGGTTAAGGCCGATGGTGGTTTCCTGTCTGTTGAGAATAATCGCGTCATCATTGCCGCTGATCAGGCCGAACTTCTCTGATCCGTCAATTAAACTGGCAACTGTGAACCCTTCCGTCCTGCTGATCGTTCTGCTCTCGTTAGTAGGACTCGCCCTCGCGCTGATCGTTGTTGTGACGATTCGACGTCGGTCGATTTCGAAGCTGTCCGGTGCTTTTGATTGTTCCATCAACGTGGGCGAGGAATCCTCTTCTCGCCCACGTTGGCGTCTGGGTGTAGCAGTGTTCTCAGTGGCCTCACTGGACTGGTACCCCGTATTCGCACTGACTCGTCGTGCCGCAGTCCGTCTCCCGCGCGCCGATCTTGATATCCTCGTCCGCCGCAAACCCACGTCCGGTGAACAGTACTCCGTGTTGCCCGATGCCGTTGTGGTGGACTGCTCCTATGGGAAGGCCGACGGTCGACCCCGTTCCGTATCTTTGGCCATGGACACCGAATCGCTGTCCACGATGGCCTCCTGGCTGGAATCATCGCCCCCCGGCTTCAACCCGACGATGGGAAGGTTCACCTGATGGATGTCTTTCGCTTGACCGGTCCGAGTCGACTGCTAGGCGAAGTCGATATCAGGGGAGCTAAGAACAGCGTTCTCAAACTGATGGCGGCCAGTCTCCTTGCCGTCGGCAAGACGACGATCACCAATGTGCCGGCGATCCTCGATGTGCGCATCATGGTCCAGCTGCTCATCCGGCTGGGCTGCGACGTTGACTACGACGCCGATCGGGGAGTCGTCAGCATCGACGTTCCCGCCGAGGTCGGAATCCAGGCCGACTACGAACTTGTACGGGCCATGCGTGCATCCATCTCCGTGCTTGGACCCCTGACCGCACGGATGCGTTCGGCACATGTGGCGCTGCCCGGTGGCGATGCGATCGGTTCCCGCGGTCTGGACATGCATCAGGCCGGCCTCGAAGCCCTCGGTGCAACGGTGCACCTGGACCACGGTTACTTCGTCGCGGAAGCCCCGAATGGTCTTCGTGGGACTGACATCGTGCTCGAATTCCCCTCCGTCGGGGCCACAGAGAACCTGGTGATGGCAGCGACGCTGGCTCACGGCGTGACGACGATCTCGAACGCGGCCAAAGAGCCAGAGATCGTCGACATCTGCTCAATGCTCGTAGACATGGGCGCCCAGATCAATGGGATCGGAACCGCCGACATCACCATCACCGGTGTCGACGAACTCCGGCCAGTCGACCACCGAACGGTGGGGGATCGGATCGTCGCCGGGACCTATGCCTTCGGTGCTGCCCTGTCCGGCGGAGATGTGACCGTCAAAGGCGTTGGACTCGATCTGATGCCCAACATCGCCATCAAGCTTTGCGATTCGGGTGCCACGGTCGACGACCTCGGCGAGATCGAATTGGGAGATGGCACCCGTGGCAAAGGATTCCGCGTCGTCGGTGCCGAACGGCCACACGCGATTCGCGTCGCGACGATGCCGTTCCCCGGGTTCCCCACAGATCTCCAACCATTCGTCATCGCACTGAACTCCGTGGCCGACGGGGTCGGTCTGCTCTCGGAGAACCTGTTCGAAGCTCGTTGGAGGTTCGTCCAGGAAATTGCCCGATTGGGTGCGAAGGTGCGAATTGACGGAAACCATGCTCTGATCACCGGTGCTGAGAGTCTGTCCGGCGCCGAGGTGGAAGCCTCAGACATCCGCGCCGGTGCCGGTCTGGTGATGGCGGGTCTGCGGGCCGTGGGAATCACTGAGGTCTCCGGCATCGACCACATCGAACGAGGTTACGAGAACTTCGTGTCGAATCTACGCACTCTTGGCGCCAACATCGAACGCGTCGAAAAAGCCGACATCCTCAGCTTCGAATAGAGTTCGGCTTCGAGCAGAACTCAGAACAGTCGCGAGTCTGGGTCGTCCATGCCGCGCAGCGCATCGTAGTCGAGAACGACACAGCGGATGCCACGGTCCTCGGCCAAGGTCCTGGCCTGGGGCTTGATCTCCTGAGCGGCGAACACTCCCTGTACAGGGGTGAGCAGCGGGTCGCGATTCATCAGCTCCAGATACCTGGTCAGCTGCTCCACGCCGTCAATGTCACCGCGGCGTTTGATCTCCACTGCCACCGACTTGTGACCGTGATCCCGGGCCAGAATGTCGACGGGACCGATGGCCGTCATGTACTCACGCCGGACCAAGCTGTAGCCGTCCCCGAGAGTCTCGATGTGCTCTGCCAGCAGCTCTTGCAGATGGGCTTCGACTCCGTCTTTGACCAGTCCGGGGTCAATGCCGAACTCATGCTGGTCATCGGCGATCACCTCGGCGATGGAGATGACGAGCTTGTCACCGGTCTTAGCCTGCGAGACTGTCCATAGCTCGACCAGACCCGCATCTGCCTGCTCTTGGCTCGGATCAGTGATTTTGATCGAGCACGGGGGAGTCATCCAATTCAGAGGCTTATACGATCCGCCATCCGAATGGATGAGGATCGAGCCGTCGGCCTTGATCATGATGAGACGGGTGGCCATGGGCAGATGGGCGGTCAGACGACCAGCATAATCTACGGAACACTTAGCAATGACGAGACGCACGCGCTTTACCCTACGTGAGAGAATGGGCAGATGCCACGATCTACCTCCTCGCGTCGCAAAAACAAATGGCAGCAGACCCCACGAGAGCTCTCCGATTCCGTCAATGGGCTGCGCACAAGCCGAGATCTGCCTGATGGCACATGGTCGGTGCAGAACGTCGCCGGCAATTCGCAGGACAAGATCTATGTCTGTCCTGGGTGCGGACAGGACGTGGCATCTTCGACTCCGCATATCGTCGCCTGGCGACAGACCGCAAGATATGGCACCGAGGTGGGCGTGGACTCGCGTCGACACTGGCACTCGAGATGCTTTCAGAAATTCCGATGACGGAGTACTGGGCTCAGTTGTAGGCGGAGTGATCTCAAGGCCTGCGGGCGGGATTTCTAAGGCCGAAATTGGGATCTGAAAAGGGGCCAGTTCATTGTGAACTGGCCCCTTTTTCAATAGAACGGGTGCTCTGAGAGCTTAGACCTCAGCGCAGCGAGTTCTTCGACCGCGACGCCTTGGTGTTCTTGTTCTTCGCTCCTGAGACCTGAGCGTCGATTGCAATCGTGTCAGCGTCGGTGGCTCCGTTAGGCAGCTCGGAGTCCTCTGCGTCCTCGTCCTCTTCAGCTGAGTCGGCTGCATCAGTCTCAGACTCGGCTGCCTGAGATTCAGATGCTGCTGTGGCGTCCTTGCCTGGGGCTTCCTCGGTGCTCGTGGAAATCGCCGAGGCAGCTGCGTCGGTGGAACCGTCCGTGCCCTGTGCACCGGCATCTGCGTCGTCGGCAGCGATGTCATCCGCCTCGTCTGCTTCCTCGGGATCCTCGGCCAGAAGGTCGGCGAGCTCCTCCTCATCGGCGATCTGTTCAGTGGCGTGGGATGCGGATTCTGCCTTGGCCGGATCGACGGAATCGCCGCCCATGACACCGGGCATCGCGAACAGCGAGCGGAGCTGATCGAGCTGGGCTGTGATCGTCTTGCGCTGTTTGGTCAGCAGATCGACCTGAGACTGTGCCGATGCCACGTTGCGCTTGGCTTCGGCTGCGGACTCCTCGATTGTGGCCTCGGCCGTTGCTCGGGCTTCGCTGATGAGAGTCTGCGCACGAGTCTTGCCGTCGGCAATGATGTCGTCGGCCTTCTTCACCGCATCCGAGCGGGTCGTCTCCGCCCGCTCTGCAGCTTCTTTAGCCTCGGCATCTGCCTTGGCAGCACGCGCCTGGGCTTCGTCGATGAGCTTCTTGTTCTCAATCTGGGCGGAGTCGTAGCGCTTCTTGCGATCGGTCTCGGCGGCCTGGCGTTTGCCAGCTAGCTCGACATCGAGTTCGTCGGCAGCCTTCGTCGATGCCTCATCACGAGCCTTGGCTGCGGCGAGAAGTTCATCGGCCTGGGCCTGCGCGGTGCTGATCGACTCATCGGCCTGAAGCTTGGCTTCGGCGCGCAGGTCAGCAGCCTGCTTCTCCGAGGTGGCCTTGAGTTCAGCGAGCTCGTGCTCGAGGCTCTCGCGGGCTTCCTTCGTGGCCGCCTCATTGGCTTCCTTGGCCTGGTTGTACTCACGTTCCGCGGTCGCTTTGATTTCAGCAGCACGCTTCTCGGCGGCCTTCACCGTCTCGTCGGCGCGCAGCTCGGCCGAACTGATGATCGCGTCGGCTTCCGAGCGGGCATTGGACAGCGTGTCGTTGCTCTCTGTGTGCATCCGGGCACGGGCAGACGCAGCTTCGGCGCGTGCCTTGTTGCGGATGGTCTCTGCATCGGAGTTCGCCTGAGACAGCGTCTCGCGTGCCTGCGACTCCGCGATCTTGAGCAGATGGTCGATGCGGCTTCCGGGAGGACCGGCAGCCTCGGCGCTGTCATTGGCCGCCTTCTTCAGCTGAGCCTTCGCTTCGGAGAGCTCCCCGGCGATCTGAAGTTTCGCGCGATCAGCGTTGATGACCTGACTGCGGGCATCGGAGAGGGCCTTACGAACGGACTCGACCTCGGTTCGCAGCTGCTGCAGGCGAGAATCTACTTCACTTTTTTCGTAGCCGCGCATCGCTGTGCGGAATTCTTCGGTGGGCGTCACTGAAGCGGACTCCTGTCGTGTCAAGGGATGTGGTCAAATCGTCCACCCCCTACTCTAACGGACTCACTATGAGTGTTGGGTGCGAATTCCCAAGTGTGGACGTGTCCTGGCACGATGTGACACAGCCCCCGTGACTGAGGCCACAGACAGCTGGACTACCCTTGGAACAGGCAGCATTCCATTGACTTCCCTGCTCGTTGGCGGGGTGCAAATATCTGAGGAGAGAATATGACTGAAGCAGTGATCGTCGCGGGTGCCCGCACGCCTTTCGGACGTCTGCAGGGAGGCCTGTCATCGTTGACTGCTGTGCAGCTGGGCGGCAAGGCCATCGCAGGTGCATTGGATCGTGCGGGCATCAAGGGTGAGGACGTCGAGTACGTCATCATGGGCCAGGTCCTGCAGGCCGGGCTCGGTCAGGGACCCGCGCGTCAGGCCGCAGTCGAAGCCGGCATCCCCATGAACGTACCAGGTGTCACCGTGAACAAGCTGTGCCTGTCGGGCATCAATGCGATCACACAAGCGGCCCAGCTGGTACGGGCTGGCGAATATGATGTCGTCGTCGCCGGTGGACAGGAGTCGATGAGTCTGGCTCCCCACCTGCTGGAGAAGTCGCGTACGGGGTACAAATACGGTGACGTCGTCGTCAAGGACCATATGGACTACGACGGACTGTGGGACGCCTTCACTGATCAGGCCATGGGCGGCCTGACCGAAGAGGCCAACGCGGGTGACTTCGAATTCTCCCGTGAAGAGCAGGATGCCTTCGCGGCCCGTTCGCATCAGCGTGCGGCCCAGGCCTGGGAATCGGGCAAATTCGGCGACGAAGTTGAAGCAGTCACCATCTCCGGTCGCAAGGGCGACGTGACTGTATCCACCGATGAGGGCGTGCGTGCCGAAACCACACCTGAGTCGATGGCCAAGCTGCGCCCTGCCTTCCGCAAGGACGGCACGATCACAGCAGGAAGCGCCTCCCAGATCTCAGACGGTGCGTGTGCAGTCGTCGTCATGTCTCGGGAGAAGGCCGAAGAGCTCGGTGCCCCGATTCTCGCTGAGATCCGATCCCATGGTTGGACGGCAGGTCCCGACTCCACGCTCCAGCATCAGCCCTCGCAGGCGATCCAGGCTGCTGCGAAGAAGGAAGGCATCGCTGCCGATTCCTTCGACCTCTACGAGATCAACGAGGCCTTCGCCGCAGTCGGGCTGGCAAGTTCGAAGGACCTGGGAGTCGACCCGGACAAGGTCAACGTCAATGGCGGCGCGGTCGCACTCGGCCACCCCATCGGGGCCTCCGGTGCCCGTATCGTGCTGACCCTTGCACTCGAGCTCCAGCGCCGAGGTGGTGGCACCGGTGTCGCCGCTCTCTGCGGTGGCGGCGGCCAGGGTGACTCACTCATCGTGACCGTACCTGCACAGAACTGACATAGATCTGATCCGAGATAGATCCGAGAGGAGAGCATCATGCTCGTTGCATTCTCCGTCGCTCCCAGCGGGGGTGACAACGCGGACGCGTCGGTCCACGACGCGGTCGCCGCAGCCGTGGAAGTCGTTCGGCGTTCCGGCCTGCCGCACCGCACCGATTCGATGTTCACCACGATCGAAGGTGAGTGGGATGAGGTATTCGCTGTGGTCAAAGAGGCCACCGACGTCGTCGGCGAGTTCGGGTCGCGAGTGGCCCTGGTCCTGAAGGCCGATATTCGTCCGGGCTACACCGGAGAGATCGACGGCAAACTCGAACGCTTAGAGGAAGCCATCGACGCACGCGGTGACGCGTGACCAGCCTGCGGTCCCACATCTGATCGATACCGAAGGGTAAGTGCGGTGCAGAGGAAACTTTCGGGAAATTCCTAGTGACGTACGTCTCATTCGGGTCTACTCTTTCTGTAAGGAAGAAGGAGATGAATAATGAATGGTTCCACGTATTTCACTACAGCCACAGCACTGACGATGGTCGCCCTGCTTGGTTTCATGGCTGCCGGGTTCTTTCCGATCATCGTCGACTTCGCCTTCGCCATCGAAGCTGTGGCCGTCATCCTCGCCCTGATCGGGCTGGTGATGGTCTCGTTCGTGACGGTGCGGAAGTCACTGGAGCGTGTCGCTCGTCAGTACTGACCCACATGTCAAACGCCTCGTGAATCGAGGTGAGAGTGACCGCCCGAACACAGTGGTCCTCGTTGTCGTCCCGGAGTTCGATCTCCGGGACGACAACGAGGACCACTTTCTGTTCTGCCGCGGGCATCGGTTAGGATATTTGAGCCTCCGTAGCTCAGTTGGATAGAGCAACCGCCTTCTAAGCGGTAGGTCGCGGGTTCGAGCCCCGCCGGGGGTACTTCTCATCTATTGACGGCTCCGATGACTCTCCGGTTTTTCCCTGCACTCAGCAATTACCTCCTCTTACGGCGTGGCAATTGGTGCACAGCTGGGAAAACGTAGAGAGTGGATGCGTGATGACAGACAGTAAGAGTGCCGTGACGCCACCAGTGGGAGGGGCGCTGAGCGATATCGCGAAGCGAGTCTCAGAAACCCGCTTCACCCTGCAGACCGATGATTGCTCTGATGGTCGCAACCTGCACCGACAGCTCTCCTCAGAGCTGACGGATTACCTGCTGCCCCGGATCAATCGGACACAGACGCCCTTCATGATCGCAGTCGGCGGGTCAACCGGTGCAGGCAAATCCACCTTGGTGAATTCTCTGGTGGGGAGAACGGTGAGTCCTGCCGGTATACGTCGACCCACGACAGGCAACCCGATCGTGGTTCACAACCCGGCCGACGCCAAGTTCTTCGAATCACAGGTATTTCTGTCCGATCTGCCACGCAGCACGGACCCCACGACTTCGACTCCCTCTGTTGTGCTGATCCAAGATGAGGGCATCGAACCGGGCACTGCTGTGCTCGACTGCCCAGATATCGACTCCATCGCCGAATCGAACCGTGATCTGGCCCGTCGGATTCTGATGAGTGCCGACCTATGGATGTTTGTGACCACAGCAAACCGCTATGCCGATGCAGCACCCTGGGTACTGCTCAAGGATGCCGCCGTGCGCAACACCTCGGTAGCCATCGTGCTCGACCGGGTACCGCCGGAAGCCAACCGTGAGGTCAGGCACCACCTCTCCAGCCTGCTTTCGGAAGCGGGACTGGAGAACTCCCCGATCTTCGCAGTGGCCGAACTCGAACTGGAAGAGGGTCTGCTTCCTCACTCCGCGATCTATCCGATCCGGTCCTGGACCAGCCAGGTGAGTTCGGAGGGCCTTTCACAGGAGCGGATTCGTCAGCGGACCCTCACCGGTTCGATCGGTGCACTACCTGCTCAGGTGAAGTCTTTGGCCGATTACGCCGAGTCGCAGGAGTCCACGTTTGACCGCCTGCAGCTCAGCCTTGATCAGACTTTCCAGGCTGCAGACACAGGCCTTGCCGAGGTGTTCTCCGACGGCCGGGTTCTGCACGGTGAGGTGAATGCCAGGTGGCAGGACTTCGTTGGTACGGGGCAGCTCTTCCGCGGTCTGGAGCCCACAATGGCGCGCATGCGCGACAGAATCTCTGCCGCAGTCACCGGCAAACACGATGCTGCCTCGCCTCTGCACATTGCGATCCTGCGCAGCGCCGCGATCTCACTGCGGGAGCAGGCAATCGGCGTCGTTGACGAGGTCGGTGCTCAGTGGCTGCGTGACCCGGCCGGTTCTGCGCTGCTGGATGCCCATCCTGAACTCCGCCAGAGCGCAAGGGACCTCGAAGACTCGGTCAAGTCCGCCGTCAGCGGATGGTCCAGCGAAGTGAATGCGCTGGTGCGTGACATCGGGCAGGGCAAGAAGTCCAAGGCTCGAATTCTTTCGTTCGGAGTCGGCGGAGTCTGTGCCGTTGTCGAATACGCGGCATTCTGGGATCCGAAATACTCTTCTGAGAACAATCACGTTTCGCGCAATGACGCGAATGTCGCCCTCAGCCTCGCCGGCACGATCTTCGGTGAGCAGGAGGCCGTGAATCTCATCGGCTCGATCAGGGATCGCTTCCTGACCACAGCGGCGGGAATCGTCGGCGGTTGCCGTGCGCCCTTTGACAACGTACTACGACTATCCGCGGTACCGGCGCGGCAAGCGGGCGCACTTCGCGCCTCCGGTGATCGACTTGAGGTGGCATTGTGAACGATCCTGCACAGTCCGAGATCAGACGTCGGGCCGAAGGCATCCGGCAGACCCTGTCTCTGGGACCCGAGAAACTGAGTTCCGAAGTTCGCGCTGATGCACAGAACCTGCTCAACCGCGCCGAGGATCGCCTCGGCTTGGGGGAGGAGTTCACCGTCGTGGCCTTTGCTGGTTCCACGGGGTCTGGAAAATCTTCATTGTTCAACGCCGTCGCCGGACTGGACATCGCTCGGGTCGGCGTTCGTCGCCCGACTACGTCGCGCCCCACCGCATGCGTCTGGGGCGAAGGCGGCAACGACATCCTCAACTGGCTGCATGTGCCCGAACGCAGCCGGACCTGGCGCGAATCGGCGCTCGACGGTGACGATCAGCGCAAGCTCCATGGGCTGATCCTGCTCGATCTGCCTGACCACGATTCGACCGCAGTCAAGCACCGTGTCGAATCCGATCGACTGGTGGGGCTCGTCGACGTTGTGTTCTGGGTCGTTGATCCACAGAAGTACGCTGACTTTTCACTTCACTCCGAATACCTGGCGAAACTGGCAGAGAACAGCTCGAACATGGTCGTCGTTCTCAACCAGGTCGACAAACTCAGTGACGAAGAGCAGAAAGCTGCCGCCGACCACCTGCAGCAGCTTCTCGTTGAGGACGGGCTCACCGACACGAAGGTGCACATGACCTCCGCCCTCACCCGTGAAGGGATTCCCCAGGTCAGGTCGATCTTGGCCGACACGGTCGACTCCAAGCAGGCAGCCTCTGAGAGGCTGTTGGCCGATATGCAGGCCATGGCTAAACGGATGCAGAACGAACTCGGCGAGCCCGTGGTTCCACCTGATGAGCGTCCGGGAGCCTCAAAGCTGGTGGAGACCATGTCTGACGCCGCAGGTGTAGAAGCCGTCGCACAGACAGTCCACGATGACTACATTCGCCGTGCCTATCGCAAGACCGGATATCCGGTGCTGGCATGGATGCAGCGGAACGCTCCCGACCCGTTGGGCGCCAAACACGGCCAGGGCCGAGACGAACTGATTCGCGCGTCTGTGCCGGCGACGAGCAAAGCTCAAAGCTCTCAGGTGCGTCTGATGGCTCACGAACTGATCGCAGAATCCGTGTCGTCCATGCCGCGACCATGGCAGAGTGCAGTCGCGGAAGCCGAGAAGGAGAGCACCACCGAGCTCTCCGAAGCCCTCGACTCGGCCGTCACAGCTGTGGATATCAAACCGCAGACTCCCGGCTGGTGGTCCGTGGCCAAGATTCTGCAGATCATCTTCTTCATCGCCACGATCCTGGGCCTGTTGGGTGTCATCGCCACCGCGATCCTTGCCATCGTTATGCCGGGAACACTTCCGGGATGGAGCTGGATCGTGAGCATCGGGCTCCTGGCGGTAGGCATCATCGGATCTGTTGTGACGTCGGTGATCGCTAAATCTGCACGCGCGAAGGGAGCCGATGAGGCAGCCAGAGACGTCGATCGCACACTCCGCGAGGCCGTGGGCAGTGCGGCTCAGAGTTCCTATCTTGAGCCAGTCAACGCCGTGATCGACGAACACCGACGCGCCTACGAAACACTGCGCTGACACTTCTGTGCACATGAGCGGCGACTCATGTGCGAATGCCCTGTGGACGGTCAATCACCGTCCACAGGGCATTTCTCATGCCTGGCAGACGGCGGCGCCAGATGTGCTCAATGATGGTTGACGTGATCGAACGGTTTCAGGCTGATTCGTCCCCGATGGGTGATCCGGCAAGTCCGATCACGTAACGCTCAGCAGAAGTGAGGTAACACGATGTCCATCATTCCGATCACCCTCAGCGGTACTGTTGCCGCCGATCCGCAGAGCCGGACGCTGCCCTCGGGCAGGGCCTGTGCCTCGTTCCGTCTGGCCGTGAATCATTGGCGTCTCGACAAGGGGACGGGAGAATACGCCGCCGATACGACTTCGTGGTTCAGCATCGACTGCTATGGGCCCTTGGCCAGCAATGCGTCGATGAGCATCCATCAGGGAATGTCCGTCGTCGTGCAGGGAACCCTGAAGATTCGCGAATGGTCGACGGAGGAGAAGAAAGGCATTGCTCCGACCGTCATAGCCGAGCACATCGGCCCAGATCTGAGATATGGCACCGCCAATTATCAGAAGGCCAGCGGTGTGAGCAGACAACAGGATGGCCAGCAACAGGATGGTCAGCAGCAGACGTCGGCAGGCAGCGAAGCGGGATGGGGCTCGTTTGCGGATGGCCCTGAAAATGGTGGGTCCGATGTCTCGGACGGGTCGAGATTCGGTCTGAGATCTGCGAACAACGACGACGCAGAAGACACCGGACAATACACCGCAGACACTGCGGTCGCCGACGCCGATGAGTCCGAACCAGGTGGGGGAGACTCCGGAAGCCTCGATGACGCAATCGCGCGAGACACGGTGAGCGCAGCGGCGCCTTTCTGAGCCGGGTCCTTGGGCCGGTGCTGTGTCATTGCACAGATCACAGTTGAGACTGGGACTCGCACACGTCAGATCTGAACTCTATTGGGCCGACGATCGGCTAAAGTGAGACTGTTCATCGTTCCCACCTGCTGAGGTTGTTGATGCGTCTCGTTCCGCTCCTGAGTCTCGGAGTTCTGACCATTTCTCTGTCGGGCTGCTCACTGCTGGGAATAGGCGGTGAAGATGCTCAGCCAACGCCGGACCGCACCCCGGCCAAGCCAGTCGCGGAGGTCGACAAAGTCGTAGCAGCTCTCAAGCCGCTGACCGGCGACGAGGACAAGGTTCCTTCAACGAAGAAGTTCTTCAAAACCATGATCGATGCCGGCTATGAGCCGAAGCAGCTCGAAGCCACCATCGATGACTCGCCGTTGGGCAATGATGTTCCCTCGAAGATGTTCGGTGTGAAGACCGCCAAAGGGTGCGTCATCGGCGAGATTCGGAAGGGTAAGGCAAACGCGGATCTGATGCCGCCGACCGAGTCGACGGGGTCATGTCTGTTCGGCGAAGTCGAACGTCCGAAGGGTGTCAAAGCACCTGAAGGAGACAAACGTGAGAAGGACGGCGACTCCAACGGGGCCGGGCACATGCCTGGCGAGGACATCAACGGCAAGGACGGTCCGTCTGAAAGCCCATCGCCTGACGGGGGATCGGAAGACACCTCCTCGCAGGGGACATCATCAGATGGCTCTACGTCAGAGGGATCCTCAACCGAAGGTTCCTCGTCAGCAGGCGGCTCCTCCGAGGGCTCATCATCCGGTGAAGCACCGTCCCTGGGCGGCGGCTGAACGCAGCGCCACAGGGAGTGGTCAAATTGGCACTTGAGCGTGCCGAACCGATAACCTGAGGTTATTATGGCCGAATTCATTTACACCCTTCACAAGGCGCGTAAAGCGCACGGCGACAAAGTCATTCTCGATGACGTGTCGATGTCCTTCTATCCCGGAGCGAAGATCGGCATGGTCGGTCCGAACGGTGCCGGTAAGTCGACGATCCTTAAGATCATGGCCGGGCTCGAACAGCCTTCCAACGGTGAGGCTCGGCTCAGCCCCGGTTATACCGTGGGCATCCTGTTGCAGGAGCCGCCCCTGAACGAGGACAAGACTGTCCTCGGCAACGTCGAAGAGGGCGTCGGTGAGATCAAAGCCAAGCTTGACCGTTTCAACGCCATCTCAGAGGAGATGGCCAACCCTGACGCGGACTTCGATTCCCTGATGGAAGAGATGGGCAAGCTACAGGAAGCCATCGATGCTGCCGATGCCTGGGATCTGGACTCTCAGCTGGAGCAGGCGATGGACGCTCTGCGCTGCCCACCGCCAGAAGCCGAAGTCAGTGTGCTCTCCGGTGGTGAGCGCCGCCGCGTGGCGCTGTGCAAGCTGCTCCTCGAAAAGCCCGATCTGCTCCTGCTCGATGAGCCCACAAACCACCTGGACGCCGAGTCCGTGCTGTGGTTGGAGCAGCACCTGCGGTCCTACCCCGGCGCCGTCATCGCGATCACTCACGATAGGTACTTCCTCGACCACGTTGCCGAATGGATCGCCGAGATCGATCGCGGACACCTCTACCCCTACGAGGGCAACTACTCGACCTACCTGGAGAAGAAGCAGGAACGTCTGCAGGTCGCGGGCAAGAAGGACGCGAAGCTGTCGAAGCGCCTCAAAGACGAACTCGAGTGGGTCCGGTCGAACCCGAAGGCCAAACAGACGAAGTCGAAGGCTCGTCTGGCTCGGTATGAAGAGATGGCCGCAGAAGCCGAGAAGACCAAGAAGCTGGATTTCGAAGAGATTCAGATTCCTGCCGGTCCTCGCCTCGGCGACATTGTCATCGAGGCTTCCAAACTGCAGAAGGGCTTCGACGGTCGTCTCCTCATCGACGGTCTCAGCTTCTCCCTGCCGCGCAACGGCATCGTCGGTGTCATCGGCCCCAACGGTGTCGGCAAGTCGACTCTGTTCAAGACCATCGTCGGGCAGGAAGAGCTCGACGGCGGAGATCTCAAGATCGGCGACAGCGTTAAGACTTCATATGTCGACCAGTCGCGTGGCGGTATCGACTCGAACAAGAATCTGTGGGAGGTCGTCTCCGATGGACTCGACTTCATCCAGGTGGGCAATGTTGAGATGCCTTCACGAGCATATGTCTCCGCCTTCGGTTTCAAGGGTCCCGATCAGCAGAAGAAGGCCGGCGTGCTCTCCGGTGGTGAGCGCAACCGCCTCAACCTGGCGTTGACACTCAAACAGGGCGGAAACCTGCTGCTGCTCGATGAGCCGACTAACGACCTCGACGTCGAAACCTTGGGTTCATTGGAAAACGCCCTCCTCGAGTTCCCCGGCTGTGCCGTGGTCGTCTCGCACGACCGTTGGTTCCTCGACCGGGTGGCGACCCACATCCTTGCGTGGGAGGGCACAGAAGACAATCCTGCGAACTGGTATTGGTTCGAAGGCAACTTCGAGTCCTACGAGGAGAACAAGGTCGACCGCCTCGGTGAAGACGCAGCTCGCCCTCACCGTGTGACCCACCGTCGCCTTACCCGTGACTGATTGAGTTCTGTGCTCTGCGTGCAGTCAGCGCAGCGCACAGAGCCGAATACCAATAGCTGATGCCCCGGTCGTCGACCGGGGCATCAGCTATTGGCGGGGGCATCAGCTTTCAGGCGGCTGATGCTGATCTGGTGAGAACAGATTGCCGATGCGCAGCACAAGCTTCAACAGATATCTCAACACGATGGTGCCGACGATCCCGATCATGATCGATATCAGCGCAATCAGGGCCAGGTTCATGTCTGCGCCTTCACGAATGAAGACCAGGGCAAGGATGGTGATGATGATGAAGAGAGCGACGTTGACCAGTCGAGAGATGATCTTCCCGAGGATCTCGATCATCGCGGTGTCTTGGTTCACTGAGTTGCCTTGATTCGGACCATGCCCTCCTGCGCCACTGTGGCCAGCAACTCGCCGGTCTGGGCGAAGATGCGCCCGTACCCGAGACCGCGGCCGCCCTGGGCTGCAGGCGATTCCTGAACGTAGAGCATCCACTCATCGACTCTGACCCGACGATGCCACCACATGGCATGATCCAGGCTCGCGACCCGTAGCCCCGGGCTCGTCCAGCTCAGCCCCTGACGGCGCAGCACCGGTTCCAACAGGTTGAAATCGCTGGCATAGGCCAGAGCCGCCGCATTGAGTACAGGATCATCGCCGAAGGTCGAACTGGCACGGAACCATACGTGCTGCTGTTCGCGCTGTCGATCATCGGTGGTCAAGCTGTACAGGGATTCCTCCACTGGGCGAATCTCGAAAGGGCGTTTATTCAGCCATTCGGTGACCTGAGGTGTGTTCTGTCCTGCCAGGATCTCGCGCAGTTCCGGGCACTCCAGCGGTCCAGGCAGGCCGGACGGCATGGCCTCAGCGTGTTCAAGGCCCTCCTGTTCGACCTGGAACGAGGCGATCAGGGACAGGATCGGCGCACCCTTCTGATAGGCGTGGACACGACGGGCAGAGAACGAGCGTCCGTCACGGAGTCGTTCGACACCGAACTCAATCGGTTCGCTGACATCCCCGGCGCGCAGGAAGTACCCGTGAAGTGAATGGATGAGGCGTTCATCGGGCAGGGTCGCTGCTGCAGCCACAACGGACTGCGCCACCACCTGACCGCCGAAGACACGTCCGTCGGGTTTGTATTGGTTCTGTCCGACGAAATAGTCGCTCTCTCGGGAATCCGAGGTGAAGCTCAGGCTCTCGAGTTCGAGCACTCTGCGCAAGGTGTCGATGTTCGCCTCTGCAGTCGTGGGTTCTACATCGCTCATATGGGCCTCCAGCCTGCGACAATGAATCTCGTGCGTGTGTTCATGATTCTATCGTGGCCGTCACTGCCGCAGTGAAAGTGGCATGATGGGTCATATGCACAATGGCACCACAAACCCCCTGCTGGACGAATTCACGCGAGTACTGCTGGAGCTGAGATGGGGTGACATGGATGCCTACGGTCACGTCAACAATGTCACCCAGCTGCGCCTGCTCGAAGAGGCGCGTGTCCGAGCACTGGGGTCACCGACACACAGTGTGGACGCACCCACAACGCCTGGGCAGTTCGGAATAACGGACACCATATCGGGAATTAGGATCCCCCCGATCTTCGGCGCAGCCTCGGAGACCACTGAGTTGCTCGTGGCCTCGCATGCGATCGAATATCGTCGGCCGATTCTCTACCGCGCGGGACCCATCGCCATCGACTTGGTCATCAGCGAGGTCAAACCGGCGTCTGTGACCATCGGTTACGTCATCGCCGAACCCGACGGCGCGGTCGCCTATACGCTGGCAGAGACGGTCATCGTCTTCGTAGACCGAACCAGTTCCCGACCACGGCGCATGAGCCAGGAGGAGACAGCAGCAATGGAAGACGTCATTCGGCCTGCCGTACCGATGCGGGGGCGTCGCCGATGACCGAACTTGAGATCGCCGATCCGCTGGCGATGAAGGACCTGGCCGCGTTCACCTCTTTGGCTCACAAATTGGATCCCGATGGAGCCATGCGCCTGCACGTGTCATCGACCGTACTTGTCGTCACCATTGCCCCCTTGTATCCGCATGGGATCGGTGACTCCACACCACTGGTGTTAGCGATGCGCATGCTGCGTCTCAACGGCCCTGAAATGGATGGACTCGACGAGGTCGTTCCCTTGGCCAACCTCAAGGACCGGTTCGCCAGAGCAGAGAATGCCACACGCCTGCCGGTGCCGCCGAACTCGGTGCTGGTGTCCTGGACCGGGATAGCGCCCCCAAAGGGACAATGGACTGCCCACGACAGAATCGCCGGTGATGTCCTGCGCTCCGCCGCCGAGGCGGGGGTTGCAGAGATCAGCGACGGCGCCCCTGAGGGTGCCGGCTCGCATGCGGTCAAAGCAATGCGATCGCGGGTGTGGTCGAAGCCGATGACCGCGACAGGGGGCACCGAGCTGCCCGGTGGGCTCGGGTTCGCGGCGAGTGCACTTCGGTTCGTACCTGAAGCGGAGACTGCCTCGGCTGCGGAGAACGAGGAATACGATGTCTTCGCGAGCTCTGGATGGCTGCGAATTTCGACGCCGGGCGGGCATCTGCTCACCCGGGCACGATGAACCCCTCAGCGGTGCGAGCCCACAGCTGTGCTGGCCCACAACTGACCGATCACAGCTGACCGAGCACACCTGACCGGTCAGAGCTGACTGCCCGCACCTGACCGGTCAGTGCCGGTCTCTCAGACCGGGTTGCTGTTCGTGTTGACCATAGCCGTGGCCGCCCGCTGGAAATAGTCCCAGAAGATCTCGTCATAGAGCGGTGGGAGCGCCACATCATCGAGAGCTGCCCGCATCGAGGCCAGCCACCGGTCACGTGCGTCGAAGTCGACGGGGAAGGGAAAGTGGCGCATCCGCAGCCGGGGGTGCCCCCGTTCCTGTTGGTAGGTCGTGGGACCACCGAAGTACTGTTCCAGGAACATCTGCAGGCGGTGCTTGGCTCCTGTCAGGTCGTGCCCTTCCGGGTACATGGCAATGAGCACTTCATCCCGATCCACATGATCGTAGAAGACATCGATGAGCCGGGTGAAGGTGGGATGGCCACCGACGGCGTCGAAGATCGTCTCGTTCGATGTCTGCGTCATGGTCAATTCTCTCCGTCTGTGGTGTCGGATCCGGCTTCATCGGTCGTCGCCCGGATCTCATCGTCGCTGGGCAACGGTGACGGCGACTCGTCGCTGTTCCTCCGGTCCGCAGCCGAGGGGCGAGCGGAATCGCGGGCCGCACCCGTCGTGGCGGGTCCGGGAGCATCGGAGGTGTCCGGCAGGGTCCGGAGCATGGTCTCCTGAATGATCGGGATAGTGATGCCGCGCGTGTCGAACTCGTGCGTGAGTTCCGCACGGAAGGCACGTTCGACCATCCACTGCAGGTTGGGCTTGGTTTTGATCATTGTTCGGATGACCCTGTACTCGGCTGACAGGGACTGGACTCCTGCGATCTCGGGACGTTCGAGAATGGCGGATGCCAGTTCTTTGTCCTTCAGCATGGAGTTCGTCACCGATTCGGTGATCTCTCGGTAGGTGTCCATTGCGGTGGAGTAGTTGACCGGGATCTCGAGGACGGCACGCGCCCATCCCTGCGACAGGTTGCCGACGCGCATGATCTCGCCGTTGCGCACATGCCAGAGAGTTCCCGTGAGGTCACGTACCGCTGTCTTGCGCAGACCGAAGTCCTCGACCTCGCCGACGGCTTCGCCCAGGTCCACGGTGTCTCCGATGCCGTACTGGTCCTCGATGACCATGAAGAACCCGGACAGGTAGTCCTTGACGAGTTCCTGGGCACCGAAGGCCAGTGCCACACCGACGATGCCCGCTGAGGCCAGAATAGGTGCGATGTTGAAGTTCAATTGGTCAAGGACCATGAGCACGGCGATGACGCTGATGATGATCGTCGTCACCGACGACAGCATTCGCCCCACGGTCTTCGCACGCTGAGCACGACGTTCACGGATGATGACCGGTTCGATGCCGGTGCGCTGCGACTCGATGACAGAGCTCGAGAACTTGCCGCTGCCGTGCCCTTCCGCCTTCTCGCTGCCGACGGTGCCCTTGGCCACCGCGGTGGAGAATCGTCGGATGAACAAGCGCATCACTATGTTCAGCCCGATCGCGATGATGATGATGATGACGATCCGCAGCGGAGCGTCGAGGAGAAAGTCCCAATCGATCTTGGGTGCGGACAAGAGGTCGTTCTGCAAAGCATCGAAAGTCATGATGCCACGAGCCTAACTGCCGAAGGTCAATGTGCCCTTGGAATTGCTGGACACTTCCTGAGCGGTCAGCGCCCGCTGGGCGTCGGCAAGATTCTCCCGCATCAGGCGCACCAGTCCTTTGGGGGCCGCTGGATGATCGCTCAGCCATGTCTGGGTGGCCTTGACGGTGTGCTCGCTGACCGGGGGGAACAGTCGCAACGTCATGGTCTGTGCCATCTCCAGGGTCCGGGTCTCCCACCATCCTGAGACCCGCTGGAAGTATTCGGTGGAGAAGTCTCGCAAGGGGGCTTCTGAGGCGAGGATCGCACCGGTGTCCGTCTGCAGACCGGAGGCGAAGCCCAGAGCCAGAGCACTGAGTTCAGAGTTCGGAAGGTCGGCTTCGTCGAGAATGCGAGTGAATGCCTTCGACTTCGCCGCCGAGGTGGGGCGTGCGCTGCGCGCCGTCGCCGCCTGACGTGCTCCGGTTGCCGAAGGGTCCGTTTTGGCCATGGCCTCGATTGCTGAGTCGTCGATCGCATCGTGTGCCGCGAGTGCGATGATGATCTCCCAGGTGAGATCGGTGTCGATGGTGATTCCGTAGACCGTGTCACCGGCCGCATCCAACCAGGATTGCAGCACTGAGATCTGCGTTTGAGTCGACGCATGCTTGATGAACCCGCGGAGGAACTGGAACGCCTGGTCAGTACCGCCAGGAACCGCGTCGAGAAGCTGTGTGAACCGGTCGGCGACAGCAGCATGAGCCTCTGCTCGTGCCGCGGGGACCAGATAGGTTCCGACAGCGGCGTCGAGTTGACGCATCTGGGTGAGCAGTCCCGAGGAATGTGTCACGGACGCACAGTTGTCCAAGACCGTGGTGATGTAGTCCTGGACCGGGCGCTGACCGTCGCGGACAGTGTCCCAGAGAGTGCCGAGGATGAGCAGCTGAGTCAGGGAGTCATCGAAGTCACCGAGACGCTTGGATGCGAGGTCCATGCTCTCGGTATCGAAACGGACCTTCGCATAGGTCAGGTCCTCGTCATTGACGATGATGGCGTCGGGTTTCGGCAGACCGCGAGCTTCCTCGACGATGGTCGACTCCGAATCGATGTCGAGTGGGAAGCTGTGGGTCCGAACCAGTCGGCCCAGTCCGTTGTCGGAGTAGAACCCGATGGCCAGACGGTGGGGACGCAGCGACGGAACCGGCTGCCCTTCGATGATCCAGGGCTTCTGAGTCACGCGCAGCTCGGACACCACCTCGGTGTCATCATCGGTTGCGGTGTCGACCTCGGCTTCGATGAGGTTGACTCCGGATTCCTCGAGCCACAATTTCGACCAGGTGGCGAGGTCTCGTCCGCTGGTCGCCTCGAGCTCACCGAGGAGGTCCGGCAGCTCTGTGTTCGACCACGCATGTTTGTCGAAATAGCGTTTGAGCCCGGAGAAGAACTCATCGCGACCGACCCACGCCACCAACTGTTTGAGCACCGAAGCGCC
Source organism: Brevibacterium sp. FME17 (assembly GCF_014897515.1). NCBI lineage: Bacteria > Bacillati > Actinomycetota > Actinomycetes > Micrococcales > Brevibacteriaceae > Brevibacterium > Brevibacterium sp. FME17. The sequence goes on from NZ_JABUYD010000009.1 coordinate 150,467, forward strand.
CTTGGCGTAGGTGATGCCGTCGAAGTTGACCTCGACATCTGCCAGGTCTTCGATGCTGGCGACGATCGGGTGTGTGCTCGGCAGCTGATCTTGTCGGTAGGCCCACGACTTCTCAATCGTGGCGAACGTCGTCCATGCGTCGGAGTACTCGGTGGCTTCGGCTGTGGCCAGCGTCGACATGAACTCGGCGAAGGACTCGTTGAGCCACAGGTCGTTCCACCATTTCATGGTGACCAGATCTCCGAACCACATGTGCGCCAACTCATGGAGCACGGTCACAGCACGTCGCTCCACAAGGGCCTCTGTGGGTCGTGATCTGAAGACGTAGTTCTCCAGAATGGTCACGGCGCCGGCGTTTTCCATCGCACCGGCATTGAACTCGGGAACGAAGAGCTGATCGTATTTCTCGAACGGATAGGACACACCGAACTCGCGTTCGTAGAACTCGAACCCTGCTCGTGTGATGGCGAAGAGGTTCTCCGCATCGAGGTGTTCGAAGAGCGACTCGCGGCAGTACAGGCCCAGCGGGACGGGTGAGCCGTCGGAGGAGATCAGCTCTGAATGCACACTGCGGTAGGGTCCGGCCACGATGGCAGTTATGTAGGAGGAGATCGGAGTTGTCGGGGCGAACTGCCATACCGCGGTGTCGTCGATCGGGGCTTCGTCGAGCTCGGTGAAGACTTCGCTGGGATCACCGGGAGCCGGAGTGGGGGAGTTCGACACCATGGCCCAGCGTGCAGGGGCCACGACGGTGAAGGAGAACGGGGCCTTGAGATCGGGCTGTTCGAAGACAGGGAAGACGCGTCTGGCGTCGGGAACCTCGAACTGTGAATAAAGGTAGACCTCACCGTCGATGGGATCGACGAAACGGTGCAGGCCCTCACCGGTATTCATGTAGTAGAAGTGAGCATCGATGATGAGCTCGTTCTCAGCGGCGAGGCCGGGCAAGGTGATCCGGGAGGCAGAGACGACCTCGGCGATCTCGAGATCGAGTCCGTTGAGCCGGATGCGTTCGACGCTGGCGGTGATGGCATCGATGAAGGTGGTGGACTCCGGCGTTGCGGTGAAGCGGATGCGGGAGCGAACCCGGAAGCTCTCACCCTCTCCGGAGAGAATCAGGGTGTTCTCGTAGCTCGAGACGTCGACGAGGGATGAACGTCTGCGAGCTTCCTCGCGAGTGAGGTTATATTGGGGCACTTTGAGGTGACCTCCGCTTCGGGTCCGGGTGTACTTCGCCATTCTTTCATGGACGCATTCCTCTTCGGTGCCAAGGCTTGATAAATTGGCCTCGGACATTGCGGGCGTTTCGCCCGTGCCGGTGCCCACCCTAACGAGGAGTGAAATTGAGCAGAGAGACACTTGACCTGTGGTTCGACACGGCCTGCCCGTGGGCATGGATGACGTCGCGCTGGGGCCTCGAAGTCGCCAAGGTCCGCGACATCGATGTGAAATTCCACGTCATGAGCCTGAACATCCTCAACCGGGATAAGGACATTCCTGCCGACTATCGGGAGCTCATGAATCGCGCGCTGGCCCCGATGCGCATCGTCACCGCTGCCATCGCCGAACACGGTGAGGGGATCGCCGAACCCCTCTACACCGCGATTGGCACCCGGGTCCACCCCGGTGGAGAGAAGGACTTCGAGAAAGCTGTCTCCGAAGCTCTCGAGGAGGTAGGACTGCCTGCGGATCTGATGAAGTACGGCGAACGCGATGACTACGACGCCGCACTGCAGGAATCGCATGATGAAGCTCTGGCCCTCGTCGGCGACGAGGTGGGCACGCCCATCTGCCGTGTGGCCGGGACCGCCTTCTTCGGTCCCGTCGTCACGCCGGCGCCGAAGGGAGAGGACGCGGGTCGCCTCTTCGACGGAGTCCTCGCGGTCGCCTCGACACCAGGATTCTTCGAACTCAAGCGCACACGCAATCAGGATCCGATCTTCGACTGAGACACGGTTCTCATCTGAGTCACCACCGGTTCTCACCCGAGTCACCACCGGCACCAGACCGCACTGACAACATGCTCCACCCCATGCCCCGATTTTCCCGGACACGCGGTATCGGACAACTCGAAGGAATGATCATATGAAGGTTCACCTCGGCACAGACCACGCAGGATTCGAATTCAAAGAGGTTCTCAAGGCCCACCTCGGCGAGGCGGGCTATGAGGTCGTCGACCACGGGGCGCTCGAATACGACGCACAAGATGACTATCCCGCATTCTGCATCGCTGCGGCCCAGGCCGTCGTCGACGATCAGGCCGCGGGCGTGGAAGCCCTCGGCGTGGTGATCGGGGGATCGGGCAACGGCGAACAGATCGCTGCGAACAAGGTCAAAGGCGCCCGCACGGCGCTGGCGTGGAACCCGGAGATCGCCAAACTCGCCCGCGAGCACAACAACGCCCAGATCGTATCCGTGGGTGCCCGACAGCATTCGCAAGACGATTCCCTGGCCATCGTCGATGCCTTCCTGGCGGAGCCTTTCTCCGGCGAAGAGCGTCACGAACGCCGGATTCGGATCATGGACGCCTACGAGTCCGAGGGCCAGGCGGCACTGTGACGCCCGACAAGGAATCGCTGTGACGATAGGGGAGGCGCTGTGAAGATCCGTGGAGCCGTGCTTCGGGACATGGGCGCTGCGCGCCCCTTCGCGAAGACGCAGCCGATGTCGATCGAAGATCTCGAACTCGATGGGCCCGGCCCCGGTGAGGTGCTCATTCGCCTGACTGCTGCCGGGGTGTGCCATTCCGATCTGTCCGTCGTCGACGGCAACCGCCCGCGACCCCTGCCGATGCTGCTCGGACACGAAGGCGCCGGCATCGTCGAGCAGCTCGGCGAAGGTATCGATGATCTGGAGATCGGCGATCAGGTCGTGACCGTCTTCCTGCCTCGCTGCGGGCAATGTGCGAACTGCCGCACCGAGGGCAAACTCCCGTGCACACCGGGCAGCGCGACGAATGGGGCGGGAACGCTGCCGTTCGACGGACACAAAGTCCGGTTGCACGACGATTCGGGCGCCGAGGTGCTGCACCACCTCGGCGCATCGGTCTTCGCCTCTCATGCCGTGGTCAATCGCGCCTCCGTCGTTCCGGTGGCCTCCGACGTCCCCGCATCGATCGCGGCCGTTCTCGGCTGCGCGGTGCTCACCGGCGGGGGAGCGGTGCTCAATGCGGGAGCTCCGGGGCCCGAGGATGAGATCATGATCGTCGGCCTCGGCGGAGTCGGTATGGCCGCTCTGATCACAGCGCTGTCCATCGAGACTGCGGGCGTGATCGGGGTCGATGCGAACCCCGACAAATTGGTCCGCGCCAAGGAACTCGGTGCCGCCGAGGTCTACACTCCCGAGCAGCTGGGCCAGCGACGGGCCCCGATTGTCATCGAATGCGTCGGCCATCCGCGCGCATTCGAAACCGCGTTCTCCGCGACAGCAGTCGGCGGGACGACCGTCACAGTGGGACTGCCCGCACCCGATGCCCAGTCACATATCACACCGGTGACGCTCACGGCTGAGGCACGCACCGTCATCGGATCCTATCTGGGGTCGGCGGTGCCCAGCCGTGACATCCCGGTCTACGCAGACCTGTGGCGTGAGGGGAAGCTGCCGGTCGAGGAATTGGTCTCCGACACCATCGGTCTCGAGGACCTCAACGCGGCCTTCGACGCCCTGGCCGACGGCACCGTCGTGCGGCAGGTCATCGACTTCCAGCGCTGAGGTCGGAGGGAATGCGGAGGATCCGGTCGTCGCCGTCGGCCGGATCGCCGCGCCCGTCCGTGTTGTTTGTCAGGATCCAGACCTCGCCACTCGGTGTCGTCACGACATCGCGCAGGCGGCCGAACTCTCCGGCGTAGGCAAGCTCGGCGTCGGAGACATCCGCTGTGGGGACTGTCCGCAGGATCTCTCCGCGTAGATTGGCGATGAAGATGGAACCGTCGCTGACGGCGATCCCACTCGGACTCGCCTCGTCCGGGCGCCACTGCTGCACCGGGTCGATGAAGTCTGCCTGATCGTCGTTGCTGTCTCCGTCCGCGGAGCCTCCGGCGATCCCTTCGACCTCCGGCCAGCCGTAGTTGCCGCCGGCCTCGATGATGTTGAGCTCATCCCAGGTGTCCTGGCCGAACTCGCTGGCATACATGGTGCCGTCCTCGTCCCAGGCCAATCCCTGCGGATTGCGGTGCCCATAGGAGTAGACGAGGGAATCGTCGAAGGGGTTGTCCTCGGGCACACTGCCGTCAGGTTCCAGCCGCAGGATCGAACCTGAGAGCGACTCACGATCCTGTGCGGCACTCTGGTCGCCGGCGTCGCCGACCGTTGCATAGAGCATCCCGTCCGGGCCGAATGCCATGCGCCCACCGTTGTGGAATCCGGCTTTGGCGATGCCGTCGACGATCGTCTCCGGCGAGCCGAGTTCGATCCCATCGGAACCGCGCGTGATCGGAAAGCGCTGGATTCGGTTGTCCGATTCGGCGGTGAAGTACGCATAGAGGCTGTCATCGTGCACGGTGAGCCCTAGGAGACCACCCTCACCCGAGGCGGAGACGCCCGCAACCGTGGCGACCTCCCGGACGTCTGCGGGGCGCTGAGAGTCGATTTCGAGGATCCGAGCGGAATCCCGTTCACTGACCAGAGCCGTTTTCTCATAGAAGGCAACCGACCATGGGGCCTCCAGATTCTGCGCCACTACCTCCGATTGGGCATCGGGCCGACTGTCCTCATCGGCCCCGTTGCCGTTCTGCGAAGTGGGAGCCGCCGAGCTTGCCGAGGGCGAACCCGTGTGGGGCGAATCTCCCTGATCGGAGCCGCAGCCACTCAGCGCCAGCACGAGTGTCATCGCGAGGGTCATCGCGATAGCGGCGCGTCTACGAGCGGTGCCTGCAGCTCGGTCTCCGATCCGTGGCGCGAAGTGTTGCGCACCCGGGTGTGGTGGCACCTTGTGTAGGACGGGTCTGTCGTGTCGTCGGATCGGCATCGGCGGCGCACCTTTCGGCCTCGGCAATCTGCGAGCCTGCCCTCCCATTGTCCCCTGTGCTGAGGAAAGATGGGAGGCGAAAGAATCATGAGACTGAGTTCAGCACGAGGAGCATCCGGCAATGGTACGAAGAAAGCCGCCCGGACATTCAGTCCGAACGGCTTCACCATCGTCGGGATGACAGGATTTGAACCTGCGACCCTCTGTTCCCAAAACAGATGCGCTACCAAGCTGCGCCACATCCCGCGACGTAGACAATCTAACCACAGGCAGGGGTCAAGATGCACATCGATTCGGCCCCTCATTGCGAATGGGATTCAGGTCACAGGCGGCACGTGAAGTTGCAGTAGGCGGTGTGACTCAGCTCATCTTCGGTCGATTTGGCGGCCGGTGCGGATGTCGACTATAGTCATTAACGCAACACGGGGATGTAGCTCAATGGTAGAGCCTCAGTCTTCCAAACTGATGGTGCGGGTTCGATTCCCGTCATCCCCTCCAAGTTTTAGCCCTCTCACCAGGGCAAACGTCACCGAGAAGGTGATTTGGCCGCATGGATTCGGATTTTGGCCGCATGAAACCCGTATGATCGGGGCATGGCAAGCATCCGAAAGTACTCCACGACGAAGGCAAACAAGTGGCGCGTCGATTGGCGTAAGCCTGGTTCTCGGGACAAAGCGTCGATGACATTCGATACAGAAGCTGAAGCTCGAATGTGGAAGACCATGCTCGATGAGACTGGTTCTGACGTCATCGAAGCCGGACGCCGGTGGAACGCGGCTCAGTCTCAAGACGAAACCATCGAAGATCTCGTCACCGAATACATTGCCTTTCAGTCGCGTGGTGACTCACGAACACTCAAGGACTATCAGGCGCTTCAACGCAACCACATCACGAATGAGATCGGTTGGAAGTCGGCAGCGAGCGTCGAGGCCAAAGACCTGCGCAAGTACGTGAAGACACTGTTGGCGAAGAAACTCTCGCCGAAGACCATTCGCAATATCTTCACCATCGTCTCGGCCGCATTTAACTTGGCTGTCCAAGATCGCCGCGTTCAGGCCAACCCCTGCACTGGCGTAAGACTGCCGACTCTGATCAAGACCGAGCCGCCCATCATTGCTCAGCGCGACATCGACGCCATCATGAAAGCGATCGACCCTCACTTCTCGCTTCTCATTCGCACTCTGGCAGGTACCGGCCTGCGCTGGTCGGAGAGTGAAGCGCTCCTGTGCTCGGACCTCTACCACCGCAACGGCGTGACCTACATTCGGGTGTCGAAAGCAATGAAAGGCACGGGCAAGGGTCGTCACCCCGGACCGCCGAAGACGCCGGCAGCCGATCGCAGCATCGCGCTCGACGATGACCTGGCAGAAGCGCTGGTCAACCACGTGAAGCTGCGCTCACTCGACGATCACATGTTCACGATGAAGCGCGGAGGGAAAATGAGCTACCTCGGCTTCACTTCGAAGTACCTCATCCCGACAGTCGAGCGAAAAGATGTTGACGTCAATTCGACGATTCGCTGCCACTCATTCCGCCACTATCACGCCAGCGTCTTGGTGGCGGCCGGTGTCGACCCCATTAAGGTCGCTCAGCGCCTCGGGCACACTGACACAACGATCACGCTCAACAGGTACTCTCACCTTCGTCCCGGTGCCGATTTCGAGACGTTGCAAGCTCTCAACGGCATCTGGGGCGACAACAATGAGCCGGTGGATCCTGGTGCTGCTGCTCAGTCGGATGACGCGTCGGCATTCCTCGACAGCATCCTCAACGGCAGCTAGAAGGTCTGGCAGTCACACTGTTGCAGTAGTGAGTCGCCATCTGAAAGGGTGGCGGCAGGACTCTCCGGTGACTGTCTGCCGGACACAGTGGAAGGACTACCAGCTGTATGGCACATGACGTTGATCGCGACGGACTCCGATCGGATGACAAGAACTGGAAGCTTGGGCTGCTCTACACCTCAAAGGAAGACCCGGCGCCGCTCATTCCCAAGCGCTACGGGTGGGGCTGGACCATCAACTTTGGCAGCCCATGGGTGTGGCTTGTGGGAGCCGTCATCGTTGGTGCACTCGCATGGGGGATTTTCCTCTAGTCCTGGCTCACCGTATCTATGCAACGACCGACTTCGACAATAGCCTCTGGATGGTCGATTTCGAGGTGCCCAGGGTGTCGGCGATCTCCCGGTGAGATTTGCCGGCCTGTTTCATTTCGACGACAACATCGACATCAACGGGTCTGGACGAATCAGCCGCGGCCTTGATGGCCGGTGCCTTGCGCGGCGAACCCATTGCGGCCACCGTGGACGCTGGAGAAGGTTCAGGGGCAAGCAGAGTTGATTGGTCGACTCGGGCACGTTCGGCACGGCGCCGTGCGGCCTTGGAGCCTTGCGGGGGAGCCACGGCAACTGATACCGCCGTGTGAGTGGATATGAGGCAGGCCAAGGGCATGAGACTGGCGATGAACGATCCAACGACGAGAGCAGGAAACGTCGTCGCCGTTGAATTTCCATCGCTGAGTGCGTGAGTGGCGTTGGTGACCATCGATACGACAGTGAAGAATCCTACTGATGACCATGCGAGCCGAACATCTTCGCCTCGTGCTCTGGCAACGACAGCTGCGACCGTGAGGACGAGGATTGAGAGATCAACGACGATCGGTACGGCCGGGCGCAACGGGCGCGGGATTCCTGCCCAACCGGCAGCGGCATTGAGTCCAGTGAAAGAGACAGCAAATGAGGCCACAGCGACAAGCACGGCCAGCAAGAGCGCTGAGGCCGCCATCGAGTCTGATTCAGGTCTAATCCGCCGCACGTGTGCAGACAATAGCAAAACCGCCTGACATGAGACAGAATCAGGCGGTTTTTCACGTGAACAGGGGCTATGTGGCCTACGCGGCTCAGAACTAGTCGGACAGCGAGTCTCTCTGCTCTCGGAGCTCGTTGACCCTGGCGGTGGCTTCTCTCAGCTCGTCGTGAGGCTGGAGTCCGCGGTCGTAGGACACTGATGACAACGACTTCGCTTGACGCTCCAGCTGGTCGACCCTGTGCTGCTCCACACTGATATCCAGCTCGATCCTCTCGCGTGGAGTTCGGATATCCGGGGCGTCGAACTTGTCCCAGACCTGCTTGCTGATCGGGATGACTCGGTCAGGTTCAGTCGGGTGTTCGATGTAGTGCTCGACCTTACGTCCGTTGAAATACGCGACCTTGCCTGGGACTCCTTCGCTGATGACTGCATACAGCGACTTCGATGTGCCATCAATGTTGACGCCAGTGCGCAACAACTTCTGTGCCTGCTTGGTCGTGAGTTTAGGCGTGAACCCGGCATATTTCGGGCGGGCCCGATGAGTCTCAGCTTCGGCGTCGCGCTTGAGAGCTGACTCATCAGCTTTGGCCTCCCGCTCGGCGCGCGTTCCATAGAGTCGGATCTTGTCAGGATCATCATCGGCTCGGAACTCGGGGCTGCGTTCGTTGTCGGGGACGTGTTCACCGTAGGCCGACTCGTATTCGTTCGGTGACCAATATCGCAAGGACCGATCCGCCATTTCGACTTGTCGATCGTCGAACTCCTCTGGGAATGTCTTAGCAACGACAGCCCACTGTGCGTCTTCCTCGTACCAGCGGTCGCGGGCTTGGCGGAGCTCGCGTGGGATCTTGAGGTTGCGCTCTGGTGATAGCTTCATTCCTCCGTGGGAGGCAGTCGAGACTGACGCGATGCCTGTGGCAATCTGATCGGCGTGTTGGACCTTGCCCCACGGTGACTGCGAGCCTTCGCGGACATATACGTTCGTGGTAAAGGTCTGAGCCTGTGGGTCGCTGGGATCGTCGAGGGCATCATAGAATCCGCCAAGACCAGTGACGGTTGGTCTGGCCTTGGCGGATTCTGACCATTGACCACCTTCAGGAATGCCTGCTTGGACTCGGGATTGATTACTCACGAGGGAAACTCCTCTCTTTCGATCTGGGATTCGTGCCTGGCTACCTCGGCCCGTGCTTGGGCCAATCCACTCGTGGCGGCGAGCGTGAGGTCCTGCTCCTGACGGTGAAACTCGCGAAGCGGTCCGCGCCGGATCACGCCTCCGTGAGACTGAGCGATGACAGTCTGTCCGTCATCGGAGATGTTCGTGACCGTCCAAGTTTCATACCCAGATCCGACACGGATCTCATCACCTTTAGCCAGACCATCGACTGGCCGGCGTTCGGAATTGAGTTCGTCAGCTCGCGCCGAGGTGATCTGGATCCTGAGTGCCTCACGATGGCGGTAGCTGTCGTCGGAGTCTCAATTGCGGATGAACTCACGCATCTGCGACCACTGTTCGCCATTGCGCCCATCTGCGTGGGGTTGACCGAGCCTGACAGCCTCGGCATCGCGTACAGCGTGCGGATTGAGGATCGCATCGTGGGGGCGGTTGTCCATGTCATCGGAGTCATCGAGGTAGCCGGCAACCATCCACGATCCCGCCTTTTCGGCGTTGAGACCAATATCAGTAGCCAACACAGTATCGATCTGCGCTCGGTCGTTCGACGATATGTCGGCTGGGCGCCCCTGAGCATCAAAGACAGCATCGAGCCTGTAAGGGGTATCAGCGAAGACGCTTTCAGGACCACGGAGTCGGACGCGATCAATGTCAGGGCTAATCCTCGCGAACTGTAGAGATGCGCCCTACTTTACCCAAACTGTTCTGAAGATTACCTTCACGAAAACGGCCTGTGTTGCTTGACCTGACGCGCGTTTAGAGGTGCCGACCTCTGGGCGGGCCCATGGTTCGATGGTGTAGTGATCCACAACACTATTTGGTCATTGGTTGTGATGACTTGACTGATGAGGGCATCACTGCCGTCGTTGCCGATCCTGGGGTTAAGGCGTGGAAGTTCTGTCTCGATTCCCAGATGGTGGATTGGGACTGGGGAAAGGGCACGCTGGATATTCAGCGGTTGAGTTCAGTTCGGCGTCGTCGGCTCATTCCCGGCATATCCCTGTTCAAGGGTATTCCCAGGTGGCGGGCGCATCGTTGGCTCTCGAGTCTGGGTGCGCTCGTCAAGTTTTTGAGACAGTTCGTTGATGATTTCTCTTACGCCGCCAGG